>NZ_CP014224.1:0-342500 GCF_001697185.1 Wenyingzhuangia fucanilytica | reverse complement strand
AACTTACAGCTTTTACAACGCTACGAATTGGTTTTTCAGAAGACACTGATTTAGCATAACTGCTATCTCCTTCACTATTAAAAACTTTTTCTGTTACCATTTTCTTTTATTCATTTTACTTATTACCCCACTTGTTAAGTAGGAAAATAACAACAAGTAGGTCGCAAAGGTAAAGTTTTTATTACATGCTCACAACAAAAAACTTAAAAATCTACAAACTTAGTAGGATAATAGATTCCACTATAGGAAAACAAAGTTTTATAGCAAAAAAATGAATGATTATTTTATTGAAGAAATGATCTCTTTAACTTTTATTTCTTGATCAGAATGAACAAAAAGTTCTTGAAAATTAGGCGTTAAAGCTCCGAAACCAGAAATTGCTGCAGAAGAAGTAGTATCTCTAACAATTGGCTCAATTCCTTGATCCTGCAATATTTGTCTTACATATTGAACCTCAACAAGACTACCCGAAAACACTTTGATAAACGCCATAAATTAGTAATTAATTAAATCCTGTAATGATGTATTTCTAAACACTTGCAATGAGCTATCTCTTACTTGAATCATTAACTTATTAACCGCACAAACTTCTTCGCTTTTACAATCATCACATTTTTTATAAAAATTAAGCGAAACACAAGGCACCATTGCAATAGGTCCTTCTAAAGTACGAATAATATCCGTCATAGGAATATCCTTAGGTAAACGAGCTAAAAAATACCCCCCTCCTTTACCTTTTTTAGAATCTAAAACCCCAGCTTTTCTAAGCTCCAATAATATTCTTTCTAAAAATTTAATAGAGATGTTTTCATGACCAGCTATCTCAGAAATTTGCACAGGACAATTCTCTTTTCGCTTAGCCAAATAAGTCAAAGCCTTAATTCCGTATTTTGTTTTCTTTGATAACATGGATACAAATATACAATTCCTACTTAAAGAGTAGGAAAAAACATTTTTTTAAAGTAACTTTAGAAGGAAAGTCTTTAGAATTTTACTTAACTCAACAATTAAGCAAGACACCTAAATTCAAAAATACATAACGATTTTAGTTTTTACCCCCTAGTACCAAACTCAAAACTCTTCATCCATGGAAAAACTAAACCACGACCAGTACTATGACCTAATTCAAAAGGCAAAAAGCAACAATGCTTACTTGTACATTTCGGTTTACACCGAAGCTAAAAGAAATTTAATACCAGAACATTTTATGTTGCTCCAAAGAAAAATGCACAAACCAACATAATCTTTTACTCAAAAAAAAGCTCGATGTTTCCATCGAGCTTAGTTGAGTATAAAACAAACTTATTAATAAAAAGTATTTTTTATTAACGAGTACCGATATAAACGAATCCATCTTCAACTTTTACTGGAAAAACAGCAATTGAATAATCTTCTCCGTTTAAGTTTTCTCCTGTTTCAAGAGAAAAAGTTTTTTTATGCAATGGACAGGCAATCTTTGGAGTACCACAGTCTTCACCAATCATACCTCTAGAAAGCACCATTTCCATTTTATGTGGACATACGTTTTGAGAGGCATACCACTTACCCTCTGCTGTAAAATTAAATACAGCTATTTGTTTATCATTTACTTTAACACAAGCTCCTCCATTTTCAGGAAATTTACTTACCGGAGCTGCTTTGAACCATTCTTTAACTTCTGATTCAGGTACTGATTTATATTGTTCTAAAATTGAATTCATCTTTTTAAATTTTTAAGGTTAGGAAATTAAGACCAAAGTTTTGGCATTTTTTGATCTCTAAGAGATACAAACTCAATGTTCTCATCACTTTCTTCTGAGTTTATAAAGTGAGCAAAACGATTGTTTTGTTCATCAATATTCTCTATAGCCTCTTTCCACTCACACTTGTAAGCATCAACCAACCCAGCCATATCTTTATCTAACTCTTCACATAATCCTAAAGAATCATTAATCACTACATCTTTTACATGCTCAATACCACCTTCTATTTTATCTAACCAAGCTGCCGTTCTAACTAAAGGCCCTGCAGTTTTAATATAATACATTAAGAAACGGTCAGTATATTTAATCACTTCTTCGTTAGTAATTTTTTCTGCTAACAACTCAGCATGTCTTGGAGTAGCTCCTCCGTTTCCACCGATATAAAGATTCCACCCACCTTCTACAGCAATAATTCCAAAATCTTTTCCTCTAGCTTCTGCACATTCACGAATACATCCTGAAACTCCACCTTTAATTTTATGAGGAGATCTTAATCCTTTATATCTATTTTCAATTTCAATAGCAAAAGAAACAGACTCATCCATACCGTAACGACACCATGTAGAACCTACACAAGATTTTACTGTACGTAACGACTTTCCATAAGCATGACCAGACTCAAAACCTGCATCAATCAAATCTTTCCAGATTAATGGTAATTCATGTAATTCAGCTCCAAAAAAGTCAATACGAGCACCACCTGTAATCTTAGTATATAAATCGTACTTCTTACCTATTTGCCCTAAAACGATTAATTGCTCTGGTGTAATTTCACCTCCTGCAACTCTTGGCACTACAGAATATGTACCATTACGTTGAATGTTTGCTAAGAATTTATCGTTAGAATCTTGAATTACGTTATGATCATTTCCTGTATCTGCATAAATACTTGCAAATAAAGATGCTGCCACTGGCTTACAAGTTTCACAACCTAATTTTCCTTTACCATGAGACGTTAACAACTCTTCAAAAGTTTTAATTCCTTTGATTTTAACAATCTCATACAACTCTTGACGAGAGTAATCAAAATGCTCACAAACAGTTTCTTTAACAGTAACTCCTTGAGCTTTTAAAGACTCATTAATTAAATCAGTCACCATTGGTTTACAACCTCCACAACCTGTTGTTGCTTTAGTTGCTCCTGCAACTTCTTTTAAAGTAGTCATTCCTTCATCTACCTTGCAACAGATTTGACCTTTTGTTACAGCCTCACAAGAACAAACTACAGCTGAATCTGGTAAATCTAATGCAGAACCAAATGATGCTTCTTCACCACCTCTCGCTCCTAAAATTAAATCTTCTGGATTCTCAGGAATCTTCATTCCATTCAAAAAGATTTGGTGCAACATATTGTAATCAGATGCATCTCCAACCAAGATACCTCCCAACAATGCCTTACCATCTTTAGAAACATTTATTTTCTTATAAATTCCTTGGAATTTATTTTCATATACTATTGATTCACTTTCTTTAGCTTCATTTAAAGCATCACCAAAACTAGCTACATCAATACCACTTAACTTTAACTTAGTAGACATATCAATAGAAGTTGGCATTAATGCATCTCCTCCTAAAATATTATCAACAGCAACACCTGCCATATCATAACCTGGAGCAACCAAACCATAAATCATATGATTTAACAATGCACATTCTCCAATAGCAAATACATTTTCATCAGAAGTTCTCATGTCATTTGACACTACAATACCTCCACGAGTTCCTACATCTAATCCACATGTTTTAGCTAACTCATCTCTTGGACGAATACCTGCTGAAACCAACAACATATCTACTGGCAACACCTCATCTTCTGAAAATCTCATTCCAGTAATTGCATCAGCACCTTCTATATTTTGAGTTCCTTTATTTAAAAGAATATCAAGACCTATATCTTCTAGCTTTCTTTGCAAAACCTTACTTGCATCATTATCTAACTGTCTTGGCATTAATCTAGGAGCAAACTCTACAACAGAAGTTTCAAGTCCCATATCAATAATAGCTTTTCCTGCTTCTAATCCTAAAAGCCCTCCACCTAATATTGCAGCCTTTCCGTCTGGTTTATTCTTTTTAATTTCTTCTACATAAGACATAGTAGCATCTAAGTCTTCTATAGTTCTGTAAACAAAAACACCTTTTTTCTCTACTCCTGGAATTGGAGGAACAAATGCAGATGATCCAGTTGCTAACACTAAATAATCATACGTATACTCCTTATCACTAATAGTCGTGATAGTTTTACTCGCTCTATGAATGTCGGTTACACGTTCATTAGTAATTAATTCAATGTTATTTTCCTCATACCAAGATCTTGGAGCCATACTCAATCGCTCAGCATCTTGATCTGCAAAATACTCACTTAAATGTACTCTGTCATAAGCTGGTCTTGGCTCTTCACCAAAAACAATTACCTTATAACCACTACCTTCAGTCTTAGCCATAAGCTTTTCACAAAACTTATAACCTACCATTCCGTTACCTATTACTAAAATTGTTTTCATATATAAATAAGTTTGTTTTACTTTGTACTACGATGCAAATATACGTAGTAATACTTAGATTAACAAAATAAATCAGTAAATTTGTCGTATAAATACGTAGAAATATGAATTACAGCTGTACAAACTGCACTAACGAGACGTGCTTAATCAAAAAAAACCTAGGTCATATTCATAACCTAAACCCTGAAATTACCGAACAAAAACACACTATTCAGTGTAAAAAGTCTAGGCAATTCATCATGGAAGGTGCTCCAGTAAATGGTCTATACTTTATATATAGTGGTAAAGTAAAAGTGATAAAAACCGGGTACAACGGAAAAGAACAAATACTTAGACTATCTAAAGATGGTGAAGTAATAGGACACCGTGGTTTTGGTATGGGAGAAACATATAAGATTGGAGCAACTGCTTTAGAAGATACCGTACTTTGTAATTTTTCTACAGCTTTACTTAAAGACATCTTATTATCTGAACCAAAAGTTACTTTTGATTTCATGCATTTTTACGCAGAGGAACTAAACCGTAGTGAAACCAAAGTAAAAACCATGTCTCAAATGACTGTTAGAGAAAAAGTAATTGATATGTTACTTTACTTATATAGAAAGTTTGGAGAGCAAAACGGATCAATAGGTATAGAACTATCAAGAAAAGAATTAGCAGACTATGCAGGAACAACAGACGAACAAGTAATACGTATTTTATCAGCCCTAAAAAAAGAAGACTTAATATACACCAAATCTAAATTGATAAAAATATTAGATGTAGCTAAACTAAAGAAAGAAATCTCTGAACACAATTTCTTCTTAGATAGTTAAAACTACGTAATTACGTACAATAACCTTAAAAACTGCCTATGTGCAGTTTTTTTTATGCCTAAAAACTTAGACTAACATGCGCTTAAAAGGTCAATGCAAACAAACTACGTACATATCTTTGCTAAACTAAGTATCAATACGTAATTAACTTAAATCAATTAATATGAAAATTAAATTCTTTAAAGCTTCTACTTTGATTGCAGCAGCATTATTGTTAGCATCATGTGGGGACAAGAAAAAAAAGGAAACAAAAACCACAACTAGTGTTGAACAAGCTAGCACATCACTAGAAATTGAAAAACCACAATTAACATTTGGTTTTATTAAATTAACAGACATGGCTCCTTTGGCTATTGCAAAAGAAAAAGGATTCTTTGAAGATGAAGGATTATTTGTTTCTGTAGAAGCACAATCTAACTGGAAAAACATTTTAGATCGTGTTATTGATGGTCAATTAGATGGATCACACATGTTAGCAGGACAACCTATTGCAGCAGGTGCAGGATTTGGTAGACAAGCCGCTTTAGTAACTCCATTCTCAATGGACTTAAACGGAAACGGGATTACTGTTTCTAATAAAGTTTGGGAAGGAATGAAACCACATGTTAAAAAAGACGGAGATGGAAAACCTGTTCACCCAATTAGTGCTGACGCATTAAAACCTGTTATTACTCAATACAAAAACGAAGGAAAACCTTTTAAAATGGGAATGGTTTTTCCAGTATCTACACACAACTACGAAATTAGATATTGGTTAGCTGCAGCAGGAATCAACCCAGGTATGTATTCTGCAGACAATATACAAGGACAAATTGATGCAGAAGTATTACTATCAGTAACACCTCCGCCACAAATGCCAGCCACTTTAGAAGCAGGTACTATTTACGGATACTGTGTAGGTGAACCATGGAACCAACAAGCTGTTGCTAAAGGAATTGGAGTACCTGTAACAACCAACTACGACATCTGGAAAAACAACCCGGAAAAAGTATTTGTAATGACCAAAAAATTTGTTGAAGAAAACCCTAACACAGCCGTTGCAGTAACCAAAGCCTTAATTAGAGCTGGACAATGGTTAGATGCTCCAGGTAACAGAGCAGAAGCAGTTAAAATATTATCTATGCCTCAATACGTAGGAGCAGACGAAGCCGTTTTAGCCAACTCAATGACAGGAACTTTTGAATTTGAAAAAGGTGATAAACGTGAAATGCCAGACTTTAATGTTTTCTACCGTTACAATGCAACCTACCCATTCTATTCTGATGCAGTTTGGTTTTTAACTCAAATGAGAAGATGGGGACAAATTCCAGAAGCAAAACCAGTTGAATGGTATGCAGAAAAAGCAAAAGATATATACCGCCCTGATATTTGGAAAAAAGCAGCTAAACTATTGGTAAAAGAAGGAAAAATCCCTGCTAGCGACATCCCAGAAACAGACGGATACAAACCAGTAACCACAGACTTTATTGATGGTAACAAATACGATGGTAAAGACCCTATTGGATACATCAATTCTTTTAAAATAGGAAACAAAGACTAACCCATTTATAAAGAATAAAAAAATCGGGGATTTATTCCCCGGTTTACTCTACTGAACAATTTAAGGAAGCATTAAGGAAAAATAATACACCATGAAAGATTCAATCATCAAAGGAATTAAATTTATTGGACTTGGTTTTTTAGAACCACTAATACGTTTAATATGCAAAGAAGAACCTAAAAAAAACACCAAAGCAGTAATGAGAAAAATAGTTGCACCTATTGCTTCTATATTCATTTTTATCGGACTTTGGCAATTAGGATCTAGATCTTTATACAACAAAGAAGCTGAATTTAAAATTGAAGCAGCTACAAGAAACCAAGGAGAAGAAGAAGCCGCTAAATTAAAAGCATGTATGGAGTCTGGCGATTCAAACTGCCAACCTAATACATTACCATCTCCTACTCAAGTATACGATGCATATCAAACTTTACTAGAAGACCACAGACAAATATCTGCCGATAAAGAAGCCTTTGCTGAGAAAACTTTTGAGATGAACAAAAAACGTGTAGCTCAAGGAAAAAAAGCCATTACCTACACAGGAAGACCTTCTTTTGTTGATCAAATAAAAACGAGTTTAAAAACTGTTTTTGCTGGTTTTTTATTAGCCTTATTTATTGCCGTTCCTATTGGTATTGTTCTAGGATTAAGCGAAACTTTAAGAGGATCTATCAACTGGATCATACAAATTTTCAAACCCGTTTCACCTGTAGTATGGTTATTACTAGTTTTTATGATTGTAAAAACCTTAACCAAAAATTCAGATAGCGACAGTTCTTTTATTATATCATTTATTTCTGTAGGACTTTGTTCTATGTGGGCAACTTTGGTAAACACTGCCATGGGAGTAGCCTCTGTAAACACAGACTATATCAACGTAGCTAAAGTATTAAGACTAAGACCGCTTCAAAAAATATTTAAAGTAATCTTACCAGCATCTTTACCTTTAATTTTTACAGGTTTACGTATTACCTTATCTGTAGCGTGGATGGTATTAATTGCCATAGAGTTACTTGCTCAATCTCCTGGACTAGGTTCTTTTGTATGGGAAGAGTTTCAAAATGGAGCCATGGATTCTAATTCAAAAATCATTGTAGCCATGTTTGTTATTGGTTTTATTGGATTTGCACTAGACAGAATCATGTTATTTATTCAAAACTTAGTTTCTTTTGAAAAGGAAACCATTTAAGAAACCTTAAAACTAAATATCATGGCTATATTAGAACTTAAAAACATATACAAAACATACAACCCTGCTAAGGAAGATAAAGGAGAAATTCTTAACAACATCAATTTAAGTATTGAGGAAGGAGAGTTTGTTGCCATTGTAGGTTTTTCGGGTAGTGGAAAAACAACCTTAGTTAATTTAATTAACGGATTATTAAAACCTACTGAAGGTGAAGTAATTTTTAAAGGAAAACCTGTAGAAGACACAAGCCACGAAAGAGGAGTTATTTTTCAAAACTACTCTCTTTTACCTTGGTTAACCGTGTATCAAAATATTGATATGGCTATTCAAGAAGCATTTCCTAAAGCATCTAAACAAGAAAAAGATGTACGTGTAAAAGAACATATTGAAATGGTTGGTTTAACTCACGCCTCAAACAAATACCCAAAAGAATTATCTGGAGGAATGAGACAACGTGTTTCTGTAGCCAGAGCCCTATCTATGAGTCCTGAAATGATTATTATGGACGAACCTTTAGGGGCTTTAGATGCTTTAACTCGCGGAAATCTACAAGATGAAATTCTTAAAATTTGGGAGATTAATAAACGAACCGCCTTATTAATCACCAATGATGTTGACGAAGCCATGTATATGGCCGACAGAATTATTCCGTTAAAACCTGGACCTAAAGCTACTCTTGGACCTGAATTTAAAATAAATATTGAAAGACCTAGAGACAAAACCGCTCTAAACGACAACGAGGATTACAAAAAAACTCGAATCGAAATCATTGAATATTTAATGGATCTAGGAGAACAACAAGCTGCTAAAAGCAACACTAGTTACGAACTTCCAGACATCCAACCTAAGGACTTTAGATGGGATACTAATTAATAAACCACAACGCAATGAATCAATTAATACACAATCCAAAAATAGAGAAATTCCCATCTAACGAGGTGATGTTAGATTTGGTAGACTTAAAAAAAGTATACCCTACACCTAAAGGAGACTATGTTGTTCTAGAAGATTTAAATCTACAAATCAAAAAAGAAGAATTCATTACAATTATTGGTCACTCAGGATGCGGAAAAACAACGATGTTATCTATGATTGCAGGATTAAACGAAATTTCAGGAGGTAAAATTTCAGTTCTTGGAAGCAGCATTAAAGGACCAGGACCAGACAGAGGTGTTATTTTTCAAGCACCTAGTTTAATGCCATGGCTAACCACTATGGAAAACGTAATGTTAGGAGTAAAAAAAGTATATCCTCACGCTACAAAAAAACAAAAAGAAGACATCTGTAAATACTATTTACACAAAGTAGGAATGGAAAGTTCTTTTAACAAAAGAGCTTCCGAAATATCTCAAGGAGAACAACAAAGAGTTGGTATTGCTAGAGCTTTTGCCATCAAACCAAAAGTGCTTTTATTAGACGAACCTTTTGGAATGTTAGACTCTTTAACTAGAGGTCAGCTACAAGACGTACTAATTGATGTTTGGAATAAAGAAAAAATTACAGCAGTTATGATTACTCATGATGTAGATGAAGCTATCTTTTTAGCCGATCGTGTTGTAATGATGACTAGCGGTCCTAAAGCAAAAATTGGTGATGTACTTTCTATTGATTTTGAAAGACCTAGAACAAGAAAAGCTATCTTAGAACATAACGACTATTACAAATACAGAAAACATTTGATCGATTTTTTAGAACACTAAAAACATGATAATCATCATTTAAGAAAAAATTAAAGATCATTAATATTACAACTCATAAAAAGAAACAACTAAATTATTATACAATGAATTTTAAAAAATCTTTATTAGCAACAGTATTTGCCTTTACAGCTATCGCAAATGCACAAGAAGAAAAACCAACTTTTTCATTAAGTGGAGAATTTAGACCACGTACAGAATGGATAGATGGATTTAACTACAGATACCAACCCGCTGCAGCAGCCCCTGCAGGAAATACATCTGGTAGAGTTGGTACTCCAGGATATGTAGAAACAACTGTTAGAGCAGCAATAAACGCAACATACACAACGGCTAGCTACACTACTTATATTGGACTACAAGAGGTTTTTACACTTGGAGACCGTCCACAAATCTCAGCAGCTGGTAACGGAAATTTTCGTATACAAGAAGCTTGGGCTGATTTAAAAATCAACGAAGCATTAAGTGTAAAAATAGGACGTCAACCTTTATCTTATGATGATCAAAGAATTTTAGGAGGTCTTGGTTGGGCTCAACAAGCAAGAACACACGATGTTGGTGTTTTAAAATACAACAAAGGTGGATACTCTATAGATGCTGGTTATTCACTAAACACTATGGGTGATAATATATACGACACTGCCTTATTATTTTCTTACAGAGAAATGGCTTTTATCCATGCTAATAAAAAATTCGGAGCGACTAACATTAGCGCTTTAATTTTAAACAATAATTTTCAAAACAATACAGCTAGCAAATCTAACCTAACCACTGCTGGGGTTCACTTTGACACCAAATTAGGACCTATTAGCTTAAGCGGTAACGGATACATTCAAGATGGACTTAGAGCAGGAGATGTTGAAGTTGACATGGCTTACCTTGCTAGTTTAAACGCCAACATAAACCTTACAAAAATTACTTCTGTAGGTGTAGGAGGAGAAATTATTTCTGGTAAAAAATCAGCTACTAGCCAAGGATTCTTTCCTTTATACGGAACCAACCACGCATTTAACGGTCTTATGGATAGATTCTACGTTGGAAACCATGCTGGAGGAAATGGATTAATTGATATTAGCGCTAAAGCATCCACTAAAATCATCAAAGGAATATCTACAACATTAATTGGACATTACTTTAAAGAACAATCTATGACTAAAAACAACTTAGGTTCTGAAGTAGATTTAGTTGTCGCTAAAAAATTCAACGGATATTCAATTGCAGCAGGATACTCTCAGTTTTTTGAAAGTGATGACTTTCCAAATCCAGCAGCCAATGCCCCTGCAAAAGACACTCAAAACTGGGCTTGGATCATGTTAACTATCAAGCCTAAATTCCTATAAAATATTCTGTAATTATTCCTTAATTATTCAGTGTTAAAGGCTCGAGCAATTTGCTCGGGCTTTTTTCATTTACAAACACAAAAACACACTTTAAAAAACTGACATAAAGCACCTTACAAGATGACACAAGTCATTACAAGCAAAACTAAACAACAGTATTTTTACGTAACAAAACTAAGCAACCAACATATAAAACAAAGTAAACAATGAGTTTTTTATCAAATCTATTCGGAAAAAAGAAAACAGAAGTAGTTGTAGAGAAAAAAGAAATCATCCCTGCAAAAACAATTGAACTAGTACAAACATCTTTTGAAGCTGTAAAACCCATTGCTGCTACCGCAGCAGAAATATTTTACTCAAAACTATTTGAATTAGACCCTAAATTAAAACCCTTATTTCCTGCTGCCGACAACGACAAAATGAAAGAGCAAGGAAACAAACTAATGACTATGTTATCTGCCGCAGTAGCTGGATTATCAAATATTGAAGCCTTAATTCCTGTATTACAAGACCTAGGAAAAAGACACGTAGCTTATCGTGTTGAAAAATCTCATTATGATACCGTTGGAACAGCTCTAATAGGAACTTTAGCCGTAGGTCTAGGAGATGATTTTACTCCTGAAGTTAAACAAGCATGGGTAGACGTATACGGAGTAATGGCTTCAGTTATGATAGAAGCTGCCTACTAAAATAACCTAAAACAATCAACAACTATAAAATAATCAACATGAACATAACTAAACTAAACTTTAAAAAACTACTTTTATTTATTCCTGTATTCATTGTTTCTTGCGGAGGGGTTCCAGAAGAAACAACATCAGCATCTACCGACAAAAAAGCTTTTTCTGTTGCAGAGGTTTTAACCATGGTAGCTCACGAAAATGAGGTTACTAGAACTCTCTATACAAAAGCTATTGTAGGAGGAGGTAAAAAACAAGGATTTAAATTTGACGAAGCTTGGCAAGACGAAAAAGTAGAAGCAGGTCCATTACCTGCATTATTCCTAAGAGGAATTGCTAACGATATTCGCAAAGGAGACGTTCCTTTAGGTCTTTATTTAAGTTCTGACTTTCCTATTAGCGCATCTAATCAATTGGTTGGTAAACAAGCAGAATTATTTAAAGAAATCAAAGAAACTAGAGAACCAAAACATTTTTACGATGAAGAATCTAAGCTTTACACCGCCATGTTTGCTGATGTTGCTGGAGCACCTGCCTGCGTAAGTTGCCATAATAATCATGAAAAAACTACCAAAACAGATTGGAAATTAGGCGATGTTATGGGTGCTACCACATGGCAATATCCTGCAGACTCTTTAAGCTATACCGAAGCCATGAATGTATTAAAAGCTTATAGAGATGGTACTACCGCTGTATACAACGACTACCTAGAAGAAATTAAAAACTTTAAAGAAAGTGACAAACCAGAAGTTGGCGACAAATGGCCATCAAGCGGAAAATATCTACCAGCACCAGAAGTATTTATTGATAGTGTTAGAAAATTATCAGCTTACGCTACCATGTCATCATTAATGAAATAAAATAAAGCCTTGAAAAATCAAAAAGCGATCACCATTATAGGTCTAGTATTATTCTGTAGCTACATACTACAGGATATACTAGGTTTTAAAATAACATCTTTAGAGCAACTACAATCTCAAGAAATGTACAAGAGATGGAGTGGACTAGCATTAGCTTTATTCATAACATTTCAATGGTTTTTAACTTTTACAAGAATTATTCCTAAGCTAAAAAAACATTCAATAAAACTTACTGAAATACACAAGTGGATTGGAGCTTTTAGCCCGATACTTTTCTACATTCACACAACTAGCTACGGCTATGGTTACTTAGCTTTATTAAGTTATGTGTTTTTTGCAAACATGCTCTTAGGAACGATTAATCTTGACGTTATAAAATCTCAAAAAGAATGGATTTTTAAAGGGTGGATGATAGTACATGTAAGCTTATCTATGCTTATTACCGCCATTTTATTTCTACATATTGGCACTGTATTCTATTATAAATAACAGCAGCAACTTAAACCATGATATTAAAAGTAACAGACATTATTCAAGAAACACCTGAAGCAGTAACAGTATGCTTTAAAAATGGTAATTTTTTCAGAAAAATTAAATATTTACCTGGTCAATTTATCCTGTTCGATTTTAAAATAGGTAAAGACACTGTAAAAAGAGCCTACTCTTTTAGCAGTAGTCCTGATGTGGAAAAAGACCTTAGGATTACGGTTAAAAAAGTAAAAGGTGGATACGTATCCAACTACATTAACAATGTCCTAAAAATTGGTGATAAAATCAAAATTGATGTTGCCATGGGAAGCTTCAACATCACCCCAAATAAGAATCACCAAACTCAATATATATTATTTGGTGCTGGTAGTGGAATTACCCCTATCTATTCTATAGCTAAATCTGTAATAGTAAAAGAGCCCAAATCCAAGATATTAATGATTTATGCAAATCAGAATAAAGAAAATATTATTTTTTATGATGAGTTAGAAAAATTAGCTAAAGAGAATCCCAAACAACTCTCTATAGAACACATTCTAAGTGAAAATACAAACCCAAAATACCACACTGGTTTTTTAACCGAAGAATTACTAACCACTATTTTTAAAAAACATAACCTAACGTTTACAAATCACAAATACATGATGTGTGGCCCTGCTGGTTTTATGGAAAATACCGTTCAAATTTTAAAAAAGCAAGGAGTTACAAGAAATCAAATCATGCTCGAAGCTTTTAAGGCTCCTGCTATTAAAATTGATAGAAAAAACCTTATTAGCAGTGTGACAATTCTCTATAAAAAAGAAACATATCAACTTGAGGTTCCTGGAAACAAAACCATCTTACAACAAGCAATGAGCAAAAACATACCTCTCCCTTATTCTTGTAGATCAGGAATGTGTAGCACCTGTAAAGGCAAATGCATTGATGGAGAAACCAACATGAGCAAAGGACATTTACTAAGCGATGAACAAGTTAATAATGGTGAAGTTCTAACCTGTATTACCTATCCTAACAGCGAAAGCGTAACGATTGAAATAGCCTAAATTATGTTTAAAATTAACCCACTAAGAAAAAGACAGTTTTACGGAACACTAATAGGTCTTGTGATTGCTATTATCGCCATTTCATCATTATTATTTATAAAACCTGCCGAGGAATATTTAAGTATTGGCCCAATGAATACAGGTCACGAAGATTTTTCTTGTAACACTTGCCATGCCGATGCTAGAGGAAATTGGATACAACAAATCCAATCTAACACTGAGCACGCAATAGGACTCAGAAAAAAAATGGTAGAATTTGGATCACTACCTGTAGACACTAAAAAATGCCTTTCGTGTCATGACAGAGATAATGACAGACACCCTACCCATAGGTTTTTAGAACCTAAATACAAAAAATCAATTCAAAAAATTGATGCTACCAACTGCACTACTTGCCATAACGAACACAACGGCATTAGAATAAGTTTAGCTCAAGGAAACTACTGTATTAACTGCCATAGCGACACTAAAATTAAAGACGACCCAATTGATACCCCTCACTCAGAGTTATTTAAAAAAGGTATGTGGTCTACATGTTTACAATGTCATGATTTTCATGGAAACCATCAAGCAGAAGCTGCTACTTTAATGAAAGACACCGTTCCATTACACAAAATTAAAGCATATTTTAAAGGTGGAAAAGACCCATATGATGGCACCAAAAAATTCAAAGCCCTTACCGAACAAGATTGGCTAAAAAAATACACCAAATAACTATCTCTACACTATCAAAAACTAAAAGCTCGAGCAATTTGCTCGGGCTTTTTTCATTTATCTCAAAACAATAACAAATAAACTTAACTTAATTAAAACCATATCTAACCTCCAGTATAAAATAATTTAAATATTTCTTTTTTCCAATGACATTTATCATATAAATCTATAGGCCATTGTCATAGTTTTGAGAATACATAAACAATTGTAAAAACAAACACAATGCCTATCAATAGCTATCTTGCACATCCGCACTCAGGCAAAAAACAAGAATTAGCCAATGCCATCAATGCCATTGAATCTTGCGAAGTCATCCCTTCTAAAAACAAAGATTTATTAATCATTGTTACAGAAACCAACTCCAAAGAAGAAGACGAACAATTAAAAGAACATATAGAATCTATTCCTTCATTAAAGCTTTTAGCAATGGTAGCAGGATTCAATACACCTCAAAATATTTCATAAATTATGAGCGCTCCATTAATAGACAGACGTAATTTCATCAAAAAAATGGCAATTCTTTCTGCCATGACAGCAGCAACAACAATGTTCCCAGGAATTATGTTTGCTGAAGAACAACTAAAAGGAATTCCAAACAACGATGGCCTAGACTGGAAAAAAGCACCTTGTAGATTTTGTGGTGTAGGTTGTGGGGTTTTAATTGGAGTCGAAGATGGTAAAGCGGTAGCGGTAAAAGGAGATCCAAATTCTTCAGTCAACAAAGGACTTTGTTGTGTAAAAGGGTATCACTCTATCCTTGCTATTTACGGAAAAGATAGACTTACTCATCCATTGGTGATGAAAAATGGAAAATACGAAAAAACTACCATGAAGGAAGCGCTTGATTTAATCGCTTCTAAAATGCAATCCACCATAAAAGAACACGGGAAAGATTCAGTTTCTATATATGGATCAGGACAATGGACAATACCAGATGGATATGTTGCCTCTAAACTATTTAAAGGATGTATAGGAACCAATAACGTAGAAGCTAATGCCCGTTTATGTATGGCAAGTGCTGTAACTGGTTTTATGACCTCTTTTGGTATTGACGAACCTATGGGATGTTACGAGGATATTGATCATGCTGATGTATTTGTCTTATGGGGAAACAACATGGCAGAAATGCACCCTGTTCTATTCTCCAGATTACTAGATCAAAGACAAAAAAGAAATGTAAAAATTATTGATTTCGCAACACGTACCACACGTACAAGTATGGCTGCCGATAGATCTATTTTGTTTAAACCCAACACAGATTTAGCTGTTGCAAATGCTATTTGTTATGAAATTATAAAAAATAATTGGACAAATAAATCCTTTATAGAAAATTACTGTAACTTTAAAAAAGGATTAACTAAAATGGGTTATGGTCTTGAAGACAACTACTCATTTACAGACAAACCTCAAGCAATTGACTTTGAAGATTACAAAAAATTCTTAGAGGATTATACGCCGGAAAAAGTAGAAAAAATCTCTGGAGTCTCTGCCCAAGACATCAAATACATGGCTTCTTTTTATGGAAACCAAAACACAAAAGTAATGTCTTTATGGTGTATGGGAATGAACCAACACACTAGAGGTACATGGATTAATAATCTAGTTTACAACATCCATTTATTAACAGGTAAAATATCTACCCCAGGAAACAGTCCATTCTCTTTAACAGGTCAACCAAGTGCCTGTGGGACTGTAAGAGAAGTAGGTACACTAACCCACAAATTGCCACATGGAGTAGTTACAAACCCTGAACACAGAGCCCACGCTGCTAAAATATGGAACGTACCTGTAGAAAACATCCCATCAAAACCTACTTATCATACTGTAGAAATGTTTAGAGCTCTAGACAGAGGCGAAATTCGTTTTATGTGGATTCAGGTTACCAACCCAATGGTTACCATGCCTAAATTAAAACGCTACAGAGATGCCACTAAAAAAGAAGGTAGATTTATTGTAGTTTCTGATATCTACCCTACTCCAACAACAGACATTGCCGATGTTATTTTACCATCTGCTATGTGGATTGAAAGAGAAGGAATGTACGGAAATTCAGAAAGACGAACTCAATATTTTGAGCAAATGATTAATCCTCCTGGAGAGGCAATGAGTGATACTTGGCAGTTGATAGAAGTTGCAAAAAGAATGGGATTTGAAAAACAATTCTACTACAATAAAGAAACTCATATTGAAGAAATATACAATGAGTACAGAAGACATCACGAAGGAAAAAAACACAACATGGCTCCTTTAGAAGTTTTAAAATCTCAACCTGGTGCACAATGGCCTTATGTAAATGGAAAATCTACAAAATGGAGATTTAACGCAAAATATGATCCTGCTTGTGATGACGGTAAAGAATTCCAATTCTACGGAAACAAAGATGGAAAAGCAACTATATGGCAAAGACCTTACGAACACGCTCCAGAAGAACCAGATAACGAATATCCATACTGGTTATGTACGGGTCGTGTTATAGAGCACTGGCACTCTGGTTCAATGACAAGAAGAGTTCCTATTCTACACAAGGCCATGCCTCACTCTTATGTAGAAATCAACCCAGATGAAGCAAAAGAACTACAAATCAAAACGGGAGATAAAGTAAGATTAACCACACGAAGAGGTACTATGATTTTACCTGCTTCGGTAAACGAAAGAGGTGTACCTGTTAGAAGACAAGTATTTGTACCATTTTTTGACGAAAACTTATTAATTAACGATTTAACTCTAGACGCATTTTGTCCTATCTCTAAACAACCAGATTACAAAAAATGTGCTGTTAAAATAGAAAAAGTATAAGCAATGAACAGGTTAGGAATCATATCATTTTTTACACTTCTTTTCATTGCGTTTGTCGTTGTTTGGAATATTAGCTATCAATCTAGTCTTGAAGAAGCTTATATTCCTATTAACACACCTTCTTCAACCACATTAATCCCTTCAGAAAGTGGCGTATTTGAAAGATCTGAACATGCAATAAATTATAGTAAAACTCCACAAGACCCCGCACACGAAAGGTCTTTAAAAGATTACTACAAAAACAGAGCCTACCACAATGCCCCACCCTATATACCTCATCCGGTAGCTAGCGGAGAAAGAAGCATGGGAGGTAAAAACTGTTTACAATGTCATCAAGACGGTGGTTATGTTGATAAATTTAAAGCCTATGCCCCAGTTACACCACATCCTGAGAAAGTAAACTGTAGACAATGTCATGTAGAACAAAAAACAAACACATTGTTTAAAGGCTCTAATTTTATTAAAATCCCCGCACCTAATGTAGGAAAAGGAGCTAATAATTATCTACCCGGAAGTCCACCAGCCATTCCTCATCAATTACAAATGAGAGAAAATTGTTTGGCCTGTCATGCTGGGCCTAGTGCTCCAAAAGAAATTAGAACCACACATCCGGAAAGAATTAATTGTCGTCAATGTCATGTGATTAACAATAAAGAAACTATTGATATCGGAATCTTTAAAAGAAAACCATAATGGTACACTATAAAAAACATATCTACTTGCTATTGTCATTCTTAATAGCCATCAACTCAATTGCCTGTAAAGAAGAGCATCATGAGTACCATACGATTAGAGACAAAATAGAAGATTTAAGTAAAAGTTATGATGGGAACAGTATAACATCAGAAAAGTACATCAAAAATTTAGATCTTATTGAAGTAACTGAAAACGGACACACTTTTTTAATTCCAGAGCGCAAAGGAAAAATAGAACTATACGCTTGTACAGAATGCCATACCAAGCCATTAGAAAAAATGAAAGGTGTTGATTATCAAAAAGCACATTGGAACATTAAATTACAACATGCTAATGAAAACACTATGAATTGTACTACTTGTCACAACAAAGAAGACATCAATAGCCTAACAAGTTTTACTGGTAAAAAAATAGACCTGAACAATAGCTATAACCTATGTAGTCAATGCCATAATCAACAATACAAAGATTGGGCAGGCGGGGCTCATGGAAAAAGAATTGGTAGTTGGGCACCTCCTAGAGCATCTATGACTTGTGTGAATTGCCATAATCCACACAACCCAAAAATTCCTTCTAAATGGCCTGCCAGATACAATACTCAAAAAGTTAAAGAAAGAAACTAAACACTACGACCATGAGCAACGATACTAATAAGTGGTACTCACTAAACTTAGGAAGACATAAAAACAAATCACTTCAACACAATTGTAGTTGCGGAAGTGGTGGGAATGGTGGTTGTAAATCTTCATCACCTGAAACACCAGAAATTCCCGAAGCACAAAAACACCTAGACGGTTACGACCAAGTGTTTAATGTAAAAATGGACAGACGTGACGCTTTTAAAAAACTAACCGCTAGTTTACTTATTGGTGCCGGAGCAGTAAGTACCTCTTGTAGCATTACCTCTAGTGATGAATCTAAAGAAAAAGCACAAATAGATTGGGAAGAGCAATTCAAAGGAAATTACAAACTAATGACCGATGAAGAAAAAAAGGCAACGGTTACAAGATTAGAACGTTCTTACGAACTTAGAACTGGAAAAACTTTAAACATGTCTTCTAAAGGTGCAGAAGAAGATACTTTATTTGGATACGCTTTTAACATTTCCAAATGTCAAGGATATATGGATTGTGTAAATGCTTGTGTTGAAGAAAACAATCAAGATAGAGAATCTCAGATGCAATACATCCGTATTCATGAAATGGAAGAAGGAAAGGGATTTAATTTTGGAGAATCTGACGACAATTACTATCACGAAGTTCCTGCTGCTGGTCATTTTTACATGGGAACCCAGTGTTTTCATTGTGATAATCCTCCTTGTATTGAAGTTTGCCCAGTAAAAGCAACATGGAAAGAAGAAGACGGTATTGTTGTTATTGACTACGACTGGTGTGTAGGTTGTAGATATTGTATGGCTGCTTGTCCTTATGATGGAAGACGATTTAACTGGAAAACTCCCGAAGTACCAGAAGAAGAAGTAAACAAAGAACAACACTATTTAGGAAACAGACTTCGCAAAAAAGGAGTAATGGAAAAGTGTACCTTCTGTATACAAAGATCTAGAGAAGGACAAAACCCTGCCTGTGTAGAAGCATGTCCAACTGGAGCTAGAGTATTTGGTAATTTACTAGACCCTAACAGCACCATAAGATGGGTTTTAGAAAACAAAAAAGTATTTAGGCTAAAAGAAGATTTAGGAACTGAGCCTAAATTTTGGTACTATATGGATTAACCTAAATCTTTCTTAAACACAAATTAAACTTACAATTCAATGAAAATTTTGAAAGTCTTTAAAAACCTAACGTTAGACAGTTTAAACCTTATCACAACAGGATCTGTAAAATACCATTTATGGATGGGATTCCTATCTATTGTTATGTTAGTTGGAATGTATTGCTACTCTATACAACTAGAACACGGATTAGGAGCCACAGGAATGAACGACCGTGTAAGTTGGGGATTATACATATCTAACTTTACATTTTTAGTTGGAGTAGCCGCTGCCGCAGTAATGCTAGTGATGCCTACTTATGTACTAAAAGATATTGACTTTAAAAGAGCAGTACTAATTGGAGAAGGACTAGCAGTTTCTGCTTTATTAATGTGTTTGGCTTTTGTTATTGCAGATATGGGAGGACCTGGAGTTTTATGGCACATGATACCAGGTATTGGAGTTTTTAATTTTCCTAACTCTATGCTTACTTGGGATGTTATTGTGCTAAATGGTTATTTATTTATCAATATCACCATTCCTCTTTACATTCTTTTTAGACATTATCAAAATAAAGAATCAAACCCAAAAGTTTATGTTCCTGGGGCGTTTCTATCTGTATTTTGGGCAGTTGGAATTCACTTAGTAACAGCCTTTTTATACCAAGGTCTTCAGGCAAGACCATTTTGGAACAATGCCCTTTTAGGACCAAGATTTTTAGCATCAGCTTTTGCTGCTGGACCTGCATTAATTATACTAGTATTAGCAGTAATTAGAAGTCATACTAAATTTAACATTGCTGATAAAACCATCAAAAAAATAGCCTTAATTGTTACTGTTGCTGCGCAAATCAATTTAATCATGTTGGTTTCAGAACTTTTTAAAGAGTTTTATGCTCCAACCCATCATAGTGAAAGTGCTTTTTACTTATTTTTTGGACTAGAAGGTAAAAATGCATTGTTACCTTGGATTTGGACTTCAATTCCATTAAATGTACTTGCAACCATAATGCTACTTTTTACAAAACTACGTAACAACTTTAAAGTCTTATACTTCTGTTGTTTTATACTGTTTATTGCTATTTGGATAGAAAAAGGATTTGGATTAATTATCCCTGGATTTATACCAGGACCTTATGGAGCAATTGTAGAGTACAGCCCAACAGGCGTAGAAATTGGGGTTACTTTAGGAATATGGGCTATGGGTATTTTTATTTTTACCATTCTATCAAAAGTAGCCATTAACATAGAGCTAGGAGAGTTGAGGTACCGCCCTAAAAAATAATATTTGTTTTATTTTTCCAATATAAAACTACGTATATATACTTAATGTGTACGTAATTTTAGTATATTTGCATAAGTATTCTTCAAAAAAATGAATCACATGTCTGCAAATAAAACATATAAAACAACTTGTTCCTACTGTGGTGTGGGTTGTGGGATCATCGTAAATAAAGATAATAACGGAACATTAAAAGTGACGGGAGACACCGAACATCCTGTAAACAAAGGAATGCTTTGTTCAAAAGGAATGAACCTTCATTATGTTGCTCAAGACACTACAGATAGAATTTTGCACCCTGAAATGAAGTGGAGTAAAAACCATCCATTAAAAAGAGTTTCTTGGGACACTGCTTTTGAAAGAGCCGCAGCCGTTTTTAAATCTATCATCAAAAAACACGGACCAGACAGTGTAGGTTTTTATGTATCTGGACAATGTTTAACCGAAGAATACTATTTGGTAAACAAACTTACCAAAGGATTTATTGGAACTAACAATATTGACACCAACTCAAGACTATGTATGAGTTCTGCAGTTGTGGGTTATAAAAAAGCCTTAGGTGAAGATGCTGTTCCTATTGCTTATGCTGACATTGAATTGGCAGATACTTTTTTAATTACTGGAGCAAACCCTGCTTGGTGTCATCCTATTTTATACAGAAGGTTAGAAGCTCATAAAGAAGCGAATCCTGACACCAAATTTATTGTTGTTGACCCAAGAAAAACACAAACCGCTGCCATTGCAGATTTACATTTACAAATTCAACAAGGAACAGATGTTGTTTTAAACAATGCTATTATTCGTGAATTAATAGAAACAAATAAAATTGATATTGATTTTATTTTAAATCACACCAACAATTTTGAAGATGTTAAAAAGCAAGTATTTGAAACCTCTTTAGAAGACGCTGCAAAAATTTGTGATGTATCATTAGCTGATATTAAACTAGCTGCAAAATATATTGGAGATGCCAAAGGATTCATTAGTATGTGGACCATGGGATTAAACCAAAGTATTATCGGTGTTGATAAAAATGTATCTCTATTAAATATTTCATTAGTTACAGGACAAATAGGAAAACCAGGTTCTGGACCATTCTCCTTAACAGGACAACCAAATGCTATGGGTGGTAGAGAAGTTGGTGGAATGGCTAGTTTACTAGCTGCCCATAAAGACTTAGAAAACCCTGAACACAGAAAAGAAGTTGCTGAATACTGGAAGAGTAACCCTATTTCTCCAAAACCAGGATATACTGCAACACAAATGTTTGACGCTTTAGATAAAGGTGATTTAAAAGCTATTTGGATAATTTGTACCAACCCTGTTGTAAGTTTACCAAACTCTAATAAAGTAGAAAGGGCTCTTAAGAAAGCAAAATTTGTGGTAGTACAAGACATTTCTCACAATGCTGAAACCACCAAATATGCAGATTTATTATTACCTGCGGCTGGATGGTTAGAAAAAGAAGGAACCATGTCTAACTCAGAACGTAGAATTTCTTATTTAGAAAAAGGAATTGATCCACCGGGTGAAGCTTTACCTGATGTAGAAATATTATGGCGTTTTGCTCAAGCCATGAACTACAAAGGTTTTAACTACAATAATGCCGAAGAAGTTTATAAAGAATATTGCTTGATGACCAAGGGGACTAATATTGACATCTCTGGTTTATCATATCAAAAATTAAAAGATTTAGGTACCGTTCAATGGCCATTCCCTACAGAAGATAGCAAGGGAACTCCTAGATTATTTACTGATAAACAATTTTACACAAAAGACGGTAAAGCCAACTTTAACGTTCCTCAAAATATTTATAATCAATCGGAACAACCTACAGAGGAGTTTCCTTTGATTTTAAACACTGGTCGTATTCGTGACCAATGGCATACTAGAACCAAAACAGGAAAAGTAAAACGTTTGCTAACCCATATTAGTGGTCCTTATGTAGAGATAAATGAAGAGGATGCTAAAGCTAGAGGAATTGAAGAAGGAAATATTGTTGTAGTTAAAAACAATCGTGGAACTGCTAGAGTAAAAGCTGTCATCAACAAAGACATCAAGAAAGGAGCTATATTTATGCCAATGCATTTTGGTAGAGTTTCTGGTTCTGATTTTGGACGTGCTAACAATTTAACCAACGAATTAATTGATCCTATTTCTAAAGAACCAGACTTTAAACATGCTGTTGCGCAAGTAACCAAGTTTAAAAAAGAAAAACAAAAAATCTGTTTAATTGGTGCAGGCTCAGCTTCATATAGATTTATCCAAACCTATAGAGAACACAATACAGAAGACGAACTAGATGTTTTTTCTTTAGAACCTTACCCATTCTACAACCGTGTAATGCTCCCAGAATATATTAATGAAGAAATGACCTGGGAGCAACTTCAAAAAATTAAAGCTGGGGAACTAGATAAATTAAAAGTTACCTTACACGCTAGCTGTAGTATAGTAAAAGTAAATAGAGAAGAAAAAACAATTGTAGACAGCAATGGAAACACTCATCAATACGATATTTTAATCATCGCTACAGGAAGTAGAGCCTTTGTTCCTAAAGACTGTAGATTAGATATGCCTGGAGCATTTACCATGCGTACTAAAAAAGATGCAGATGACTTAAAAAATCACTTAGAAAGAACTGGTCTTCCACAACACAAACAACACGTAACTATAGTTGGTGGTGGTTTACTTGGTTTAGAATTGGCTGCATCACTTTCTAAAATAGATATCAAATCTAGCATTATCCAACGTGCCAACAGATTGATGGAACGTCAATTAGATTTAGTTTCTAGTAGATTATTAGGACAAGATGTTCAAGAAAGAGGAATTCAAATACACTATAACAACGAGGTAGATACTGTTTTTGAAACTGAAAAAGATACAGAATTAGAAGTAAGATTAAAAACTGGAAAAATTATTAAAACCAATGCTATTGTTTATGCCATTGGTACCATTCCAAATATTGAATTAGGTAGAGATATTAAATTAAATTGTGGAAGAGGAATTGAAGTAAACCAACACTTACAATCTAGTGACCCAAATATTTTTGCTCTAGGAGAAATTGCTCAATACAATGGTTGGTTATTTGGAATTACTTCTGCTGCTGAACAACAAGCAGATGTAGCTGCTAAATTTATTTTAGGAGATTTAGGAAGTCTTTATGACGGTTCTGTTTTGATGAATATTTTAAAGTTTGAGAATCTTGATTTATGTAGTATTGGAAACATCGAAATTCCAAAAGGAGATAATTCTTACGAACAAATTATTCTTACAGATGAACGCAAACGTTACTACAAAAAATGTGTAGTAAAAGATGATATTTTGGTTGGAGCTGTATTGATGGGAGATAAAAATGAATTTGCAGAATTCAAAGCTTTAATTGAAGATAAAGTAGAACTATCAGACAAACGTGATGAATTATTACGTGGTAGCGGTGGTGGAGAACCTGTTATAGGTAAACTAGTTTGTTCTTGTAGCCAAGTAGGTGATGGTAATTTAAAACAAGCCATATCTGGAGGATGTACAGACTTTGCTGAATTATGTAAAACTACCGGAGCAGGTTTAGGATGTGGAAGTTGTAAACCAGAAGTTAGAGATATTATGAAGGAATGTTTGGTAGCTAGTACCTAGTATTAAAATTGAATAATACTTTCTACAAACAAAACTTCAAACTTTAAACAAAAAGACATGATTGAAAGATTAAAAAGAATTTTCATCAAAGGAGGAGTTATCACTCCAAATGAATTAAAGCAAGTTACACAACTAGCTAGAGCATTGAATTTAACTTCTATTAGCTTTGGGTCTAGACAAGATATATTATTACCTGTTAAAGAAAACCAACAGCATTTGTTAAAAACTTATTTCCCTGAGTTTAAACAAGATATTGATGATGATACTCACAAATATCAAAACATTGTATCTTCATATGTTTGTGCCGATGTTTTTCAACAAACTTCTTGGTTAAGTGCTACTACCTATTTGTATTTACACGAAGATTTTAAATACAATCCTACTTTAAAAATCAACATTGTAGATCCTCAACAAAACCTGGTACCAATCTATGGAGGAAACATCAATTTTATTGCTTCAAAAAGCGAGGATTATTGGTATGTAAATTTAAACTTACCGGGTTGGGAAAAAGACATCTCCTACCCTGTATTGGTTTTTACTTGGAACATAGCTAAAGTGGCTAAAATTATTGAAGAAGAATATAAAAACTTTGATAATGTTCAGGATTTATTTAACAGAGTAACCGAATTAACAGACTCTAATAACAAAGTAGTTACAGAACCATTAAAAATTCCTTACAGACCATTCCCCTATTACGAAGGAATGAACAAAATGGGAATTAGCCAATATTGGCTAGGATTGTACTGGAGAAACAATCAATATGATATTAATTTCTTAGATGATTTTTGTGATTTTTGTATGGATTACAAAATCAGTAAAATTTGTATCACACCTTGGAAATCTTTTATTGTAAAAGGTATTGAAAAGGAATATAAGTTTATGCTAGAAAAGTTTTTAGGACAAAGAGGAATCAACGTTCGCCACTCTTCTTTAGAATTAAACTGGCATTTACCTGTTAGTGACCCAGAAGCTTTAAAATTAAAAAGGTTTATTGTAAAATCTTTTGATCAAAATGATATTAGTACTTACGGATTAACATTTGGATATCATGAAAGAAGTGAGGATCCTCACTACTTTACTTCAATGATAGTAGAAAAAAATCCAAATCCTAAAATTGCCAATAGCTACGAAAACATTGCATCATATAATGTATTGTATTGTAAAAACTTTGATCCAAACACAAGAGAATATATTCCTTACGCTCAAAACGTAGAAGAAATTGAACTTCCTGGATTGTTAATGCAATTGAGTCAATTGTACTTTAAACAATTAGATAACAATACTGAAAACGTAAAAAAACCTAAACAAAATAAAGACTCTGGACTATTAGAATCAACTGTTTACCAATGCGGTAACTGTATGACTGTCTATGATGATGAAATAGGTGATGAAGAAGCAAACATTGCGCCGGGAATAGCATTTAAAGACTTACCAGACGATTATTGCTGTAGTCTTTGTGAGGCACCAAAAACTAAATTTAAGGAAGTTGTTTTGGCAGAATAATCATAATTTAGTCTTCTATATTTTATTGACATGAACAATTATTTAGTTAGCATTAAAGAAGCCATCAACTTGGTAAACACAAACGTTTTAAGCAAAAAACCTAAAAAAGTTTTGCTTAAAGATGCTTTGGATTTGTTTTTAGCAGAAGATATTTTCTCTCCTATAAACATGCCTCCTTTTAACCAATCTGCCATGGATGGTTACGCTATTTTATATGACGACAAACATCAAAACAATTTTAAATTGGTTGATGAAATAAAAGCTGGAGACAACAACAAAAGAACCTTAAACACAGGAGAAGCTGTAAGAATTTTTACAGGAGCTCCTACTCCTATAAATGCAAATGCTGTTATTATGCAAGAAAACACCGAGGTTAACAATGGTGTTTTAAAAATTGATGACACGCTCTCTGATTATAAAAACATCAGACTAGAAGGAGAACAGATTAAACAAAAACAAATTGCCTTACAAAAAGGGGAAAAACTAAACCCCGCAGCCATTGGTTTTTTAGCAACCTTAGGTATTACAGAAGTAAGTATTTATCCAAAACCCAACATTAGTATTATTGTAACTGGAAATGAATTAGTCACTCCGGGAACACCTTTGGAATTTGGACAAATTTACGAAAGCAATGCTATTATGCTACAAACCGCTTTGGCAAAAAAAGGTTTTAACAAAACAAACATCATCAAAGTAAAAGATGATTATGCTGCTACAAAAAACACCTTAGCAACTACTTTAAAAGAAAGTGATGTTGTATTAATTTCAGGAGGAATATCTGTTGGTGATTATGATTTTGTAGGGAAAGCTTTGTTAGAGCTAAAAACAGAACAAATTTTTTATAAAATAAAGCAAAAACCAGGGAAGCCTTTATTTTTTGGTAAAAATCAAAATACAGTTGTATTTGCACTTCCTGGAAATCCAGCTTCGGCATTAACATGTTATTATATCTACATTGAATCTGCTTTACAAAAAATAATTGGAAACCCTAATTACAGTAAATCAACAGTAGAATTAACATTAGAAAACGAATACCTAAAAAAAGGAACTAGAGGAGAGTTTTTAAAAGCAAAAACAACTCAAAATGGTGTAGAAATCTTAGGAAGTCAAAGCTCTGCCATGTTAAATAGTTTTGCCCAAGCCAATGCTTTAATTTATTTAGAAGACGATATTAAAATAGTAAAAAAAGGAGAAAAAGTAAAAACCTATATAATTGATTAAAACCAACTATTGTTATGCAAAAGAACATTACTGGAATTATTCTAGCGGGTGGAAATAGCACAAGAATGGGAACCGACAAAGGAACCCTAACACTTAACAACATTACCTTCACTCAACACATCATTAACAAATTAACCCCTATTGTTGATGAAATTATTATTGTTAGTAATCACGAAACTTATGATCAGTTTGGTGTAAAAAGAATTCCAGACAATGTAAAAGATTACGGTCCTGTTGCTGCAGTATATACTGGACTAAAAGCTAGTAAAACCAACTATAGTATTATTGTAAGTTGCGATGCTCCAAAAGTAGATTTTGAAGTTTTTAAACCTTTGTTAGATGAGCGCAACAATAAACATGATATTGTTCAATATATTTGTAATAGCAGAACAACACCTTTAATTGCATTATACAACCGAAAATGTTTAGGTATTTTTAAATTAGCTCTTAAAAATAAAATTCAAAAATTACGTTTTGTCATCAAACAACTAGATGCAAAAACGATTGTTGCCCCAGACCATATTAAAGAAAAAATAGTAAACATTAACACCCCAAAAGATTTAGAACGCTACAACATATGCTAATCACCATTAAATACTTTGGAATGTTGGTAGAAACAACCAACTTAAATCAAGAATCTATTTCTTTAGAAGTGGATGATTGCACTCTAGAAAGTATTGAAAAAAAGATCCTTAGCAAATATCCCACACTAACTAACATCACTTATAACATTGCTGTAAATCAAAAAATAGTCTCTAAAAATTATCCTATAAAAAACGGAGATGAATTGGCTTTTTTACCTCCATTTGCTGGAGGATGATTACCTTTGTATAAGTATAAAGGTAAAAGACATGAAAAAACACAATGTATTTATTCAAGGAGCTATTACTCCAGATTTTATTGCCAATTCTATAGCCAAGCATCAGACCAAAACAAGCATAGGTGCTCATGATATTTTTTTGGGTCAAGTAAGGGCTGATGAAATAAATGGTAAAACAGTATCAGCTATTGAGTATACTGCTTATGAAGAAATGGCCAACACTAAATTTAGCGAAATTAGAGAGGCTACCTTTGATAAGTTTGAACTTACCTGCATGCATATTTACCACAGTTTAGGCGCTGTAAAAGCTGGTGAAATTTGTCTATTTGTTTTTGTGTCTTCGCCTAGAAGAAAAGAAGCAATGAAAGCTTTAGAATATTTGGTAGAAACTATCAAAGCAGAAAGTCCTATTTTTGGTAAAGAAATTTTTGAAGACGAAAGCCATCAGTGGAAAGTTAATTCGTAAATTTTATATTGACTATTTTATATTGATTAATGCTACATATTAAAAACTAAAATTAGTTACCAATAGATAGCAAACTATTTTAAATATGAAAGAAGTATTAAAAATAAGAACCAAAAAGTTTGCACATAACTGTATTAAACTAACTGAATTCTTTCCAAAAACTTATCTTTCAAATCATATAAAAGGTCAATTAATTAGATGTAGTACATCTGTTGCAGCAAATTATAGAGCTACATGTTTGGCCCAATCAAAAGCTAGTTTTATTTCAAAAATCAGTATTGTAATAGAAGAAGTTGATGAAGCTAACTTTTGGTTAGAGTTTTTAATTGATGAAAATATTATTGAACATCAATTAGCTAAAAGTTTAATACAAGAATCTAAAGAATTGACATCTATTTTTATTGCATCAAGAAAAACAGCCAATAACAATAGATAATAATCAATAGAAAATAAACAATTCAAGAATGGTAGATATCACACATAAAAGCCCAACCCTAAGAACTGCTACTGCACAAGCAATAGTGAAAGTTAGCAAGCAAGAAACTATTGATGCTATTAACAACAAAACTGTTCCTAAAGGGGATGTTTTTGAAATGAGTCGTGCTGCAGGATTGTTAGGTATTAAACAAACACCTTATTTATTACCAGACTGCCATCCACTACCTATTGAATTTACAGGTGTTGAGTATCAAATAAATGGTTTAGAAATTACTATTTTAATGACTGTAAAAACCATTTACAAAACTGGCGTTGAAGTTGAAGCTATGCATGGAGCAAGCGTAGTTGCATTAAACATGTATGACATGCTTAAACCTATTGACAAACAAGTAGAAATAGGAAGTATTAAGTTGCTAGAAAAAAGAGGAGGGAAATCTACTTTTCATAAAAATTCTGGAGCCGGTTTAAAAGCCTCTGTTATTGTTTGTTCTGACACTATTTCTGCAGGAAAAAAAGAAGATAAAGCAGGAAAAGCAATTATCAATAAATTAAAAGAATGTGAAGTTACTATTGGAGAGTATACCATTATTCCTGATGAAAAAGACATTATTAGAGATAAAGCCATCACCAATAGTCAACAAGATTTTGATTTAATTATTTACACAGGAGGAACAGGATTATCAAAAAGAGATGTCACTCCAGAAACTTTGATTCCTTTGTTTGAAAGACAAATACCAGGAATTGAAGAAGCTATTAGAAGTTACGGACAAACTAGAACTCCTTATTCTATGCTTTCGCGCAGTGTAGCTGGAGTTATTAATAATACCTTAGTTTTGGCTTTACCAGGATCGACTAAGGGAGCAGAAGAATCTATGGAAGCAATTTTCCCTGCTATTTTACATATTTATGGTGTTCTAAAAGGAGAAAGGCATTAATTATTGAATAATGAAATCAATGCATTCTTAACTACTTTTAGATAAATAAAAATAAGCCTTCGAGTGAACTCGAGAAGCAATAACAATAATTAAAAACAACAGCATATCAAAAAAACAGACCACATATTAATTGACTCTTTTAAAAGAGAACATACTTATTTACGAATTTCTATTACAGAGCGTTGTAACTTAAGATGTACTTATTGTATGCCTGCCGAAGGGATTCAATTGTCTCCTAAAGATCATATTATGAATTATGATGAAGTTTTTGAAATTGCTAAAAAGTTTGTGGATTTAGGGGTAACAAAAATAAGAATTACAGGAGGAGAACCCTTGGTTAGAAAAGATGTTGCTGTTATTTTAAAAAAATTAGCAACACTTCCTGTAGAGCTTTCTATTACCACAAATGGAATTACCATAGATAAATTTGTAACTCTTTTTAAAGAATGTAATATCCAAAAGATAAACATCAGTATTGATTCTTTAAACCCTAGTAAATTTAACGAAATTACTAGACGCAAAAATTTTGATAGAGTTTACAAAAACATCATGCTATTTGCTAATGATGATTTTTTTAAAGTAAAACTTAATTGCGTTTTAATGAAAGGAGTAAATGATGATGAAATCAATGATTTTATTGAATTTACCAAACATCATAATCTAAACCTTCGTTTTATTGAATTTATGCCTTTTAATGGAAACGAATGGAAATTAGACCAACTTGTTTCTTTGGCTACCATTGTAGAAACAGCTAAAAATCATTTTGGAGCAGACAATATTATAAGAATAAATGATGCTCCTAATGATACTTCTAAAAATTACCAACTAAAAAATGCCAGAGGAAGTTTTGCAATTATTAGTACGGTAACCAATCCTTTTTGCGATAGTTGTAACCGAATCCGTTTAACGGCCAATGGTAAATTAAAAAACTGCTTATTTTCTGGTGGAGAAGAAGATTTATTAACAGCTTTAAGAGCTGGTGAAAATATTGAAACTCCTATTAAAGTTGCCATTCAATCTAAAAAGAAAATGCGTGGTGGTATGGATACTCAAAACCAATTTACTTCGGATGATTTACGCCTAGACAACCGAAGTATGATTACTATTGGTGGATAAATAACCATTTTAACCTTTATTTTTATTGCCTTTTAGCTACTTTTATGTAAAATTATTTTACATGGATGCATTGAATGAATTTATCAATATTGAGATTATTAAAGTTGGAGAAAATTCCATCAAAATATTTAATCTTTTATTGGTATTAGCCATTTTTGTTTTTACCAGACTTTTGGTTTGGATCGTTTCTAAAATTATACATAAACGTAAAGATGTGGGAGGTATAGATCACTCCAACGCTTATGCTTTAGCCCAAATATCCTCTTATTTTCTTTGGGTAATAGGAATTGTATTTATGCTAGAAGGACTTGGAATTGAAATCACTTTTTTATTAGCTGGTTCTGCAGCTTTATTAGTTGGTATAGGTTTAGGTTTACAACAAACTTTTAACGATTTTATTTCTGGATTAATTTTACTTTTTGAAGGAACCACTAAGGTTGGTGACATTTTAGAAATTGACAACGATGTGGTTAAAATACAAAGTATTGGACTTAGAACCTCTAAAGCCATTAACAGATATGACATCTCTGTTATTATTCCTAACTCTTTAATTACTACAAACAAAGTAGTTAACTGGAGTCATCATGGACCTACTACCCTATTTACCGTAAAGGTGGGTGTTGCCTATGGTAGTGATGTAGATTTAGTTATTAAAGTGCTTAAAAAATGTGCCGAAATTCATCCAGAAGTCATCAGAAAACATGAAGTAGATGTTAGATTTTCTAACTTTGGAGCTTCGTCTTTAGACTTTACAGTAATTTTTTATACTGTAAATATATTTGGTGTTGAAAAAATTAAAAGCGAAATTAGAATAAATATAGCTAGAGCATTTAAAGAAAATGGTATTTCGGTACCATTTAACCAATTAGATGTACACATTAAAAACAAAGAGTCATAATTTTAATTTCAGATATGAAAAAAGATTTTTTTAATAGCACCTCACTAATAGAATACTCTAAAGAAACTCACTCTTGTGATCCTATCACTTCACTTGAGCAAATAGATTTTAATAGTGATTCTAAAAAAATCAAGTGGCTAAACACCTATGGTACACATCATAAAAATGAATTTAAATCAATCATCACCCAAAGTTTACTAGATGATTTTTTACTAAAATTAATTTCTGAAGAAAAACACCCTAACAAGGTTTTAGAACTAGATAATGTTTTGTTTGTAACAATAAAGGTCTTAAAAACCGAGACCATAAACTTTCAAACAGAACAAATGTTTTTTATTTTAACTCCTCATATTCTTTGGAGTATTCAAGAACAAAAAGGTGATTATTTTGAATGGATTAGAGAACGAATTAGAGAAAACAAAGGAATTGTTAGAAACAAAAAAACAGATTATTTACTATTCTTAATCTTAGAATCTATTATTGACAATTACGAAGAAGCCTATGAAAATATTTCCTCTTCTATGGAAACTTTAATTCAAGGAAGCGATGTAAAACCTACTCCAGATTTTACACAAAATATAGAAAAGGAAAAAAACACCATTATCACCTTTAAAAAAGCGGTAACCAGTTTAAGAGATATTATTACCAAATTAGAAAAAGTAGAGCAACAAAAAATAAACAAAAAGTTTTATAGTGAATTAAGTACTCAAATTCACAACATATTAAACACTATTGATTTTGACTTGCAAGAAATGGAAAGTAAAATCAACCTAATATTTAGTATACAAGGACATCGTTTAAATGAAGTGATGAAAACTTTAACTATTTTTTCTGTAATCTTTATTCCCCTAACTTTTTTAGCAGGAATTTACGGGATGAATTTTGAGTACATTCCCGAACTAAAACATCACAACGGCTATTTTATTTTACTAGGTGCAATGATTATTATTACACTTGTTTCTGTATATTATTTTAGAAAGAAAAAATGGTTTTAAAAACAAGATTTTATCACACTACAAACTCTTTGTAAATCTTGTGTCGACATAGAAGATCCGCTAGGTAAACTCAATCCTCTTTGATGAAAATCATCACTATTTCCGTTACCATAAAAAGTAGCTGATTGATATATTTTTTGCTGATGCATAGGTTTCCACAAGGATCTACATTCTATATTCTCGTCAAACAAAGCCAACCTTACTTTTTCTTTAATTTCAAAACTATTAAACAATACATTTGTTAGCCAAAAATTACTTTTTGTATGACTAGTATCTTCTAAAAACTCAAGTCCTAAACCTTGAAGTTCTTTTTTATAAAATTGATGGTTTTCCCTTCTTTTTTGAACAAAATCAGATAACAATGCTAGTTGTCCTAAACCAATAGCAGCCAAAACATTACTCAACCTATAATTATATCCCACTTGATGATATAAATATTCAGTATTCATTTCCTTAGCTTGTGTAGCCAAATACAAAGTTTTATCTGCTATTTTTTTTTGAGCCGTTACCAACATTCCACCCCCAGAAGTAGTAATAATTTTATTTCCGTTAAAAGAATACACACCAACATCTCCAAAAGCTCCACAATATTGATGCTTATACTTTGAACCTAAAGCCGATGCTGCGTCTTCTAAAACCAAAACATCGTATTTTTTTGCAATTGCTAAAACCTCATCAATTTTAGCTGGCATTCCATATCCATGAACCAAAACAAGCGCTTTAGGTTTTGTGCCCTGTTCAATTTCTTTAAGAATTGCTTTTTCTAACAAAACAGGACAAATATTCCATGTATCTTTTTCAACATCAACCAAAACAGGAATTGCTCCAAGATAAGTTATAGGATTCACCGAGGCCACAAAAGTAAATGTAGCACACAAAACTTTATCCCCTTTTGCAACACCTAAAACCTGTAAACCTAAATGAATAGCCGCTGTTGCAGAGCTTAACGCAACCCCATAATTACTTCCTGTGATATTAGTTAAATTATCTTCAAAAGCAGCAAGCATGGGTCCCTGAGGAGCAATCCAATTACTTTTAAAAACATCTTCTAATAAGGCCTGTTCATTTCCTTTTAAATCTGGTGGGGATAAATAAATCTTTTCTTTCAACGATTAAGCTTTTAACGAAGATAACAAAAAAGGAAATGTGATGAATAACACAGTATATATTAGTACACTTATCTATTTAAAATCATTATTTTGCAAACCAAATCACAAAAAACTTATAACAATTTAAAATACACTAAACATGGCAACTGAAAATGTTAAATTAATGCAACAAGCTAGAGCCTCTCTTGATTTAAAATGGGGAACAGCTATTATTACCTTTTTAATATACAATATTCTTATTGGGGTATTATCAACTATTCCTATTCTTGGAACAATTGCTACAATTATAATTGCTGGTCCATTTGCATTTGGATTGGCGACTTTTTCACTAAATATATCTAGAAACCAAAAAGAAGACCTAAAACAACTCTTTGTTGGATTTGATCATTTTGTCAATACACTTGTTGCTTACTTATTAGTTACTTTATATGTTTTATTATGGACGTTACTTTTAATTGTTCCTGGGATTATAGCTGCAATATCCTATTCTATGGTGTTTTTTATTATGGTAGATGAACCAGAAATTGGACCAGAAGCAGCCCTAAGAAAAAGTAAAGAAATGATGTATGGGTACAAAGCAAAGTATTTTGGACTGTGTTTAAGGTTTTTTGGATGGTCTTTACTTTGTATTCTAACTTTAGGTATTGGGTTTTTATGGCTAATTCCTTATATGCATGTAACTTTTGCAAAGTTTTATGAAGATATTAAAAATGCTCCTTTAACAGAAATTGGAAGCTAATACAATAATTAACAAAAACAGCCCATCATTAAAATGATGGGCTGTTTATTTTTATATAAAATCTACTAAGGATTTGTTGACCAAATTCCTGCATCTTTAACAAAGACTCTTCTGTTTAATTTTAATTGGGCTACAATTAATTCTGCAATATCCTCAGGCTGCATAACCCTTTCTGGGTTACCATCGGTTAAGTTTATGTTTATAGCCATATCTGTAGCCGTAGTACTTGGAGTTAATGCAGTTACTCTAATATTATTTTTTCTCACCTCTTGCATTAAAGATTCTGTTAAGCCTAAAACAGCAAATTTAGACGCACTATAAGCACTTGTAACCGCTGCTCCACGCAAACCTGCCGTTGATGAAATGTTAATAATATCTCCCGAATTTCTTTCAATCATTTGTGGTAAAAAAGCTCTAGTTACATAATAAGTCCCCATTAAGTTTACCTGAATTATTTGCTCCCATTCCTTAACACTTAATTCTAAAAACTTTCCGAATTTTCCAATCCCTGCATTGTTGATTAAGATATCAATGCTGTCAAATTTGCTAAAAACAATTCCTGTTGCTTTATTTACTTCTTCTAAAGAAGCAACATCTGCAACAACTGTAACCGCCTTAACCCCCAAAGCAGTTACTTCTTTAGCAGTGGCTAACAAATCTTTTTCAGTTCTTGCCAATAACGCAATATTTACTCCCTCAGCAGCCAATGCTAAGGCTATTGCTTTTCCTATTCCTTTACCTGCTCCAGTAATAAGAGCGTTTTTTCCTTTTAAATTAATCATAACTATTTTTAAAAATTTACTGCTCTAAGTTAAGCCCTCTTTTTTTAATGAAAAAGAATATTAAAAATAAAAACTAATATTTTTAAGCATAAAAAAACCGAGCTTTTCACAGACTCGGTTTTTATTATTTTATGCTTCTAAAGCTTGTTTAATATCAGCAATAATATCATCTATATGCTCTAAACCTAAAGAACAACGCACCATTCCATCGGTAATTCCTACAGCTAATTTTACCTCAGCCTCTACCTTAGCATGAGTTGTACTTGCAGGATGTGTTACAATGGTTCTAGTATCTCCTAAATTGGCCGATAAAGAACACATTTTTATGTTGTCAAAAAAGTTTCTCCCTCCTTCTACACCACCTTCAACCTCAAAAGCAACAATACTACCTCCTTTTAACATTTGCTTTTTAGCAATTTCATATTGAGGATGAGATTTTAAGAAAGGATATTTTACCCATTTTACTTTAGGATGACTTTCTAAAAACTCTGCTAATTTTAATGCATTATCACAATGTCTATCTGCTCTTACTGCTAAAGTTTCTAAAGACTTAGACAACACCCAAGCGTTGAATGGACTCATACAAGGCCCTGTTAAACGAGAGAACAAATAAATTTCTCTAATCAATTCTTTATTACCTACAGTAATTCCTCCCATTACTCTACCTTGACCGTCCATTAATTTAGTTGCAGAATGTATTACCAAATCTGCCCCAAACTTTATAGGCTGCTGTAAATAAGGCGTTGCAAAACAGTTATCAATAATTAAAAGGATGCCATGTTTTTTGGCAATACTACTCAACAATTCTAAGTCTAATACATCAACTCCGGGGTTGGTTGGTGTTTCTGCATAAATAAACTTTGTTGTTGGCTGAATTAAACTTTCAATTTTATCAACATCTTTTACATCAAAATAAGAACAGTTGATATTCCATTTTGGAAAATATTTGGTAAACAAACCATGTGTTGCTCCAAAAACTGAACTACATGAAACCACATGATCTCCTGCACTTAACAATGCTCCAAAAGTAGAAAAGATGGCTGCCATTCCACTTGAAAAAGCAAAACCAGCTTCGGCACCTTCCATCAAACAAACTTTTTCTATAAATTCATTTGTGTTAGGGTTACTGTATCTACTATATAAATCTCTTTGTTTTTCTTCGGCAAAAGAAGCTCTCATTTCTTCGGCATCGTCAAAAACAAATCCAGATGTTAAATATAAGGGTACTGAATGCTCCGAAAACTGAGTAGTTTCTGATTGCGTTCTTACCGCTAGGGTTTCGAAGTTTTTTTTATTGCTCATTGCTTCGCTTAGTATTTAGTACAAAGTACTGAGTACTGAGTACATAGTTTTACATTCATTTAAACTAATTACTTTGTACTGACTACTCAGTACTAACTTGAATTTACAATTCAAGTTCTGTTAATCTCATAATATCTCCAAAGACACCACGAGCCGTTACATTTGCTCCAGCTCCAGCCCCTTGAATTACTACTGGTTGATCTCCATAAGATTCTGTATAAATTTCAAAAATAGAATCGGCTCCTTTTACTTGTCCTAAAGCCGAATCACTAGGTACAGAAACTAATTTTACTTCTAAAATTCCTTTATCTGACGCCAAATCACCATGTAAATCACCTATATAACGCAATACGTGATTTGGTTCTTGTTTGTCTTTTATTTCTTGATAAATTGGATCTAACTCCTCCAATTTATTTAGGAAAGAAGCTGTATCACCATCTCTTAAATGTTCTGGAATTAAATTGTGAATTTGCACATCATCAAACTCATTTTGTAAATCTAATTCACGAGCTAAAATCAACAATTTACGTCCAACATCGTTTCCATTTAAATCTTCTCTAGGATCTGGTTCTGTAAATCCTTGTTCAGCCGCTTCATTCAACACCTCACTAAACTTTACGTTTTTAGCAGAGAAATTGTTAAACAAATAACTTAAAGTTCCAGAGAAAACCCCTTTTATTCTTGTGATGTTTTCTCCTGATGCATGCATCAACTTAATGGTATCAATTAAAGGTAATCCTGCACCAACATTGGTTTCGTACAAGTATTGTTTTCTGTTTTGCATTAAAGCCAAACGCAACTCATTGTAAAAATCTAAAGATTTTGTGTTTCCAATTTTATTAGAAGAGACTAAGTTAAAACCGTTTTCTATTAAAGGAATATAATTCTCTGTCATTCCTGCACTTGCAGAATTATCAACAGCAATTAAGTTCCCTAAATGATGCTCTTTTGCATAATTTACAATAGCTTCAATTCCTTTATAAGGAACTCCACTTTCTTTTAAATCTTGTTTCCAAGATTCTTGAATTCCATCAGCATTGAAATACACTTTTTTAGAATTTGCTACTGCAAAAACATTTAAATCAATTCCTTTACGCTTTAAGATATTCTCTTTGCTCTCTAAAATTTGTTTGATTAAAGTTCCTCCAACCAAACCAACACCAAACACTGCTACGTTTATTTTTTTGGCTATACCAAAAATTTCTCCATGCATTACGTTTACTGCTTTTCTTAATTCTTTATTGTCTATCACCAAACAAACATTATTACCCGTTACTGTATTATTAATCAACAACGGTTTGATATTATTATTAACCAACGCAGTATATGACGTATTAAAAGAACTTAATGAATTTCCCAAAATAGACACAACTGCTACTCCTCTTGTAATAGATATTCTGTTGATATCATTACTTAAAAAATCTAAATTAAACTCATTTCCTAAAGCATCTTTTGCCTTATGAGCATCTTTACCATTTACTACAAAACTAATTCCCCTTTCTGAAGAACCTTGAGAAATGATTCCCACACTAACATTTTCCTTTTGCAAAGCAGCAAACAAACGAGCATCAATCCCTACTTTTCCTAACAAACCTCTACCCTCTAAACTTACCAAAGCCATGTTTTCTTGCACAGAAATAGCTTTGATTCCGTTTTTAGAACTCGCTTCAGCATTGATTAAAGTCCCAGGGCTTTCTGGCTCAAACGTATTTAAAATTCGCAAAGAAATATTCTTTTTTACCAAAGGAATAATTGCCTTAGCATCTAGTACATTATCTCCCAAGTTTGCCAATTCATTTGCCTCGTTAAAAGACAAGTGATTTATTTTTTGAGCATTAGAAACCAACGCAGGATTAGCGGTATAAATTCCACTAACTATGGTATAATTTTCTAACTCTTCTGCATTTAAATATCCTGCAATTAAAGAAGCTGAATAATTACTTCCATTATTCCCAATAGAAGTTGTTTCCCCCTCTAAACTAGCCCCAACAAAACCAGTTACTACTGGCACTACTGCTGATAAATCTATATTCTGAAAATACTTTTTGGTATTTTCTTCTGTAATTTCTTCTAATAAAGTAGCTTCTCCATAAACATTATCCGTTTTAAAAAGCTCTCTAGAATCTGTGTATTGAGCATTCACCTTTTCGGATTTTAACAAAGCTGTAACTGTTTTACCAGCTAACAACTCACCATAGGCTAATACTAAATCTTTTATTTTAGGACTGTAATCACCTAATAAATTTACCCCTTCAAAAATTTTTTCTAGAAAAGAAAATTCTTGAGAAAAATCTACGGTAGAAAAAGGTGCTAATTGATTGTTTTTAAAAGTTTCAAAAGCAGTTTTATAATCTTCTCCTTTTTTAGCTTTTTCCAACAACTCAAACAAATCTTCGGTTGCAGTTCCTCTTGCAGAAACAACTACTACGATTTGTTCTTTGTTTTTTATTTTATTTAAAAGAATGGAAATAACACTTTTAATTCCTTCTCCATTTGCCAATGATTTTCCTCCAAATTTTAATACTTTCATTTTTTGAGGTTTATTTGTTTAATTGTTGATTTGTGTAAAGTTTATACACTACATCAATATTTTTATTTTGATCTTTATGCGTTTGTCTTTGAGTTTATTTAACACCTAAACAGTTCATCAAATCAACTTTTTCACATCTGTTCTCGATACTTTTTAATTTCGTTTCTTCATTAAAAACTCGAACTGACATCTACTCTTTTACTTCTCGACTATACTTCGATAAGCTCAGTACAGGCTATTCGAAGACCATATATTCTAAAATTCTTAAAACACACCTTTCAACAATTCTTTTAACTGCTCATCTTCTACCAAAAACCCATCGTGTCCATGGATAGAAGTGATTTCTTTATACAAAGCATTTGCTCCTATACTCTCTAAAACTTTTTGAGTTTCTCTATTCTCCTCAGGCACAAAAAAGAAATCTGAATCTATTCCTATTTGAATAACTTTTGCTTTGATGTTTTTAGCCACCTCTTCAAAAGTTCCTCTTTCCGCAGTAATATCTAAAGTACTTAGTAAATGATTTACCATTTGATAAGCCTTTAACTCAAACCTTTGTTCTAATTTATAACCATGATGCAACAACCAGCTTTCTACATTGGCAATTCCTAAAGCTTCGTTTTGTGTTCTATTAAACTTTTCTTTAAAAGATGCTGCTGTTCTATAAAACAACATGGCCATCATACGAGCATCGTGCACAGGTTTTTTAGAATTGGTTAAAATTTGCTCTTGCACTTTGTTATGAGCTAAAATCCAATCTGTAGCTTTCCAATCAGAAGCAATAGGAATAATATAATCTGCTAAATCTGGAAACAACACTGCCATTTCCCAAGCAATTCCACCTCCTAAAGAACCTGCTATAATAGCGTGTAATTTGCTAACTCCTAAATCTTGTAATAACAAACCAAACAACTGAGCTACATCTCTAACGGTAAAACTTTTGTAGTCATCTATTAAATTTTCTGGTTTATTATCATATCCATTTCCAGGAATGTTTATAGAGATGATTGTATACTTATTGGTATCAACCAAATTCCCTTTAGACACAATTCCTTTCCACCAACCTGTATGCTCTCCTGCCACATCGGAATTCCCTGTAAGCGCATGATTTACTAACACTACAGGTGCTGAGTGCAATGGCTGACCAAAAACTTCGTAAGAAAGTTCTAAGTTAGGATAATGCACTCCTACCAAGGTAGTGTAATCTTTTAGTGTTCTATGTTGTAAACTTTTATTCAATGTCGTAAAATCATTTAAACTCAAATAACCTTCTACCCTAATCTAAATATAGAGTGAATTTGTGAATGTTGTTAAGTTATCGTGATTTTATAAGAGAATTGCTCCTGTGTTATCTATCTAACAAAAACTGCTAGTAGAATGTAGCACCTTCATTTCTAACAAAACAGAAAAGGGTTGCTAAGGCTTCAACGGGTCTATTCCCTCTACCTTTCATGATAACTTACTTCAATACATAATGAGCTGTGGCAAAGATATAAAATAAATTGCGAAATAAAAGAAATGTATAAAAGACTTAAAAAAAGAAAAACCATCACTTTAAAGTGATGGTTTTATAGTCTTAAAATACAAACATTAGGTTACGTTTAAATTTTACTAAATGCTTGTGCAATATCTGCTTTTAAATCTTCTATATTTTCTAAACCAACAGACAAACGGATCAAATCTTGCGTTACTCCTGCCCCTGCTTGATCTGCCTCACTTAATTGCTGATGTGTTGTACTTGCCGGATGAATAATCAATGATTTTGTATCTCCAATATTTGCCAATAAAGAAAATATTTGAGTAGCATCCGTAAATTTCTTAGCTGCTTCATAACCTCCTTTTAAACCAAAAGTAACCAAACCGCTTTGTCCATTTGGCAAGTATTTTCGTGCCAAATCATAATATTTACTAGATTTTAATCCTGGATAATTTACCCACGCAACCTCTTCTCTTTCTTCTAACCAAGTAGCCAACGCTAATGCACTTGCACTATGTTGTTTAATTCTTACTGGTAAAGTTTCTAAACCTTGAATAATATTAAAAGCATTTGTTGGGCTTAAAGCTCCTCCAAAATCACGCAATCCTTCTAAGATTAATTTAAAAGTGAAAGCTGCTGCACCTATTGCTTCATGATACACCAATCCATGATATCCTGCTGATGGCTCTGTAAATTCCGGGAATTTTCCGTTTGCCCAATTAAAAGTACCTGCATCAATAATAGCCCCTCCTAGAGAGTTTCCTTGTCCTCCAATATATTTTGTTAACGAGTGTATTACCAAATTAGCTCCGTGCTTAATAGGATTTAACAACGCTGGTGATGCAACTGTATTGTCTACAATAAAAGGTACCTCAGCTGCTTTTGCTTGTTCAGCAATGGCCTCTAAATCTAGCACATCTAATTTTGGATTCCCTAAAGACTCTACAAAAAATACTCTTGTATTATCTTGTACAGCAGCTTTAAACTCTTCAGGGTTTGATGCATCAACAAAAGTAGTTGTAATCCCTAACCTAGGTAAAGTAACATTTAATAGGTTATAAGTTCCTCCATACAAACTACTAGAGGCCACAATATGATCTCCTGCTTTTAACAAAGTCATTAATCCTGTTGCAATAGCAGAAGTTCCTGATGCAAAAACAACCGCACCTATTCCTCCTTCTACCGCCGCCAAACGCTCTTGTAAAATTTGGTTGGTTGGATTATTTAATCTTGTATAAATAAAACCTAATTCTTTTAACCCAAATAAGTTTGCAGCATGCTCCGTATTATTAAACACATAAGAAGAGGTTTGGTAAATAGGTACCGCTCTTGTTCCTTGTGTTTGGGTTGTATCATGTCCTGCATGTAATGCAGAAGTCTCTAGTCTTTGACCATCCATAACAATTTCTTTTTTAATAATTTCTAATTACGTAACTAACAAATATATAAAACCCTTTTGCAACTCTATAATCTACATACATCAAATCATCTTATAAAAATTCAAAAAAAAGAAAGACAATTTTAACAACTCCTATTCCATTTCTTTTTTATAATTTTGTCGCCACAAAAAGGGGAAAGATTTGAACTGATTGCCACCTCTTTTACAATTATTATTGTAAGAAATAAAGAGCTAAAGCAGTAATTATCTACTTCTTTAGCCGACCAAGGCATTCAGCATAATAAATATTAAATATAAAACACAAATAGATATGTCATATTTATTTACCTCTGAATCCGTTTCAGAAGGACACCCAGATAAGATTGCAGATCAAATTTCTGATGCATTAATTGATCACTTTTTGGCTTATGATCCAGATTCTAAAGTAGCTTGTGAAACTTTAGTAACTACTGGTCAAGTAGTATTGGCTGGAGAAGTAAAATCTAAAGCATATTTAGATGTACAGCAAATTGCCAGAGACACCATCAACAAAATTGGATACACAAAAGGTGAATATCAATTTGATGGAAATTCTTGTGGAGTATTATCTGCTATCCATGAACAATCTCAAGACATCAACCAAGGAGTTGATAGAGCGAGTAAAGAAGAGCAAGGTGCAGGTGACCAAGGAATGATGTTTGGTTACGCAACTAACGAAACAGAAAACTATATGCCTTTGGCTTTAGAAATTTCTCATCGTTTGTTAAAAGAATTAGCAGCTTTACGTAGAGAAATGAAAGACATTACTTATTTACGTCCTGATGCAAAAGCACAAGTAACATTACAATATTCTGATGATAACAAGCCAGAGCGTATTGATGCTATTGTAGTTTCTACGCAACATGATGATTTTGATGAAGATGAAGCTATGTTAGCCAAAATAAAATCAGACATCATTAATATTTTAATTCCTAGAGTTAAAGCTAGTTTTGATGCAGATACACAAGCTTTATTTGGTGATGATATCAAGTTCCACATCAACCCAACAGGTAAATTTGTAATTGGTGGCCCTCATGGAGATGCTGGTTTAACTGGTCGTAAAATTATTGTTGATACTTACGGTGGTAAAGGAGCTCACGGTGGAGGTGCATTTTCTGGAAAAGACCCTAGTAAAGTAGACCGTTCTGCTGCTTATGCAACTCGTCATATTGCTAAAAACTTGGTTGCTGCTGGAGTAGCTTCTGAAATTTTAGTTCAAGTTTCTTATGCTATTGGAGTTGTTGAACCTATGGGGATTTTTGTAAACACTTACGGAACTAGTAAAATTGATTTAACAGATGGACAAATTGCAGAAATAGTTTCTTCTATTTTTGACATGAGACCATTTGCTATTGAAAGCAGATTAAAATTACGTAACCCAATTTATACCGAAACTGCAGCTTACGGACATATGGGACGTACTCCAGAAGTAAAAACTGTGGTTTTTGAATCTCCTTACGAAGGAAGAAAAGAAATAAAAGTAGAAACTTTTACATGGGAAAAATTAGACTATGTAGACCAAGTTAAAAAAGCTTTTAACTTATAAAAGCATTAACATACATTTACAAAAGCCTTTACAATTAATTGTAAAGGCTTTTTGTTTGGCTATCCATTACGTTTTATATAACTTAATGGGATATGGAGAAACAAATACAAAACACCCTAGGATTAGCAAAAAAATTACAAACCCAACGAACAACGACTGTAAAAAATCCATTTGCAGATCGGCTTAAAACGATTATAGAAGTTCCAGAGTCCAAACATTTTTTAATACAAATGATGGATGTTGCCTTCCGATCTAAAAATTATAAAAAAGTAGCAAATCACGTTATCTTTCTACTAAAAACCCACAAAAACTATCAAGTTCTTTTTACACCTATAGAGAATCTTTTGTTAAAAGTTTTTGCAGTAGTAGGAAAAATCACTCCTACTTTTAGTGTTTCCATCATGTTAAAAAAGATTCAAGCCACTTCTAGTGATGTTGTTTTTTTTATCAACAGTAAAAAATTTAAAAAACACGCTCAAAAAAGAAAAGAACAAAACATCACCTTAAATGTAAATCTTATTGGAGAAGCACTAATTGGTGAAGATGAAGCTCAGAAAAGAATTTTAGGATATTTAACATTACTAAATAGAAAAGATGTAAACTATATCTCTATTAAGATATCTACCATTTTTTCTCAAATTTCCTCTTTAGCACACGAAGACACAGTTGAAAAATTATCTACTAGGCTTTCTATGTTTTATGATGAAATTTTAAAAATTGAAAAAGAAACTGGAGTTCAAAAATTTGTAAACCTAGACATGGAGGAATACAAAGATTTAGAAATCACTTTTAATGTTTTTATCAAAACCTTGTCTTTACCCGAATATAAAAATATTAGAGCAGGAATTGTTTTACAGGCTTACATTCCCGAAATGATTCATTACTACAGAAAACTTTATAAATGGGCTAATGAACGTGTAAACAATGGAGGATCATCTGTAAAAGTAAGATTGGTAAAGGGAGCTAATATGGAAATGGAAATGACCGAAGCTTCTATTGAAGATTGGCCACTAGCTACTTATAGTAGCAAAGCAGAAACAGATGCCAATTATAAAAAAATATTATCCGAAATGCTTACAGCACAATCGGCAAGAGTAGTAAACGTTGGTGTGGCATCACACAATATTTTTGACATTTCTTTTGCTTTACAATTGGTAAAACAAAATCAACTAGAAGATTGTGTTGATTTTGAAATGTTAGAAGGAATGGCCAACCAAACAGTAGATAATCTATTAGCAGAAAAAGTAAGTCTATTACTCTACACTCCTACTGTTAAAGAAAATCAATACAGTGCAGCCATTGCTTATTTGGTTAGACGACTAGATGAAGGGACACAAGAAGGAAATTTTTTAAAAGAAGGTTATGACTTAAAAGTAGGTTCTCCAAAATGGGATAGTTTAAAAGAAGAATTCTTAAAATCTATTTCTTTAATGGAAAACTTAAACACCAATCCTAACAGAAAACAAGACAGAAATAATGAGAACCCTACATTGATGGAAGGATTTCAAAACGTACCAAATACGGATTGGAATTTACCTCAAAACATTGCATGGGCTCAAAAAATTAAAACCGATTGGAAAACTCCCGAAAACATTATTGGAACAACTATTCCAGTAATAGGTGACTTAGACCAACACGAAAGATATACCGTAAAAGTTAGTAACTGGTCTGGTACTCCTCCTTGGGATTACGAAATGTCTTTAAAAGAAGATTATCAAAAAGCTATTGAAAACAGAACAGAATGGCAAAGTTTTACGGTAGAACAAAGAGTACATCTACTAAAAAAAGCTGCTGTAGAAATTGAAAAAAACAGAGCTGATTTAATTGGAGTTGCCGTAGCAGAATTAGGAAAAACAGTAAAAGAAGTAGATGTAGAGGTATCAGAAGCAATAGACTTTGCCAATTTTTATGCAGAAAGTAGTTTAGAAATAGCCAAAGAGTTTACAAGTGATGACGAAGGAATTAACCTAGTATTATCTCCATGGAACTTTCCTATAGCCATTCCTATTGGTGGGGCTTTAGCATCATTAGCAGCAGGAAAAAAAGTGATTTTAAAACCCTCAACAAACGCTTCTGCATGTGCCTACTTAACCTGTAAATGTTTATGGGAGGCTGGTATTCCTAAAGATGCTCTTTACTTTTTACCTTGTGAAGAAAGTATTTTAGATGATTTTTTAAGCACAGGAAATATTTTTGATGCTGTTATTTTAACTGGAGGAACCGAAACAGCTCATTTCTTATTAGAAAGAAATCCTCAATTAAATTTATACGCAGAAACTGGAGGAAAAAACAGTACTATTGTAACCAGTTTAGCAGACAAAGAACAAGCTTGTATCAACATTGTTCAATCTGCATTTGGTAATGCTGGTCAAAAATGTTCTGCTACCTCTTTATTAATTTTAACCGAAGATGTTTTTAATGATCAAGAATTTAAAACTTTATTAAAAGATGCTGCTCTAAGTAAAGTTTTTGGAAATCCTTGGGATTTTTCTACAGAAGTTGGTCCCTTAGCCGTACCTATTTCTGAAAAAATAAAACATGTAATCCAAAATACATCAGACAACCAATGGTTGGTAAAACCTAGGTTAAATGGAAACCACATGTTAACACCAGGAATTATTTGGGATGTTACTACTGATGACTATCCTTATCAAAATGAATTATTTGGCCCTATTTTATCGGTAATGAAAGCCAATGATTTAAAACATGCTGTGGAAATAGCCAACAATGTTGATTATGGTTTAACTGCAGGAATTGAATCTTTAGATGATAATGAAATTGAATATTGGAACAATCATATAGAAGCCGGAAACAAATATGTTAACCGATCTACCACTGGAGCTATTGTACAAAGACAACCTTTTGGAGGAATTAAAGCTTCTTGTTTTGGATTTGGAATGAAAGCGGGTGGAATTAATTATGTTTTACAGTTTACCAATATTAAATCTAAAACCACAGATTGGAAAGAAGATTATCAAAAATGGTATGATGAATTATTTAGCAAAAAAATAGACTATGTAAACTTACGTGGGCAATACAATATTTGTAGTTACACTACCTATAAAGAAATACTCCTATTATATGATGTACACACCCCTCAAAGACATATAGAAAAGGTAGAGTACATTGCTGAATTTTTAAATATTCCGTTGATTAAAGACACTTGTGGTAATGCCTTAAAACATCACCCTAAAGATTTTACCTGTGTAAGAGCCTTAGGTGTTTTGTCTGACCATTTTTTAATTAGATGTCATCAAAATGCGATTCACGTCTACAATTATGAACCTAGAAATAGTGGGCGTATTGAACTTTTGAATTATTTAATTGAACAAAGTTATTCTCACAATTATCACAGATATGGTAATTTAATGGGGGTTGAATACAACCCAAATGAAAAACCTAAAATTTATTAGTTTATATTTGAATATGAAACTTTGGATTTTTCTATTCTTTTGTTGTTTAAACTGCTTTTGTCAAGAAGCAATCATTAAAAATGCAACTAAATTTGTAGGTGTAGACATCTATGAAAATTGTTATTATTTACAAAACGATGCACTTCATAAAAGCGGTTTAAAAAACGATTACAAAAACGTAGAATACGGAATTCCAGACGTAGTTGACATCAGTAACCCATTACAAATATTATTACTCTATAAGTTTTTTAATAAGGTAATTTTATTAGACAATCAACTAAGTTTTATTACTCAATTTGAGGTTCCTATTGGCACAGAATTAATTTCCAATGCTAGTAAAGATAAAATCTGGCTGTATGACAACATCAACATGATGATTAAACTCTACAATTTTAAAACACAAAAAACAGAAATTAGCTCTATCCCTATAAAAGAAAACATTGTTGAGTTAAAAGGAAACTTAAACCAAGCGTTAGTGCTTGATTCTAAAAATCAACTCACAAAATATAACTTCCTAGCCAGAAAAGAAGACGTTTTTAATACCGAAAATATCATTTTGCCAAAATCGCTCATCAAGACTTATTATATCAAAGAGAGAAAATTATATCATAAAAATAATGAAACACTATCTACACCTAGTAATATTGAATCATTTGAGGTAATTAACAATAAACTCTATTTTTTTAAGGAGAACAACATCTACGCTCTTCCTATTCCTAAAAATTAACTATTTTTAGCGTTTAAACACATAGTCTTATGCACATAGCAATTGCCGGTAATATTGGAGCAGGTAAAACTACCTTAACAGAACTTTTAGCAAAACACTATAAGTGGGATGCGCATTTTGAAAGTGTTGAAGACAATCCATATTTAGATGATTTTTACAACGAAATGGAACGTTGGTCTTTTAACCTACAAGTTTATTTCTTAAACACTCGTTTTGAACAAATTCTAAAAATTCAAAAAAGCGGTAAAAACATTATTCAAGACAGAACCATTTACGAAGACGCCAAAATTTTTGCTCCTAACTTACATGCTATGGGCTTACTAACCAATAGAGATTTTAACAACTATAGCCAATTATTTGAATTGATGGAAAACTTGGTTACTCCTCCAGATTTATTGGTTTATTTAAGAGCTGACATCAAAACTTTGGTAGGACAAATTCACAAAAGAGGACGTGAATACGAAAGCTCTATCAACATTGATTATTTAAGTAGGTTAAATGAAAGATACGAAGCTTGGATTACTTCTTATGACAAAGGAAAAAAGTTAATTATTGATATCGATAATCTTGATTATGTAACGAACCCAGAAGATTTAGGACAAATTATTGACCGAATTGATGCACAGGTGCATGGTTTGTTTTAAAATCAAAACTTTACAACTATAAAACAACATCAAATAAAAAAGTCCAACTATAAACTAGCTGGACTTTTTTATTTAAGATTGTTACCTATTACAACACTGGAATTATTTGTTTTTTACGAGATACTACACCAGGTAGTACAACTAAATCACTTGTTACTGTTGCGTTGAACTTAGATTCTGCTACTTGTTTTACCACATCATTTGGCACAAACAATGTTGATTCTTCTTTTAAAATATCAACAACAAATAATAGTACCTCATCTAATTCTTCTTTCACCTTTATAGCTTCCATTGCTAACAAAATAGTGTCTTTTCTTTCTAAAACAATATTCGGACTTGTGGTTTCTAATACAGATACTCTGTATTTATTTCCACTTGCTTCATATTTTTTACTATCCATTTTAATTAACTCTTCATCAGAAAAAGCAGAAATATCAGACTTTGCTTCAAACATTTTTGTTGCATACTCATTGATATCTAATCCTAACTTAAAAGCCAAATGCTCAGCCATCATTTTATCATCTTCGGTAGTTGTAGGACTACGGAATTCTAAAGTATCAGAAATAATACAAGACAACATTAAACCAGCAATTTCATTCGGCAAATCTTCTACTTCTTCAGACCCTAAAATTAGATACATTACAGATGCTGTAGAAGCTAAAGGCTTAATAGTAATATCAATTGGCTCAGCTGTTTGTATTCCTCCAACCAATTTATGATGATCTATAATTTGGTGAATTTTAGTTTCATTAATGTTTTCAAACAACTCCTCCGGATTATTAGTATCTACAATAATAACCTCATCATTTTTAGACACAGATGTTAATAACTCTGGTACTTCAAAACCCCAGTGCTTTAACACGAAAAGTGCTTCTGTATTTGGAGTTCCTAACACGTAAGGTTTAGCCTCTACTCCTTGTTGATTTAAATACCAAGCCCATACAATTGCTGATGCAGTTGCATCTGTATCTGGTGACCTATGTCCAAAAATTTTTAATGCCATATATAATTAAGTTAAGTAAGTTTAATTTTTCAAGGCACAAAAGTACAAATAAAAAAAACTTCAATATTAAAAAGTAAATCCAAAAGAACCTTTAACCCCAAATTTATTAGCATTAGGATGGTGTAAATAATTCCCTCTCCAATAAAAATCCAATCTAAAAACCTTTAATATATTATCAATTCCAACATTGTATTCATAATAAATTTTACTTGGGGCAATCGTTTTTGCTTCAAGATTTAAAAAAGGTAAAGATTGAAATGCAGGTAAGTTTCTATTGATATTTGATTGTGAAATGGTTCCATAAGCTCCTTTTATTCCAACAATTTCACGAAGATTTAACTTTCTTAAAAAAGGAATTTTACCAAAAACTCGACCATTAAAATTATGTTCAAAATGAAGTGATGCATAAGTATCTGTTACAAACTCATAATAATTTAACAATCCAAAAGTATTTTGGATATTAAAAAAAGACTGATTCCCTGGCACAATATTTAAAAGTGCTAAAGAAGCTTCTCCAAAAGTTTTACCAACCTCTAAAGTTGTGGTAGTTCTACCAATAGCCCCAATATAAAAGGGCTGTTTATAATACATTTGTAATTTTTGATAATTAAATTCACTGTTAAATAAAGCTCCAAAACCATTGGCATAACTTAAATAAAAAACAGGAAAATTATCATTTACATTTTTACGTTCTACTCCGTTTCCAAAAACTTTTCTTCTAGGAGTATATTTTATTGCAAAACCTAATTCTGTTTGTTGTGTTTTATTTTGGATATTTCCATTATCATCTATATACGACAAACTAAAAGCTGGAGAGGCTGATTTTAAATTTCTTTGAACAAAATTCAATTCAAAATTGATATTATCAACAGGTTCTGCACTAAAAAAAACATTAGTCAATTGCACGTCTGTTAACAAGTTTGAAGCTCCGCTAGAAAACAATCCAGAAGTTGCAAAACTTCTCCCTAGCACATCGTTACTTGTAGTTAACCCAGCTCCTGTTTGCTCTACATCATCTCTATGGCCTATTCCAAAAATCAATCTTTTTTGCTTATCAAACATGTATTTATAGGACAATCCATACTTTACTCTACGATCTTTAAATCCATAAGCTGTATATCCTTGAATTCTCCACATATCATTTATCCCAAAGTAAGTTCTACCTCCAACTCTAATTCTAACACCTTCTACATCATTGTAATCAAAAGTGGAAAATACTGGACCGTAATCAAAATTTGGAAACTCCACATAACCAGTGGCCAAAATAACTCCCAAATTGTATATCTTTTTAAACTTTGGAACTGTTTTTAAAGTATCTAACATGGTATAAATACCTTGTTCATTTTTATCCAATGTTTCTTGCCTATGGGTTTTCCAATATGTTTCTGTGGCATTATAAATACTATCGGCAAATACATCAGACTTTTTCTTGTAAAAATCTTCTTTTTTAGGGTTGTTAAAACTATAGGAATCAAAATAGGTTGTTCGTTTTCCAAAAACACCCATAGAGGATTTTTTCTTGCGCAAACTAAAATCCGCCATCATGTAATCTTTTTCAGGAAGTATTACAGAATCATTTTCTACCTTATAATCACGCTCCAAAAAGACTTCTTTAATCCAGTTTAAATTTGCACTTTTAGAAACTTGCATATTAATGTCTTTTACAGCAAAAACAGTATCTGCAATCCACATATCACCTTTAAAAGTCAGTTCATTTTTACGAATAGGATAGTAAATAATATTGTAACACCATTTACCAGAAATATTAGCGCTATCTGCCAAAACATAATTATAAGTGTTTACTCCAGACTTTCCTACAGGACTGGTAAAACTTTTCCCAAACAAACGAATATAGTCATCGTAAATATTATAATCCACATACAAATCTTTAATATAAGTCGTTACCCCTTCACCAGCTCCAATTCCAGAATTTTTGTTGGCTACTAAGTCTTCTCTAACAACTTCATTATTCTCTTTGTTTTTACCATATACCTTATAAACAGACTCGTTTATATAAACAGGTAAAAAGTTTTTTCCAGAAACCCTGGACGTATCTATTTGATCAAAAACAAATTCCATTCCCTTAAAAATCTTTTGCTCTGTAAAGGAAGAATCTATATTGTTTAAATCAAACTGGATTTTCTCATATTTCTCATACTCATAATTTGGGAACATTTTAAGACCATTACTTTTCTTCCTTGCCCAAACTTTTTCTAACAACGCAATTGCCGGGTTCCCTTTTTTAGGAATTCTACCTGCAACAATGGTAACTGTTTGTAGTTGATTAGAACTTTCTTTTAAAACTATTTTAAAGTATTGATTTTGTTTTTCTATGCCAACAGTTAACTTATCAAAACCAACATAACTTACCTGAAGTTCTTTATGTGTATTAGGCGATGACAGATAAAAAACACCATCTTCATCAGAAACAGTTCCTTCTGTAGAATTCTTAAATATTACGCTTGCAAAAGCTAAGGGATTTCCATCAACATCTACTACAACACCTTTAACTTTAGATTGACTAAATGCTAAAAAAGCGGTCAGCAAAACACTGATATTTAAAAGTTTTTTTAATGTCATAGAGGTAAAAAAAATTCCTTTCTCAAAAGTAAGAAAGGAATTTAGAATAAGATATGTTGTTACGCAGAAATTACTTTACGTATAAAGTTGCTTTTACAGCATCAATAACGTCTTGTGCATTTGGCAACCACTCTTCCATTAAAACTGGAGAATATGCTGCTGGTGTATCTGCAGTGTTGATTCTTTGAATTGGAGCATCTAAATAATCAAATGCTTGTTCTTGTACTCTGTATGCAATTTCAGTAGCAACTGAACCAAATGGCCAAGCTTCTTCTAAAATTACCAAACGATTAGTTTTCTTAACAGACTCTATAATAGCTTTAGTATCCATAGGACGAACTGTACGTAAGTCGATAATCTCTATAGAAATTCCTTCTTTTTCTAAAATTTCAGCAGCTTTATAAGCCTCTTTAATAATTTTTCCGAAAGAAACCACAGTTACATCTGTACCTTTTCTTTTGATATCAGCAACTCCTAAAGGAATAATGTATTCTCCCTCTGGCACTTCACCTTTATCACCATACATTTGCTCAGACTCCATAAAAATAACTGGATCGTTATCTCTAATAGATGCTTTTAACAATCCTTTTGCGTCATATGGGTTAGATGGTACTACAACTTTTAATCCTGGTGTGTTTGCAAACCAGTTTTCAAAAGCTTGTGAGTGAGTAGCTCCTAATTGCCCTGCAGATGCAGTTGGCCCTCTAAATACGATTGGACAAGGAAATTGACCACCAGACATTTGTCTGATTTTTGCTGCGTTGTTAATGATTTGATCAATACCAACCAAAGCAAAGTTAAAGGTCATATACTCTACAATTGGTCTGTTACCTGTCATAGTAGAACCTACGGCAATACCACCAAAACCTAATTCAGCAATTGGTGCATCAATAACACGTTTTTCTCCAAACTCGTCTAACATCCCTTTTGAAGCTTTATAAGCTCCATTATATTCAGCAACCTCTTCACCAATCAAATAAACGCTTTCATCTAAACGCATTTCTTCGCTCATCGCTTCACAAATTGCCTCTCTAAATTGTATAGTTTTCATGTACTCTATTTTATTTAAACGTTCACAAAAATAACAAAAACACTCCCATATTTTCTAATATTAAACCAAAATATTTACAAAATTTAATTTACATTAGCTTTTACTTATTTTGAAACACATATAAATAGATAAACTTCTCAGTATGAAAATATTAGTTTGTATAAGTCACGTCCCAGACACTACTTCTAAAATCAATTTTACCGATGATTCGACAAAATTTGATACAAATGGGGTACAATTTGTTATAAATCCTTACGATGAGTTTGCTTTAACTAGGGCTATCTGGTTTCAAGAAAAACAAGGAGCATCGGTTACTGTTGTAAATGTTGGTGATGCAGGTAGTGAACCAACACTAAGAAAAGCATTGGCTATTGGAGCTGATGAAGCTATAAGAATAGATGCTACTCCTACAGATGGTTTTTTTGTTGCTCAACAGATTGCAGAAATCTTTAAATCAGGAGGGTATGATTTAATTTTAACAGGTAAAGAATCTATTGATTACAATGGAGGAATGGTTCCTGGATTACTTGCCTCTTTCTTAGATATTGATTACATTAATGGTTGTATTGGTTTAGAAATCGAGAACAACAATGTTAATGCATCAAGAGAAATTGATGGTGGTGTAGAAAAATTAAGCGCTTCGTTACCAATTATTATTGCTGGACAAAAAGGATTGGTAGAGGAAAAAGACCTTAAAATTCCTAACATGAGAGGAATTATGATGGCTCGTAAAAAACCTTTAACTGTTGTAGCTCCGCTAGAAAGTACTTCAACAACTCAAATTCAAAACTTTGAGAAAAGTGCAGAAAAAAGTGCTTGTAAAATGGTTGACGCAAACAACTTAGACGAGTTGATCAATTTACTTCACAACGAAGCAAAAGTAATTTAATTTAAAAACCTTGTGCCTTATAATATATAGGTAACTAAAAACATACAAACATGTCTGTATTAGTATACGCTGATAGTAGCGAAGGAAAATTTAAGAAAACTGCTTTAGAGGTAGTTTCTTACGGAAAAGCAGTAGCCAATCAATTAGACACTGAATTAACAGTAGTTACTGTAAACGCAACTCAACCCGAAGAGTTACAAAATTATGGTGCCAATAAAATATTAAATGTTAACAATAGTGACCTTAATGTTTTTAACGCAAAAATATACGCAGGAATTATTATAGAAGCTGCATTTACAAGCAATACCAACATTATTATTGTTAGCAGCAATACTGATGGAAAATATCTTGCTCCATTAGTTGCCGCAAGGTTTAACGCTGGATACGTTTCTAACGCAGTAGAAGTTCCAAGCAACACAAGTCCTTTTACTATAAAACGTAAAGTTTTTTCTAACAAGGCATTTAGCAACACCGTAATTACTGCAGATAGTAAAGTTATTGGTTTAGCAAAAAATTCTTTTGGAATTAAGGAGAACCCTACAACTGCAGAGATTGAAGAATTCTCTCCTGCTTTGTTAACTTCAAGCATCAAATCAGAATCTGTAGAAAAAGCTTCTGGAAAAATTGCCATTGCTGATGCTGATATTGTTGTATCTGGAGGTAGAGGTTTAAAAGCCGCAGAAAACTTTAAAATGATTGAAGATTTAGCAGAAGTTTTAGGTGCCGCTACCGCTTGTTCTAAACCAGTTTCTGACATGGGATGGAGACCACACGGAGAACATGTAGGACAAACAGGAAAACCAGTAGCCGCTAATTTATATATTGCTGTTGCTATTTCTGGTGCTATTCAACATTTGGCAGGAGTAAATGCCTCTAAAACCAAAGTAGTCATCAACACAGACCCTGAAGCTCCTTTCTTTAAAGCAGCTGATTACGGAATTGTAGGTGATGCTTTTGAAGTTGTTCCACAATTGATTGAAAAATTAAAAGCGTTTAAAGCAGAAAACGCATAATTGTTAAAGATAAAGAATGAGTTTAGTTCAGTTAGACATAAGAGGAATATCCTATAGCCAAACACAAACTGGTGCATATGCCCTAGTATTAAGCGAGGTAGACGGAGAAAGAACCCTTCCAATTGTTATTGGGGCTTTTGAGGCTCAATCTATTGCCATTGCTTTAGAAAGCGAAATAACGCCACCAAGACCTTTAACTCACGATTTATTTAAAACATTTGCAGAGTCTTATAACATTCGTGTAAAAGAAGTTATCATTCACAAATTAGTCGATGGTGTCTTTTTCTCTAGTATGATTTGTATTCAAAACGATGAAGAAAAAGTTTTTGATGCCAGAACTTCTGATGCAATTGCATTGGCTATTCGTTTTAACACACCTATTTATACTTACCAAAACATATTAGACAAAGCTGGTATTATTCTTAAACAAGAAGATTTTTCTGATGCACCAGAGGAAGAAAATCGAATTGAGGAAGAAGAGGATGAGATTACTGATTTGCTTAACAGTTCTAAACCAGAAGATTTAAAACAAGCATATCAAAATATTTCTACTCAAGAATTAGAAAAGAAACTAAATACTGCCATAGAAAAAGAAGACTATGAAACTGCAGCAAAAATTAGAGACGAACTAAACAGAAGATAACTGTTAATCGTATTTACATAAAATATTAAAAGTCGATACTCCATAAACGTATCGACTTTTTTTATAATTTTACACTCATCTTATTATATTTTACCATGAAACAATACTTAGATTTAATCAAGCACATTCAAGAAAACGGAGTACAAAAAGGAGACCGTACTGGAACCGGAACTAAGAGTGTTTTTGGTTACCAAATGCGTTTTGATTTATCTGAAGGTTTTCCAATGGTAACTACAAAAAAACTACACTTAAAATCCATCATTCACGAGTTGCTTTGGTTCTTAAAAGGAGAAACCAATATTGGATACTTAAAAGAACACAATGTAAAAATATGGGATGCTTGGGCAGATGAAAATGGAGATTTAGGACCTGTATACGGACATCAATGGCGTAATTGGAATAGCGAAGAAATTGATCAAATATCTGAGTTAATTGAAACCTTAAAAACCAATCCTAACAGCAGAAGAATGATTGTTTCTGCATGGAACCCAAGTGTATTGCCAGACACAAGTATTTCTTTTGCAGAAAACGTTGCCAATAACAAAGCTGCCTTACCTCCTTGCCATGCTTTCTTTCAGTTTTATGTTGCCGAGGGTAAATTGTCTTGTCAATTATATCAACGTAGTGCCGATGTGTTTTTAGGCGTTCCTTTTAACATTGCATCATACGCATTATTAGTTTTAATGATTGCACAAGTGGTTGGTTTAGAACCTGGAGAATTTATTCACACTTTTGGTGATGCTCATATTTACAACAATCATTTTGAACAAATAGCGTTACAATTAAGTAGGGATCCTAAACCTTTACCTAAAATGATTTTAAATCCAGAAATTAAAAATATTTTTGATTTTACCTATGAGGATTTCACTTTAGTAGATTATGATCCACATCCATTAATTAAAGGAAAAGTATCTGTATAAACATCGACAAATGAAACTTGTTCAGCTATCTGTATTACTATTATTATGTATTGCGTGTAAAAGCAAAAAACATATAGTAGATACTGTTCCCATTAAAGAACATAAAATACAACCTTTATTGATAAACGATAGCATTCAAAAGTTTATTGAAATTGATAAAAAAATCGTTGATAAAGTAGAAGGACATACCAGTTATGACAATCCTTTTACAAAGCACTTTAGAAAACACATCTCTACCAGAGCCTTAAAAAGTGTACAGTTTAAAGAATGGAGAAGAAAAATCTACATTGAGTTTTCTATTAACGAATGGAAACAAATCACATATATAGACACCAATACCTCTAGTAAAAAACTTGATAAGCAATTAAAAAAAGCTTTTAAAAAACTTGATTTTAACTTATTTGAGTTTCCAGAATACGACTCTCGATACAAATACACTTTGGTTGTAATTCAAGAAGACTACAAAGGAGAACCTATTGTAAAATGCAGTGAAAAAGTAATTGGATACACTCCTCCTGTTTTTGAAATATGTAAAAACGAAACTACTTATCAAGGGCTTAATAATTGTAATTACATATACATATCAAACTATATGTATAATAAAATAGACCTTTCATTGGTTACTAATGATGATATTGACTACAAACACCAAGTACTGCCTAAATTTATTATTGATAAAAACGGTAAAGTAATAGCTGCTAAAATTGAATCTCAAAACAAGGAATTGATGGAAGATTATTATAAAAATCTTAAAACACTTCCTAAAGCAGAAAGCCCAGCAAAAATTAACGGAGAACCTTATTACTTTGGTTACACCTTTCCAAATACCATTACTAATTTGGTAAGGAATAATGAAGGATTTAAAAAATACTTTTTATACGAAAAAGACAACGGTAAAGGTTTAATAGAAAATGTTAAAAGCTACATCAATCTTTTAATCCTAAAAAAAGAACAAGAAAAAATTTACCGTGTAGGTTTTTAATATTCCTAATTATAAATCGTAAAATCATATTATATTGCAGCCGATTAAAAAAAGTATATGATTACACTAATTGCTGCCATAGGAGACAACAACGAGTTAGGAAAAGACAACGACTTAATTTGGCATTTACCTGCCGATTTAAAAAGATTTAAACAAATAACTACTGGTCACCATATTATTATGGGACGTAAAACATATGAGTCTATTGGTAAACCTTTACCAAACAGAACCACTATTGTTATTAGCCGAAATAAAGATTATAAGGTTGATGGTTGCATTACAACTCACTCATTAGAAAGCGCTATTGAAATTGCCAAACAAGATGATAATGCCTTTGTTATTGGTGGAGCTAAAATTTATGAAAAAGCAATCGACATAGTAGACGAACTAGATATTTGCGAAGTCCATAATTCTTTTGATGCTGATGTATTCTTTCCTAATATCAATCCTAATATTTGGGAAGAAACAAAAAGAGAAGAGTTTAAGTCAGATGAAAAGAATATTTACGACTACAGTTTTGTAAAATATAGAAGAAGAAATTAAACCTTTACCAATTTCTCAGGTCTATACTTATCAACTGCGAGAAATCTTCGACATGAATAAAATTTTATTACTACTTACCCTATTTACACAAATTGCATTTTCACAAACAGGAAAAAACTACATTTCAGGAATCATTATTAACAAAAACACCAATGAACCTGTTCCTTATGTTACCGTGTACGCTAAAAGTGGTAATGAAATTAAAACCAATTTATCTGATGAGTTAGGAGCTTTTAGTATACAGAATCTTAGTAACAAGCAATATATATTAACCATTGAAGCTATTGGTTATAAAACCATCAACAGAACTATTAACTTTAACGGAAGTTCTTTTGTTGACCTTAAAAAAATATTGATAAACGAAAATGTAGAAGCTTTAAATACAGTCGTGATTAGAGCGGAAACTTCTACTGTTACTCAAAAAATTGACAGACTTGTCATTAATGTTGGAAAAGATTTAACCTCCGTAGGGGCTGCTGCTGCAGATGTATTAAACAATGTACAATCTGTTTCTGTAGATCAGCAAACAGGAGAGCTTTCTTTACGAGGTAACACCAATGTTAGAGTCTTAATTGACGGAAAACCCACCAATATTCCAACAGATCAATTATTACAACAAATTCCCTCTAGTACTATTAAAAATATTGAGTTAATTACCAATCCATCCGCCAAATACAATCCAGAAGGAAATAGTGGTATCATCAATATAGAATTGATAAAAAATTCTCGATTAGGTATTAATGGTAGTGTTTCATCTACCAGTCAATACGGAAGAAACTTTACTCAAACAGGAGGTGTTAATCTAAATTATAAAACCAAACATGTAAATTTCTACGGAAACTATAATGTTAACGGCGGAAAGAAAAATACTTTTGGAAGTTTAGAGCGAAGAAGCCCAAGTACAAATTATCAAGACATTGACGGAAATGATGATTTTTTAAATCAGCTTTTTAAAATTGGTGCCGATATAGACATCACTAAAAAAACTAGTTTTGGAATTTCTACCTCACAAAGTTTTGTTGATTTAGATTATCAAAACAACACCAAAATATCGGATACTCAAAACTCACCAATACTGAGTGACAATCAATTTACTTTTACAAGAAAACCAAAAAATCAAACATATAACGTTGGTATTTACCAACAATTTGGAGAAGATAAAGACCATATGTTAAGTATTGAAACCATGTACAGCAAACGTACACAACCAGAAAACAGTAATTGGGCAAACAATATTTCTCCAAATGATAAAAGCAGTAATTACACCGAAGATATCTCTAACAATAATGATTTAACGTTAATCAACTTAGACTACACCAAACCTTTTGCTAAAGACAGTTATATTGAAGCTGGTTTGGAACTTAGAGAAGAAAATACTGATAATCAAAACTTTTCTACCCAAGAAGTTTTAGACAGCAATAGTAATACTGTATCAAGAGATTTATCAAATTTTACTTATACTAGAAAAATATATTCTGCATACTTTAACTATAAACAACAGTTTAATGCTTTAGGAATTCAAGCAGGATTAAGAGCAGAATCATATAATATTAATGGAGATTTTCACACAGATGTAGACAATCAAAATAGCAGCATTAACCAAAAAGTTAATTCTTTATATCCATCATTTTTTGCAACATACGAGTTAAATGATGACAATCAAATTCAGTTGAGTTATTCTCGTAGGGTAGATAGACCCTCTATCAAACAAGTTACTCCTATTCGTTCTTGGGGAACTCCTTTGGTGGTTTCTAGAGGAAACCCAGATTTAAAACAAGAATTCACCAATTCTTTAGAAGTAAGATATAATCGTGAAGTTGGTATCGGAAATGTTTCTGCCACAGCGTTTTTTAGAAACACCAAAGATAATATTAGCAGAACGGTATCTGTAGATCCTACCCAACCTGATAGAGCTATTTTATCATATGACAATTTTGATGATACCAATAGTTACGGGTTTGAATTAGCCGCTTATTTACGCATACAAAATTGGTGGCGTTTAAATGCTAGTACAGATTTTTATACTAGAAAAATTAAAGGATTTGTAGCAAATGAAAACAGAAGTGTAACCAACAATCGTTTTAATTTTAGAGCGAGTAACACCTTTACCGCAACCGATAAATTAACTTTTCAATTATCTACTATGTACAGAGGAGCTAGCGAAAGTTTACAAAGAACCAGAAAACCAATGTACATGGTAAATACAGGTGCTAGTTACAAAGTATTAAAAGACAAAGGAACACTTTCTTTAGGACTATCAGACATCTTTAACACCTTTGGAGTAAAGTTTAGTTCTGATGCTCCATTTGATCAAGATGGACAATTTAAATGGGAAAGTCGTAAAGTAACTTTAGGATTTGTATACAACTTTGGTATAAAACCTAAGGAAAAAGAAAGCCGAAGAAATCAACAAGATCACGAAGGAGATTCAGGTGGCGATATGTTTTAACCACTGACAACCTGTCATTATTATTCTTTTGGTATTCTATTTGTTTAAAGCTTAGCACAGATTTTAAACAATTAACATAAATATATTATTATGGCTAAAGGAAACATTAATGTATCGGTAGAAAACATCTTTCCATTAATTAAAAAGTTCTTATACTCTGACCACGAAATCTTTTTACGTGAGTTAATTTCTAACGGAACAGACGCTACTTTAAAATTACAACACTTAATTACTATTGGAGAAGCAGAAGGTGTTGAATTAGGGGATGCTAAATTAGAAGTGAAAATTGATAAAGAAGGTAAAAAACTTCATATTATCGATCAAGGTTTAGGGATGACAGAAGATGAGGTTGAAAAATACATCAACCAAATTGCCTTTTCTGGAGCTGAAGAATTTATTGAAAAATACAAAGACAAAGTAGAAGACTCAGGAATTATTGGTCACTTTGGATTAGGATTCTACTCTGCATTTATGGTTGCAGAAAAAGTAGAATTAATTACAAAATCTTACAAAGATGCTCCTGCTGTAAAATGGTCTTGTGATGGTTCTCCAAACTACGAACTAGAACAAGTAGAAAAATCAGAAAGAGGAACTGAAATTATTTTACATATTGCAGAAGATTCTTTAGACTTTTTAGAAGAATCTAAAATCTCTGGATTACTTACTAAATACAACCGCTTTAACCAAGTGCCAATTAAATTTGGTACTAAAAAGGTAAACGACCCTAACTTTGAGCCAAAAGTTGTTAAAAAAGAAGACGGTACCGAAGAAAAAGAACCTCACAAACAAATTGATGTAGATAACATCATCAACAACACAAATCCTGCATGGACTAAAAAGCCATCAGATTTAGAAGGTGATGATTATAAAAACTTCTATCGTGAATTGTATCCAATGCAATTTGAAGAGCCATTGTTTAACATTCACTTAAACGTAGACTATCCATTTAACTTAACAGGTATTTTATACTTTCCTAAGTTGTCTAAAAACATGGATATGCAAAAGGATAGAATTCAATTATACCAAAACCAAGTATTTGTTACAGATAATGTAGAAGGAATTGTTCCTGATTTCTTACAAATGTTAAAAGGTGTTATTGATTCTCCAGATATTCCATTAAACGTATCTCGTTCTTACCTACAAGCCGATGGTGCTGTTAAAAAGATTTCTGGATACATCACTAAAAAAATTGCAGACAAATTAAGTTCTATCTACAAAAAAGATAGAGAAGCTTTTGAAGGTTACTGGGATGACATCAAAGTTATTATTGAGTACGGAATGTTATCTGACGAAAAATTCTTTGAAAAAGCTAACAAATTTGCCTTATACCCAACAACAGATGGTGGTTATTTAACTATAGAGGAAATCAAAGAGCAATTTAAAGATGCTCAGACTGACAAAGATGGTAAATTAGTAGTATTGTACGCAGCTAACAAACAAGCACAACACAGCTTTATTCAATCTGCTAACGACAAAGGATACAAAGTATTATTACTAGACTCTCCAATTGTTTCTCACTTAATTCAAAAATTAGAGCAAACTAACGAGAACGTAACTTTTGTACGTGTAGATGCTGACCATGTTGATAATTTAATTAAGAAAGACGACAACGTAATTTCTAAATTATCTGATGAAGAAAAAGACAAGTTAAAGCCAATTATTGAAGCTGCTGTACCTAAAGAAAACTATACTGTGCAGTTAGAAGCTATGGATTCTAACGCTTCTCCATTTATAATTACCGTTCCAGAATTTATGCGTAGAATGAAAGAAATGAGCGCTACTGGAGGTGGTGGAATGTTTGGAATGGAAAACATGCCAGAAATGTACAACTTGGTAGTAAATACAAACAACGAATTGGTTTCTGATATTTTAGCTGCCGATGAAGACAAACAAAAAGCTTTAATTTCTCAAGCTTTTGATTTGGCTAAATTATCTCAAAACCTTTTACATGGTGAAGAGTTAACCAAATTCATCAAACGTAGTTATGAACTAATCAAATAATTTTTTTTGATTAAAACCACATCCAAATTTAACAGCCTTTATCATTTTTTTGATAAAGGCTGTTTCTTTATATCATATTTCCCTTCTTTATTTTGATTTTCTCCCCTAATTATTCCATCAAAAAGTTATTTTTGTCTAATCTCAAATCTAATCATTATGGACATCAAAATAGCATTTACTGACATTGACGGAACTTTATTAAACTCAGAGCGCGAAGTTTCTGAAATGTTAAAAGAACAAGTTGCTAGAATTACCGAGCAAAATGTTCCTTTTATTTTAATCTCCTCTCGTATGCCTTCGGCTATGACGCATATTCAAAAAGATTTAAATATTGAAAATCTACCTTTAATTTGCTACAATGGTGGTTTGGTATTGGTTGATGGTGAAGTAGTTGATGACATTTCTATTGCTCCAACTATTTTAGAAGATATTGCAGACTTAAATAAAGAAGGTAAATTTCATATCAGTTTATACAATCATGATGATTGGTATGTTCCCTCTATGGATTTTTGGGCAAAAAGAGAAGAACAAAATACCAAGGTTACTCCTATTGTAAAATCTACAAAAGATGTTATCAATTTATGGATTAGCGAAGAAAAAGGAGCACACAAAGTAATGTGTATGGGAGATAAAGAACACATGGATTATGTGTATTCTGAATTAGGAAAACTTCATGGTGATAAACTACATTTATATCGTTCAAAAGATACTTATATAGAAATTGCCAATAAAAATATTTCTAAACTTACAGGTATTCAGGAATTATTAGCTTGTAAATATCCACATCTTACTCTTGAAGATTGTATTGCTTTTGGAGACAACTATAATGACATTGAAATGTTAGAAGCAGTAAAAATTGGTGTGGCTGTTGGAAATGCTAAAGAAGAGGTGCTATTAATTTCTAATGCTGTTTCGGATACTAATAAAAGAGATGGTGTAGCAAAGGCCATCAAAAACTTTATTTAACCCCCTGTTCTGTTTAAATACCTACCAGTATTGAAAATTAACTTTTTTAGTTCATTTTTAGGCAATAAAGCAAAAAAAAAGGGATATTTCTTTAATATAACCTTAAAATTACTAATTTGCCATCCGTAAAAAGTTACACCATAATACTAATTTAACTATATTTAATACTAATTCAACTATGATTTTATCAATAGCATCATTTTTGGGCTTTACCCTATTAGTAGCCCTTATTGCATGGCTTGCAACAAGAAAAAATGTTAACTCTTCTGATGGATATTTTTTAGGAGGTAGAAGTTTAACAGGACCCGTAATTGCAGGATCATTATTATTAACAAACTTGTCTACAGAGCAAATTGTAGGACTAAATGGAGCAGCTTTTGAAGAAGGAGTTGTTGTAATGGCTTGGGAAACTTTAGCCGCTATCGCGATGGTTCTTACCGCTATGTTCTTGTTACCTAGATACTTAAAAGGAGGAATCACAACAGTACCTCAATTTTTAGAAAACAGGTATGATAAAATGACTAAAACTTGGGTTTCTGGATTGTTCTTAAGTGGATATGTAGTTGTTTTATTACCAATTGTATTATACTCTGGAGCATTGGCTGTAAACACAATGTTTGATGTCCCTACCGCTTTAGGTTTAGTTATTCCAGAAAATGTAGCTAGTACTTTAAGCCCCGCTGAATTATTAGATTTACAAAGAGAATATGACTTTTTAGCTTTATGGCCTACTGTTATCTCAATTGCATTTATTGGTGTTATATATGCTGTATTTGGTGGGTTAAAAGCTGTTGCTGTTTCTGACTCTATTAACGCCATTGGTTTATTAATTGGTGGATTGGCTATTCCTTTATTTGGATTAATGGCTATTGGAGATGGTTCTGCATTAGCAGGAGTAGATAATTTAATTACAGAATTCCCAGGAAAATTTAATGCCATCGGAAGTCCAGAAGCGTCTGTTCCTTTTGCAACCATATTTACAGGTTTAATGTTGGTACAAATGTTCTATTGGGGAACAAACCAAGCTATTATTCAAAGAGCTTTGGGTGCTAAAAACTTAGCCGAAGGTCAAAAAGGATTATTAATTGCTTCTTTCTTAAAAATATTAGGACCTTTAATGTTAGTCCTACCTGGAATCATTGCTTTTTACATGTCTCAACATCCAGAATCTTTTGACTTTTTTGCTGGAGGAAACAGTATTTATAAAGATCAAGCCTACCCATTATTAGTAAAACAAGTATTACCTGCTGGAATGGTTGGTTTTTTTGCTGCTGTATTGTTTGGAGCTATCTTAAGTTCTTTTAACGGAGCATTAAACTCATCTGTAACTATTTTTGGTTTAGATATTTATAAAGCACATATTAACACTGAAGCTTCTGAAGCTAAGGTTGTTAAAATGGGACAAACTTTTGGTGTATTTTTAGCTATTGGTGGGGTTTGTATCGCTCCTTTCTTAATTTATGCTAAAGGAGGTTTATTTAACTATTTACAAGAAATTAACGGATGTTACTCTATTCCAATCTTTACAATTATTGTAGTAGGATATATAACAAAACGTGTTCCTGCACTTGCTGCTAAAGTTGGATTGGTTTCTGGTGTAGTTTTATACACAATTAGTCAATTTATTTTAAAGCCTATGGTTGTAGAATCTGGTGGAACTTACCCTCACTTCTTACACGTAATGGCTATCTTATTTGTTCTTAACATTGTAATCATGTTAATTATCGGTAAACTTAGACCTAGAGATACTGACTTTATACAAGAGTACACTGAGCAAGTAGATATTACTCCTTGGAAGTATTTAAAACAAGTAAGTACTGCAGTAGTTATTATTGTTGTGTTAACTTACATGTACTTTAGCCCATTGGCAGACTTCTTAAAATAAGAATTTGTATATAATATTCAAATAGATATATTTGTAACCCCACTACTTTTGTAGTGGGGTTATTTATTTTACCAATGATTATGAAAAAAATTATTTCTTTAATAGCTATAGCTACATTCTTTATTAGCTGCTCTAAACAAAACAATGCCAACTTTAATATACACGGTAAAATAACCGGTTTAAAAAAAGGAACTATTTTCTTAGAAAAGCTAGATTTAAACGGAAGCCAAGTACTAGACTCAGTATATATTGATGATGCTCAAGAAGTTTTTTCGTTTTCTGAAAACATTAAAGAAGCTGATATGTTTGCAATATCGCTAGACAAATCTTTAACGAGAAGGATTTTATTCTTTGGGGAACCTGGAACTATCGATATTGAAACTGATTTAAATAAATTTATCTCAAAAGCAAAAATCACAGGTTCTAAGCAACAAGATTTATTAATGGAACATGATAGTTATACCAAAGAAATTCAGTTCCAAAACCTAGACCTTATTAAAGAAAAGTTTGAAGCTCAAAAAAATGGAGAGTTAGACAAGGTTGATGATATCAACAACAAATACAATCATAATTTAAAACGTATATATTTATTTTCTGCCAACTACGCTATCAACAATAGTAGCAATGTAATTGCTGCTTATATAGCCGTTACTAGAATGGACAATGCTGCTCCAAAGTTAAAAAAACAAATATATGATGCTTTAACTCCTGAGGTTAAAGAAAGTAAATATGGATTACTTTTAAAAGAAGAACTAGACGCTAGGCTTTAATTTTTATACTCCAATAAAACTCAAACTTAGCTACTTCATCACCACTTTCATCAACGCCAATACTCTCTAAAGTAAAGGCTACTCCTTCTTGGGTTTTTATAGCGGTATGTATGTGTTCTTTAATATCATCTCCTCCAGTACAGGTAAAACGAATTTCGCCCACAGCTTTTTTCAAAAACTGAGCATTCATCCCTACAACCAAAGTAGAGAATTTATGCTTATTTTCTTGAGTTTGTTTTAGTATTAAAGTCCCTGTAGATAGCTCTGCAGCCATTGCCAAGACTGCAAAATAAATAGATTTAAATGGATTTTGATTAATCCACTTAAATTTTACTTTAGCCACAGCAGTACTATCATTTAACGTTAACAACCTTACACCACACAAATAAGCAGATGGTAGCTTGTATAAAATAAACCTGTTAAATTGTTTTACAGTAAGTTTCATAGTATATTTATCAGCAAGGAAAAGATACACAAATAAAATTCAAAAAAAATAAAGTTATGATGGATACTCGTACAGAAAAAGTTTTAGCAATGATTTTACACTTATCAGCTTTTTTAAGTGGCGTTTTTCCAATCGTAATTCCATTAATTATATGGTTATTAAAAAAAGATGAAAGCCAATTTATAAATGAGCATGGAAAATCAGCATTAAACTTTCAACTTACCATGTTAATTATTGGTGCTGGAGCAATCGTTTTTACTTTATTTACTTTTGGTTTAGGAGCTTTTATACTAATCCCCCTAGCCATTATACTAGGTTTGTTTTCTTTAATTTTTGTGATTATCGCAACTATTAATGCTAGCGGAGGGTTATTATATAAATACCCGATTAGCATAGAATTGATTAAATAATCTACGCTGTTACTTCTTTAAACAAAGTTTCTAAAGTTTTGTTTTTGGTATTCATTTGTAAAATTTTTAATCCTTGGGTTTGAGCAAAATCAAAAATGGCAGCACGTTGATCTTTTTGGGTATCAAAAGTTAACTCCCATTCATTATCGTGATAATTTACCCAAGAAACTAAATTTGAAATTTGTTTCACAAATTGTTCTTCAATTTTAAAATCAAAAGTAACCTGTATAATTTGTTGTTGACCAGCTTTTAGAGTTGATAGTTTTTCATCTACCCTTAAATTTCCTTTATTAATGATGATAACTCTATCGCAAACTGCCTCTACTTCTTGCATAATATGCGTGGAAAACAATACTGTTTTTTCTTTTCCAATTTCTTTAATCAAAGCTCTTATTTCTAAAATTTGATTAGGATCTAAACCTGTGGTAGGCTCATCTAAAATCAACACATCTGGATTGTGAATTAAAGCAGCAGCCAATCCAACTCTTTGTTGATATCCCTTTGAAAGTTGATGTATTTTTTTTGATGCTTCGGCTGTCAAACCTGTTCTAGAAATCACTTTATCAATTTCATTTTTATCAACTTCATGAATTTGAGCGACAAATCTTAAATACTCCTTTACAAACATATCTTTATACAAAGGATTGTGCTCTGGCAAATACCCAATATGTTTATTTGTTTTTTTCTGATTATAAATCACAGGAATATCATTAATAAATAATGCTCCCTTGGTAGGCTTTATATAACCTGTTAACATTTTCATCAAAGTAGATTTCCCTGCACCATTTGGCCCTAAAAAACCAACTATTTCTCCTTTGTTAATTTCAAAATCTAAACCATTTACTGCAATTTGTTCACCGTATTGTTTAGAAACATCAACAACCTTAATAGACATCTTCTTTCCTTTTATAAAGTTAAAGGTAGTAATTCTAAAAAATTAGTAGTGCATAATTCAACGAATATTCAGAAATTAGCAGAAATGAAAAACAAGCTCGTTACATACCAAAACATTGGTAAAAAAGGATATAAAGAAACTTGGGACTATCAAGACCAATTGTTTCAAGAAATTATCCAATCTAAAATGGATAATCGTAAAAACAACACAGAAAAACCTACCAAAAATTACTTCTTGTTTGTAGAGCATCCACATGTCTACACCCTTGGTAAAAGTGGAGATATTTCTAACTTATTGCTAAACGAAAAACAATTAGAAGCCAAAGGAGCTACTTTTTATAAAAGCAATAGAGGTGGCGACATTACTTACCACGGACCAGGACAAATTGTTGGCTACCCTATTATAGATTTAGATAATTTTTTTACAGATATCCATAAATACTTACGTTTTTTAGAAGAAGCTGTTATTTTAACATTAGCAGAATACGGAATAAAATCTGAAAGAAGTTCTGGAGAAACTGGAGTTTGGTTAGATGTTGGAACTCCATTTGCTAGAAAAATTTGCGCCATGGGTGTTCGTAGTAGCCGTTGGGTGACCATGCATGGATTTGCCTTAAACGTTAATGTAGATTTAGGATATTTTGACAATATTATTCCTTGTGGAATCAAAGGAAAAGCTGTGACTTCTATGGAAGCAGAACTAGGAAGAAAACTAGATATTAAAGAAATTCAAGAAAAAATATTACATCACCTTGGTCAACTTTTTGAATGGGAATTAATTGAGTCTTAAAACAAACTCAACTGATCATCTGGCAACAATTTAAAAGACTTTCTATGATGCTCACAACTACCCAACTCTAAAATAGCTCTTCTATGTTCTTTTGTTGGATATCCTTTGTTTTTCTTCCAGTTATATGCAGGGAAATCTTCGTGAATTTTTTCCATATAAAAATCTCTATAAGTTTTTGCCAACACAGATGCTGCAGCTATAGATAAATACTTACCATCTCCTTTTACAATAGTTTCACTAGGGATGTCTTGATAGGGTCTAAACTTATTCCCATCAACAATAATAAAATCGGGTTTAATACTCAATTTATCAATTGCCCTGTGCATTGCTGTAATAGATGCTTGAAGGATGTTTATTTCATCAATCTCTTGTTGATTTACAAAAGAAACGCCAAAAGAAACTGCTTCTTTTTCTATAATGGGCAACAATTTTTTTCGCTGATTTTCCGTTAACTTTTTAGAATCATTTAATAAAGGATGATTAAAACTTTCTGGTAAAATAACTGCTGCAGCTACCACTGGCCCCGACAAACAACCTCTACCAGCCTCATCTGTTCCTGCTTCTAAAAAATGTCCTGAATAATTTATTTTTAATCCCATATTGATACTTGTACTGCCCAATATTAATCAAACTAATTCGTTTAAAAAAATTACCTTTGTCTTGCAATTATTGAATATGAAAAAATACATCTTCCTTTGGATAGCTTTTATAAATCTACTACCTATATTTTCTCAAGAAAATGAAATTGTAGAAACTAAAATAGAAATACAAAAAGAACAAACATCTAAGGATATGCCTTTAGATAGTATTAGAAACATGTATGGAGGTAGATATGTTGATTATAAAATGATTACCTATGATTTAGACACTATACAGATAGACACTATTTTAAGCATCCAGAAGTATTTTGCTCATAACTACACTCATCAAGATGATTTTGAATGGCTAGCGTTTGCCAATCAAGGGCAAACCTTTAATAAATTAGGTTATGATTTAATCAACAATCAAATCACCCCTAAACTTGGAGTTACAGCAAAACAATATAATTTTTATAAAACTGAAGATGTTAATTACTATCATGTTCCCACTCCTACTACAGTTTTAAACTATCGCTCTGGTTTTACAGGACAATATTTAAACACTTTGTTTACCACTAATTTTGGAAAGCACAATAATGTTGCACTTAACTATAAAGGATTAAGATCCCAAGGAAATTATCAACGAGAACGAACAAGCCATGTTAATTTTAGTTTTATTTACAGCTATTTTAACCCTAGTAAAAGATACCAGTTTAGAACACATATTATCTCTCAAAAATTAAGCAATTTTGAAAACGGAGGGTTAACTGATAGCTCTGTTACGGAGTTTAAAAATGACAATCCTGACTTTTCTGTAAGAAGTAGAGTAAATGTAAACTTATCAAGTTCTGAAAGTCTCTTTAAATCTACCAGATATTATTATGAACACGAGCTTAGAATTTTAAATTCAAAAGATAGTTTAGATCAACACTTAACCAATTTAAAATTAGGACACCATATTAGTTACGAAACCTCAAAATATAGTTTTGAGTCTGAAGACACCCAATATTTTGATGACAACTCTAATATTTACGGAACAAGAACTAATGATGTTACCAATGATAAAACCGACTTTTCTGAAACAGAAAACCAAGTCTATTTAAAATTTAACTCTCCATGGATTTTAGGAAACTTTAAAGTTTTTAGTAGCCTTTATAACTTTAAGCAAACCTATGATAACTCATTAGTAGTTGGGTCTAATATTATCCCAAAAAGCAAAACAACAAGTTATACTTCTGCCGGAGCTAATTGGAATGGAAAACTAAAAGGCATCTTTTTAAATACCTATGCAGAACAAGTTATTAGCGGAGGTGATTTTGGAAGTAACCTGCATATAAATGCTGGTTTTAAACTTAAAAACAATACTTTGGCCAGAGCTGGTATTCAGTTAAAAACTGCTGCTCCAAATACCAATACGATGTTCTATCAATCTAATTTCAGTAATTTTAATTGGAACCAAAGTTTCGAAAATATTGTGTACAGAACTGTATATGGAAATATTAAAACTAAATGGATTAATGCTGATGCTTATATCCATCAAATAAAAAATTACACTTATTATAACAGCAACAGTATTGCAAGTCAAAATACCGAAACAATTGACTATTTAAAAATAAAAGTAAATAACGAATTTAAATTCGGAAAGTTTAGGTTGAACAACACGCTTATGTATCAAAAATTAGCTCGTGGTAGTGCAGTTTTTAGAGTACCTGAATTTGTGACTAGAAACACTTTTTACTACGAAAATTATTTCTTTAAAGGGAAACCTTTATTAGCGCAAATAGGTGTTGGATTTAAATACTTTACCAAGTACTATGCAAATGCTTTTAACCCCGTATTAAACGAATTTTACATTCAAAATGACACAAAAATAGGTGATTACCCTACCTTTGATGTATTTGTAAATGGAGAAGTAAGACGTACTAGAATTTATTTTAAAGTAGAAAATATTACAGCTTCTTTAACAGGAAGAAATTACTTTGCTACTCCAAACAATCCTGCTAGAGACCTTTCTATTAGATTAGGATTAATTTGGAATTTTTGGAACTAATTTTTTACCAATTGGCTAATATTTAACTTTATACCAGCATCTACCAAAACAGGTGTAAAGTTACCATCCACAGCTCTTACCTGCCCTGCATTTAGAATAAAACTCCAACGATTATTAATTTGTTTTTCTAATCCTAAAGTATATTGATAAAGCATACCACTACCTAAATCAATTCCTCCTCCTCCTCCTGCACCTAACAAACCTTTTGCCGTAGCGCTCCAAGAACTAGTTATAGGATAATAATACTGTAATCCCAACCAACCTTCAGCATAGGCTCCATAACTCCCTTGATAAGCCCAAACAGTAGCTCCTACAAGACTAAAAGTGTTGTTTAATCTTTTTTCTAACTCAAATCCAACAGAATTAAAAACTTTATCGTAATCTCTTCCATTTTTATCTTTTTTATTCGCTGAAAAATAAGCTCTATTATAAGTAGTAAAACTAAAATTTTCCTTTTTTAGATTACTTGATTCTATCAATTCAATAGAATTTATTTTAGGATTTTTATACAACTTAAATCTCTTACCAATAGAAATATCTAAATGATTAGATTCAAAATTCCCATTTGGAGCATAGGTATTTCCATAACTTACATTTAATAAATAATCCGAGAAATGAAATCCTGTTCCTACTTCTATTTGAGTGGCAAAACCACCTCCAAACTGAACATTTCCTCCACCAGCTCCTCCCACCAATCCTTTTACATCAAAAGAAAACCAAGGCGTTAAAGGGATTTCATAACCTACCCCAGATAAAAGCATCATAAAACCATCTACCTCACCAATAAAAGCACCACCAAGTTTTAAAATACCATAAAAATTATTGTGATAACCTGTTTTAATCATTGCTCCTAATAAAGAAATACTCGGTGCAGATTTATCAACTATAACATCTGATTTTAAAGGACCTTTTTTATAATTTAATAAATTCATAGAAAGACCACTAATTTCCACAGTGTTAAAAAAGGCTGTAGCACTTCCTGTTTTAGTTGTATTGATGCTATTGGCTATATAGGCATCTGTATTAATTGTTGCTCCTACATTAAAATTAAAACTATTAATAGCGCCACTAGGAAAATCAACCAAAGAAAGTCCAGCTCTTAAAGATATTTTTTTAGTAACAAAAGCTTCCAAATCCAAATGGGGTCTCACCATTAATCCACCACCATCAGGAGCACCGCTTCCACCACCTCCTCCTAAAAAAAGACCGGCATCATAAAAAAGCCAATCTTTAACAATCGTTTTTTGAATTCCTGCAGTAATTCCAAATACAAAAAGACCTGATCTAATTCCTGTTAAAGCTGAATAGGAGTTTACACCAAAATACCATTTAGGCGCATTTGATATCAATCCAAACATTTCATACCCATGCCCTACAAAACCAATATTAGGCTCTCCTTGCATTCCAACAATTTCTGCTGATAAACGAATTCTAGAGGGTAATTTTTCTACTTGAAATTTTTCTTGAGAAAAGCTCAAAAATGAACAGAATAATAAAATGCCAAGTATTTTCTTCATAACTATTCTTTATTGTGCGAATCCATTATAATGGTAACAGGTCCATCATTAACCAAAGCAACTTTCATATCCGCCCCAAACTCACCACTCTGAATTTCTTTTTGTAATAAATCTTTCAAACGATTTTTAAAACTTTCATAGAGAGGAATAGCTACCTCTGGTCTCGCTGCCTTAATATAACTAGGTCTATTTCCTTTTTTAGTTAAAGCATGTAACGTAAACTGACTTACTACGATTATCTCACCATCAACATCTATTAAAGATAGATTCATCAAACCTTTATCATCTCCAAATATTCTTAATTTGATGATTTTTTGACAAAGCCACTCAATATCTTCTTGAGTATCTTCGGGAACAATTCCTACCAACACTACTAATCCTTTAGCTATTTGAGCTACTTTTTGTTGATTAATAGTAACGGATGCCTCACTAACTCGCTGAATAACTACTCTCATTACTTAAAAGTATCTTGTCTGTAATGTTCCTCGTCTTCACTTAATAATTGAAGATAACTTTCATATCTAGTTTCTGATATCTCTCCGTTTTCCAAAGCATCTTTTACAGCACATTTTGGTTCATTAAGATGCAAACAATTGTTAAACTTACAATCGGATTTTAAAGCAAATAATTCTGGAAAATAATCTGTCACCTGATATTTATCAAAATCTACTACACCAAAACCTCTAATTCCTGGAGTATCTATAATATAGCCTCCAAAAGACAAAGGATACATTTCTGCAAAAGTTGTAGTATGCTGCCCTTGCTGATGTTGTTCAGAAATTTCTTTTGTTTTTAAATCTAAAGTTGGTTCTAAAGCGTTTACTAAGGTAGATTTTCCTACTCCAGAATGACCTGCAAACAAACTCACATGATCTTTCATTAAATCTTTAACAAGATTGATATTTATTTTTTGGGTAGCAGAAACATCAATACACTTATAACCAATACTGCTATAAATATATTTAAACGCTTCTCGATATTCATCCATTTCTTCGTCATGCGTATCAACCTTATTAAACAATAAAATAGTTTTAATACTATAGGCTTCTGCCGTAGCTAAAAATCGATCAATAAAAGTAGTCGTAGTTTCTGGATTATGAAGGGTTACAATTAAAAAAGCAATATCAATATTAGATGCAATGATATGGGTTTGTTTAGATAAATTTACAGATTTACGAACGATGAAATTTCTACGTTCGTGAATTTCTTTAACAACTCCTGTTTCTTTTTTAGGCTCTAATTCAAAAGAAACCTCATCTCCAACAGCAATGGGATTGGTACTTTTAATTCCCTTCATTCTAAACTTTCCAGGAATTCTACATTGATGCACTTCTCCGTCTTCAGTTCTTACTGAATACCAACTTCCTGTAGATTTTGTAACAATTCCATTCATACCGTAAAAATAGTTGTTCCTACTTACTTATTCTATCGGAAAGATAAAAAAGTTATTTGTTTCTTAAATTAGGGTAAATAAAAAACGAGAACAAGTTTACCTTGTTCTCGTTTTTAAATATTATAAAGAATTTTTAATTACTTAGAAGTAACTATTTCTTCTTGCTTGTTGATAGATTCTTGGTGAATTGCTTTAAAAACAGATTCGATAAATTCTTGGCTTAAACCAGATTTTTCTCCAACAGCTACCATGTTCTGTAAAATTTCTCCCCAACGAGCATCTTGTAAAACAGAGATATTCTTAGATTTTTTAACCTCACCTATTTGAGCAGCAACTTTCATACGCTCAGCTAAAGTATCAATAATGTGATTGTCAATTACATCAATCTCAGCTCTTAACTGCTGTAATTGATCTAAAGTTTCTCCTTCAGCTTTAGGCTTACGAACTTTTAAATCGTTCATAATCTCAACCAAACGAGCTGGAGTAATTTGCTGTGCAGCATCAGACCAAGCGTCATCTGGAGTAATATGAGTTTCAATCATCAATCCTTCAAAGTTCAAATCTAAAGCGATTTGAGAAATTTCTTGGATTCCTGTTCTATTTCCACAAATGTGAGATGGATCGTTGATGATAGGTAAATCTGGGAATTGACGTTTCAATTCAATTGGCAATTGCCATTGAGGAACGTTTCTGTAACGAGTTTTCTTGTAAGAAGAGAATCCTCTGTGAATAACTCCTAAGTTTTTAATATTTGCTTTGTACAAACGCTCAACTCCACCTAACCACAAAGCTAAATCTGGGTTGATTGGGTTTTTAATCAAAACAATTTTATCAGTACCTTCTAAAGCGTCTGCTACTTCTTGAACCGCAAATGGGTTTACAGTAGTACGAGCACCTAACCACAAGATATCAACATCAGCTTCTAAAGCTAATTTTACGTGAGCTACATTTGCAACCTCAACAGCAGTTAACAATCCTGTTTGTTCTTTCACCTTTTTTAACCAAGGTAATGCTACAGCACCAACACCTTCAAAACCACCTGGTCTAGTTCTTGGCTTCCAAACACCAGCTCTAAATACAGTTACATCTGTATCTTTTAATTCGTGAGCAATTTTTAAAACTTGCTCTTCTGTTTCTGCACTACAAGGTCCAGCAATTACTAGAGGATGATCTAATTTCATATCATCCAACCACGTTCTTAATTCTTTTTTGTTTTCCATCTTAGTAATTATATACTTTTATTTTTGAATTCCTGTTAATACTTCTTTTATATGATTGGTTTCCAACATTGTTTGTTGCAAACCTTTTTTATCTTCTTCTATAATTAAATTCTTAAATGCTGTTAAATTATCAATATATTCATTTAATGAACTTAAAATATTCTCCTTGTTTTCTATAAAAATAGGAGTCCACATGTTAGGAGAACTTTTTGCCAAACGTACGGTAGATTCAAAACCAGAGCCTGCCATGTCAAAAATATTCTTCTCGTTCTTTTCTTTTTCCAACACCGTTTTACCTAACATAAAAGAACTAATATGTGATAAGTGCGAAACATATGCTATATGCTTATCATGTTCTGCACTATTCATAAAAATAGTTCTCATGTTTAAAGCATTAAAAATATCTAATACTTTAGTTACGGCTACCTCACTGCTTAGCTCTTTATCACAGATGATATTTACTTTATCATCAAATAAATGATAGATAGCTGCTTCTGGTCCAGAATGTTCTGTACCCGCTATAGGATGAACGGCCACAAAATTAGTTCTTTTTTCGTGATTTTCAACTGTTTTGCTCAGTTTCTCTTTGGTAGAACCCATATCAAACACAATTGTATCTTTTTTAACTGTATCTAACACATTTATTGCCAAATCTGGTAAAAAATTGACAGGAACAGCCAAGACAACCACATCACTATCAGCAATTTGATTAAAGTCTACTATCTTATCTATTATACCTAGTGCTAATGCTTTTTGGGCATTAGCTACATTGGCATCGATTCCGTGAACAGTATACCCTAAACGTTTCTTTAATTCCAATGCTAAAGAACCACCTATTAACCCTAAACCAATTACTGTTACTAACATCTTTTTAATACTCTATCTATGCTTTATCTATACTCTATCTATGCTTTAACCCTAGCTAAAACTTGTTCCAGATTTTCTTCTGAAACACATAAGGATAATCTTATATACCCTTCTCCATTACTTCCAAAAATAGATCCTGGAGTAATGAACACATCTTTTTCATACAACATTTTATCTGTCATTTGTTCTGATGTGATTCCTTCTGGCAATTTTGCCCACACAAACATTCCAACATGTGTTTTATCATACACACAGTTTAAACTGTCTAATATTTGACACACAATTTCTCTGCGTTTGTGGTAATGTTCATTAATGCTTTTAAACCAATCTTTTGATAGGTGTAAAGCCTCAATAGCTCCTTTTTGAATTCCGTAGAACATTCCAGAATCCATATTACTTTTTACTTTTAATACTTGATCTAAATATTCTTTAGCCCCAACAAACATTCCAACTCGCCAACCAGCCATGTTAAAACTTTTACTTAAAGAATTTAGCTCTAAAGCTACTTCTTTAGCCCCTTCGTAATTTAAAATACTTTCAGGATTATCGTTTAAAACAAAACTGTATGGATTATCGTTTACTAATAATATTTGATGCTTTTTAGCAAAATTGATTAGTTTTTGGTACACCTTATTTTTAGCTGTTGCTCCTGTTGGCATATGAGGATAATTGATCCACATGATTTTAACTTTTGACAAGTCTAACTTTTCTAAAGCCTCAAAATTTGGCAACCAATCCTTGTCTGCAACTAAATCATAAAAAACAGGTTCTGCTCCTACCAATTTTGTTACTGATGTATAAGTTGGATAGCCTGGATTTGGAATTAATACTTGGTCTCCAGGATTTAAAAAAGCCATAGAAACGTGCATGATTCCTTCTTTAGACCCCATTAAAGGCAATACCTCTGTGTCTGGATTTAAAGCTACCTTAAAATTAGTTTGATAAAAAGAAGCCATGGCTTGTCTTAAGGCTGGTAAACCTTGGTAAGACTGATATCCATGTGCTGAGCTTTCTTTTGCCGCATTACTTAACGCCTCTAACACACGTTGGTCAGGGGTTAAATCTGGACTACCAATTCCTAAACTAATGATTGGTTTACCTGCTGCTTTTAAGCTTGCTACTTCTCTTAATTTTTTTGAGAAATAGTATTCTTTTACATCGTCTAATCTATTTGCTACCGAAACAATCATTACTTATTGTTTTTATATTCACCTAATATTTTTAAACTCGATACTTTACTTCTAATATCTACCATTGCATTTTTATACTCTTGATAATCGTCAAAAATTAAATCTGCAAAAAAGGCATATTCCCAAGGGGTTTCTATAATAGGTAAAGATTGTATTTTTGATAAATTGACCTTATGATTTGCCAATAACATCAACACTTCTCCAAGAGAACCACTTTCATCTTTTAAAACAAACTTTAAAGAAGCTTTGGTTACCTCAGGGTTGTTTAACGATTCTTTTTTTTGCAAAATCACAAACCTTGTAAAATTATTTTTGATGGTTTGGATTTGTTCTGCAATCATTTCTAATCCATAGATCTCCGCTGCCTTAGCACTAGCAATTGCTCCTACTTTTTTTAGTTGATTTTCTTGAATTCTCTTAGCTACTTCTGCAGTATCCGCATCTTCAATCAACTTGATGTGTGGGTGATTTTTAAAGAAACTTCTACACTGTAACAAAGCCATAGGATGAGAATATACTTTTTTGATATCTTCTATCTTCTGATGATTCATCACCATTAAATTATGGTTGATTCCTAAATAATATTCCCCAACCATTGCTAAATTATACTCGTCAATTAAAGAGTAATTTGGAAGTATTGCTCCGGCTATAGAATTTTCAATTGCCATGACTAAATAATCCGCTTTTCCACTCAATACAAGGTCTGGCATTTCTCCAAATGTCATACATTCTATCAACTCAATATCTTCTCCAAAATAGTTCTCGGCTACAATGTGGTGGTATGACCCTTTTATTCCTTGAATTGCTATTTTCATTTTCTTTTTTTAACAAAAAAAAAGTCTCGATAAATCGAGACTTCTAGTTATGCTGTTTTATATAAAATTAACACACGAAAAGTCTCTTCTCTTCCATAAAGAAGAAAAAATAATAAAATCCGTTAGTGTTAAATAATTTCATGTTCGTATTATAATAGGGCAAATGTATTAATTATATCTACAATAGCAAATATTATTTTGTTTTTTTTGTTCTGTGTACTTCTCTATACTCATTTATTTCATTGCATTACATAAATGCACTCGAAGTGACAGGGGAATGATTTTCGGGATTCGGTTATCGGTGAGCGATGGGCTATGTTCGGGGTTCGGTGGGCGATGGACGATGAGCGGTGTATTATTAATAAATTTGGGGATAAAAAAAAGAGACAACTTTCGTTGTCTCTTTTGGAGCCGATAATAGGACTCGAACCTACGACCTGCTGATTACAAATCAGCTGCTCTAGCCAGCTGAGCTATATCGGCGTTGCGGGTGCAAATATAGTTGGTTTTTACAATTCACCAAACAATTTTATTAAAAAAATTCACTTTTTTTTAGGCCTAAAAAAACCTCATTGAAAATGAGGTTTTTACATTTATAATCTAAATATTTTTTTAATGAAACTCTTGTCTTCTTCTTCATCTGGATATCCATATCCTCCATAACCATATACTCCATAACCATAAACTCTTTCATGATCCATACCATTGATTAACATCGCCATGTTTGGCAAACGTTTTTCTTGATATAATTTTTGAGACATTTCTAACATACGCTTATCTAAGTAATTTGCTCTAGCAACATATACAAACATATCTGCGTGTTTACTCATCATTAAAGTATCTGTTACCAAATTTACTGGAGCTGTATCAACAATGATATAATCATATTGTTCTCTTAGCTCCTCAAACATTTTTTGTAACCTAGCACTTAACAATAACTCAGCAGGGTTTGGAGGTACAATACCAGAACTTAAAACATCTAAATTTTCGAAACCTTGTAAAGGGAAGACCAAATCTGTAATTTTATCTTCTTGACCAATTAAATAATTACTTACTCCACTTCTATTTGGCAACCCTAAATACTGGGTAATTTTGGGAGCACGTAAATCCATTCCCACCAGTAATACTTTTTTACCTGTTAACGCAATTGAAGAGGCTGAATTTACCGAAATAAAGGTCTTTCCTTCTCCAGAAATCGTAGAGGTTACAAAAATCACTTTAGACTTATCTGTAACTCCCGAAAGGATAAAGTCTAAATTGGTTCTTAACAACCTAAAAGCTTCGGCAGAACTAGTTCTACTACCTTGTTTGATAATTACTTTTTCCTCTGACTTATCAAAAGGAATATCTCCCAAAATAGGTGTCGACACATATTTTTCTAATTCAGCTCTAGAATGGAATTTGGTATCTAATAATTCTCTTATATAAATCACTCCAAACGGAATAATAATACCTATAATTAACCCTGCTAAAGCTATCATTGCTTTTTTAGGTGCTACTGCGTTTTTATCACTATAAGCCCTGTCTATAATTTTTGCATTTGGCACTGTAACTGCCATAGATATTTTATTCTCTTCTTTTTTTTGCAATAAATAAGAATATAACTGTGCAATGATTTCTTGTCTTCTTAAGATCGTACGATATTCACGAATTTTTTGAGGCATTGAAGATATTTCTCCCTCAAACTCTTTTTCTTTCTCTTTTAAAGAAGCCAAGCCTATTTCTAATTGCTTTTTGTTGTTTTTTAAAGATCTTTTTATATTCTCCCTTAAATTTGCCAACTCCACATTTAAATTTTGGACAATAGGGTTTTCTTTAGGGTATTTGTTTCTATTTAACAATAACTGATTGTAATTGGCTACTGAAGCACTTAACTGTATATTATCCTCAATACCGATACTCGTAGGTAATAATTCAAAATCCTCTTTTTGATCATCTATACTAGAAATCATATAATTCACAACACTTAGCGCTGTAGTTCTTTTTAGAATTTCTTGATCATTTAAGGATTTTCCATCAACAAACACTCTTGCTTGTACCTCTATATCTGTAATCTGCTTGTCTTTCTTATAAACTTCCTCTAATTGATCAACTTCGTCTAACTCTCTTTTGATCCCTGCCAAACGTTCTTCAATAAAAGTATCTGTTTTCTTTCCTACTTGGTTTTTATCTTCAACAGACATTTGATTGTACAAATCAATCATTGTGTTTAATACCAACTGAGCTTTTGTTTTTATCGGATACTGTAGTGAAACAGTTATTATATTTGAATCATCTACTGGACTTACTGATATTTTGTTCTTAAATTTTTCAATTGAAGCCGCTAGTTTGGTAAATACCACTTCATAAGAATTATTTCTATTCTCCTCAAATTTTTTAAACTCCGGTATGAATAAAAATTCGTACTGATCAATCTTTATTTTTTCTCCAAATTTAGCCGACTTTAATTCATCCTGCCCTTCTACTTGATATTCAAACTGCTGATCGTTTAATATAGTTATATCAATGATGGTATCTAATTCATAAAAATTATTTTGATCAGATAGCACCTGGTAATTTATTGGTGTAACTTCAAACTGCTCAACCTTTTTTAAACCCTGTTGTTGATATACAGCAAAATTTAAGTTTAAAGCTCTTACATAAGCCTCTGCCAAGGTTCTCGATTTTAAAATTTCAATTTCATCTATCACATTGTTTTTTGCCCCCGCCCCAAGAGAGGCCAAATCTTGAAAGACTTGTAATTCAGAGGCTGCACTTCCTTCTTCTTTGACTAAAACGGTAGCATTTGTTTTAAAAATATTTACTTGTGACTTTGCATAAAACACCGCTATTGTAACACAAACAATTACAGATATAACAAACCATTTCCAGTGAATTAAATATTTTTCTACCTCCGCCCTAATGTTGATAGAATCGTTTTCCTTATTATAAATATTTTCTATATTGTTTTCCATTAGTGATTATCTAGTTAAAATAGAAATGATTGTGATTAACAACCCAGTTGCCGAAATGATGTAAGAAGCCGTAGGTGAACTCGCTGACGCATTTACTTGAGGCTTGTTTGGCGCAACGTAAACTACGTCATTTTGTTGCAAGAAATAGGCAGGAGAGTTAACGACATCCTTAGACCTTAAATCCAGGTCATAGTATTTCACAAGTCCATTTACTTCTCTTATCAGCTTGATATTATCTCTCTTACCATGAATAGTTAGGTCTCCCGCCATTCCAATGGCTTGTAAAATTGAAACTTTATCTCTGTTTATAATGTACTCCCCTGGCTTGGTTACCTCTCCTAGCATAGATATTCTAAAATTCACCAATTGTACATTGGCTATGACATCCGGAAGAAACATTTTTAATTTTTTCTCTAAAACTTTTTGCAACTCAATTCTATTCATCCCCAACACCTTTAACTCCCCTAACTGAGGAAAACTAATATATCCATCTTTGTCCACCAAGTAAGATTGCTGTTGTTGTTGACCCGCAGAAGTTATTCCTCCCATATTAAATGAGGTTATGTACAAATTAAAAGGCCTTGCTGCTTCTGGATTGATAGAAGATATGTTAATGGTTAAACGATCATCTGGCTTAAAAGTTGGCATTTTAAAAAATACACTATCCGCTATTTCTACACTACTATGCCCTTCATTAAGATTTAAATCCTGTAAATAAATGATATCTTTTCTAGAGGCACAAGAGGCCATAAAAAGTATCACTACGAACAAACTTAACTTTTTAACTATTTTCATTTTATTTTTTATCAAGATTTTCAAATATAGAATTATTAGAGATAAACTCTGGTACAATTTGCTTCATTTTTTCTACTATCTGTATATTGTTCTCAGGATCTGTAAGATGTATTAACTCCTCTATGAGTCCAATTTTTTCTTGCACATTAAAAGATTCAGATTTGTTGATCATTATTTTTTTATGATGTGTAGGCAAAGCATTTTCTCCATCATTCAACAGTTCTTCGTATAATTTTTCGCCAGGACGTAAACCTGTTATTTTTATATCTATGTCATTAGGATATTCTAAACCTGATAGCTTTATCATTCTTTTAGCCAAATCAATAATTTTGACAGATTTTCCCATATCAAAAATAAATATTTCTCCTCCTAGCCCCATAGAACCAGCTTCTATCACTAGTTGACAAGCTTCTGGAATGGTCATAAAATATCTTGTGATTTCTGGATGGGTTAAGGTAATTGGTCCTCCATCAGCTATTTGTTTTTTAAACAACGGGATTACCGAACCATTAGAGCCTAATACATTTCCAAATCTGGTTGTGATGAATTTTGTACAATTATCTACTTTGTTTTTTGAACTTATATACAATTCGGCCACTCTTTTTGTAGCCCCCATGACATTGGTAGGATTTACCGCTTTATCTGTAGAAACCATTACAAATTTATCGGTTTTGTATTTACAAGCCAAATCAGCAATATTTTTTGTTCCAGCAATATTTACTTTTACCGCTTCATAAGGATTTGCTTCCATTAAGGGCACATGTTTATATGCTGCTGCATGAAACACCATGTGAGGTTTATGTGATTTAAAAACCATTTCCATCATGTTTATATCCCTTACATCTGCCACATAACACGCAACATTTCTTTTTCTCTTTCTTATTAAATCCTGCTCAACATCATATAAACATGACTCTGCTTGGTCTATTAAGATAATTTTTTCACAATGATAATTAGTCAACTGTTCTACTATTCCAGAACCAATAGATCCCGCAGCTCCAGTTACTAAAATCACCTTACCATTTACCTCTTCTTCTATCAAGGGATTTTTAATATGAATAGGCGTTCTGTTTAATAAGTCCTCAATCTTTATTTCCTTGATATGATTGACGTTTAAATCTCCCTCTACCCAGTTTACTACAGGAGGCACCATTTTTACCTTGACTCCAAGCGTTAAAAACTTATCAGACACCTCTAGCAATCTCTTTTGAGAAATTTTGTCTGTCGCAATAATAACTTCCTTAATTTCTCTAGACTTCACATAGTCTTCGTCTATTTTTTCTAAGCCATAAATACTTATTCTATCAATGGTTTTTCCTTTTTTACGAGGATCATCATCAATAAAACAACGAATTCTATTTCGTTGTGCATTTTCTTTTTCTAAGGTAGAATATACAATTGTTCCTAATTCACCTGCTCCAAAAATCATGATATTAATGGTTTCTAATGATTTCTTTAAGACAGATTTGTAGACAAACTTAAAGAGAAACCTACTAGTAATTAAAGCCATTACATTTAACAGGAACAGTACTATAATCGTTGAAATGGTTAATATGTATGCAGGAGAAAAATCAATCCTTTCATTTAAATAATTAGAGATGATAAATAAACAAGACATCAAAGTGATCCCCATATAGATACTAATGGTATCTCTTAACCCCGTATAGCGAATCACTCCTTTATAGGAGCCTACAATCACAAAAGAAATTAAGGCAATTAATAATATATAAGGTAATTGAACGATTAACTTTACAAAATCTAATTCTTTAGAAAAATTTTCTGAAATAAAATAAGTAAAGATAAAATTGATTGCTACAATCAATAAATCTATCAACAACACTAGTGACCTAGGGATGTTATTACTAATGATGTCAATTATATACTTCTTCATAAGTGCAAATATAAGGTTTCCATCCTATTTTTAACCTTTGTTTATCGGAGTAATCTCAAAAAATCTAACTTATGTTATTTTATCTTTTATACAGTTCAAAGTTATCAACCAAAAACTTTATTCTTTCAATTAATCTATTTAAGTAATTTATCACATAAACTTAAGTGTAACTTAACAATAACGGACTTGTCAAATTCTTTTTCAGCCTTTTGCCTAGCATACTCTCCCATTGCCTCTCTAAGCTTTGGGTCTTTGATTAACTTTTCAATGGCATGAGCGAGTTCTTTTACCGACTTTACAGGTACTTTATATCCATTAAGGCCTTCTTCTACACACTCTTTACAGCCAATAGCGTCAGTGGTAACAATAGGTTTTCCCATTGCACAGGCCTCCATCAGTACTACTGGTAACCCCTCTCTATACGAAGGTAACACAACTATAGCTGCATCTTTATATTGTGTTATCATGTCCTCTTGACTCCCAATCCACTCTAAGTAACCTGGAATTTGATGTTTTGTTAAATATTCTAAGGGTACCCCTTCTTTATTCTCGTGATCTAATCTTCCACACAAGACAAATTTCACTATTCCTTTATATTCTTTTTCTAATAATAAAGCTGCCTCTACAAATTCCTTTACCCCTTTATCCCAAAGCATTCTTGTTGGTAACAATACTTTTATTTTTTCAATAGCAGGGGTTTCTATAGGCTTAAACTTATTTAAATCTACCCCAATTCCTTTGATTACTTTGACTGTGTTTTTGTGATTGATTATGTTTAAGTTTTTTAACTCTTGACAATCTTCATCGTTTTCAAAAATTAAGCTATTTATTTTTTTATTAAACCCATAACGCATCATTTTAATCATGATATTTTGCACACGACCTTTACGTTCATTTGTAAAATTATATCCTAGGCCACTAATTGCATTTAAAGTTGGAATACCTAAAATTCTAGCCCCTAAAGTTCCATATATCACAGGTTTCATTGTTACTTGATAAACCATATTTGGTCTTACTTTTATATATAACCACCACAAACTAATCAAGGTTATTATTTCTTTAAACAAATTTGTACCTGAACGTGAAATATCAATATTTACAAACTCAAAACCTTGTTTTTCAATTTCACCAGCTTTACCTGTGTTTTTTGCTGCTATTATTACCTTCCAACCTCGATTTAAAGCTTCTCTAGCAAACTCTACTCTATGTAATAGAAAAAGCCAATCTACATTGACTACCATTAACAATACTTTGTTTTGTTTCATATCCTACTGCTTTGGTTTGGCATTTGGTTGTTCATTTGTATCCATCCGTAAAAGAGGTAGGGCAAAAACATGAGCTTCATTCTATTTCCTAATCCTAAATTATATAAATAAGAAGCAAATAATATGATTAGTGATATGGCTGCAATGATTGAAAACTGAATGTGAGGTTGTGATGTTAAACTCCATTTTTCTCTTACACAACGGTAAAACATCATAAAAATTACAATTACATAATAAACATTCTCCATAGCAACCAATCCTTGAAGCACATTGGTGATGTTATATATAAAAGGCAAGGGCATCCATAATAAATATACGACTCTAGAGGCTATATTAGTTCCTTTAACACTTATCGCGCTCCCTCCCTTATTGCTTATTTCTCCCTGAAACTTATCAACATAAGCCCAAAATCCCTCTATAGACAATGGTTCTATTTTTAAGAAAAACCTCATAAAAACAAGTGTCGTTATTCCTATCAATAAAATTGTAAAACCAATCATTTGTAGCTTCTTGGCTTTTGAGATTTTTGATTCTAAAAACTTTAACAGCAACAAAACCAAAAGCAATACTATACAAACATGTGGTCTAATTAAAAAGATCAAACTTAAAACCAAAAACAATTTCCAATTTTCTTTATTATTTTTTAATACTTCTAATAACACTACCATTAGCCACACTAACAAAGGCTCTTTACCTAAACAAGCTGTCCATACATGTATGGTAGGAATTAAATAAAATAACAAATACAGTATGGGTGTCTTTTCCAATCGTTGTATTCCAATGAGTTTAAAGTACCTTAAAAAGGCATTATAACTAATAGTTGCAAATATTAAAAACAAGAGCTCTATTCCAACTCCACTTTTTACAAAAGGATAAATTACAGAAGCCATAAAATCATGTCCCATCCCCAATACTTCTCCCCAATTATCTGCATTATCTGCTAGACTATAAAAATCTTTAGGATCATTAATGTTAGAAAAACGATCTAAAAAAACAGCAAAAACTAATGATATTGAAAAATGAACTCCAGTAAATATCACCATAAAAGCCTTAAGCCAAAAACTATGGGTTTGAGTTATCAGGTTTTTTAACGAAACCCCTACATATACCATTAATAGTATTCCTATTATGACTTCTTGAATATTCATCAATTAACTATTCGCTTTTAAAAAATAATAAGATAAAGCACTATACACAATCCTCGCTATTAAAAAAGACAGCACTGCACCTGTTATTGGGTATAATGGCACTAAAAGTATTGCTGATAGCAGCATGGTCATACTTGCTATTATGGTTATCCTACCAAATAACTTATCCTTGTATTTGGTTAATAAACCATTGACACCATAACTAGACACTATTGCCGCTAAAAAAGGGATAGGGCTTAGTATTTTTACAATTAATATCATATTTTGCATCATGGCCTCAGTTTCAAAATGCAACCAATTTCTGGTTAAAAACTCTCCTAGCACAAACATCATCACACTTACAAAAAAACCTAAAATATTTAATATTTTCCTAGTTGGAAACTCCATAGCATTATTTCTATTTACTAAAGGATAAAAAACATTGGTTAAAATTGTATTTAAGGTTGTAAAAGCTGCCGTTAATTTTATCCCTATTTGTGTTAATCCTACAAAAGAAGGAAGTCCTAACATTCCTGATAAAAATACTATAAAAACTCCTGAGGTAGATGGAAGTAATAAATTTATAAAAGAATTAAAATGTGTTTTTAGATAGATTAACACCTCTTTAAATGAAATAAATCCTATTTGAATATTGTATTTTTTTAGTACCCATATAAAAGAAAACAAGGAACTGATGAACATTCCTAAAGCTTCGTACAATGGAATGATTATGTAATCTGATGGTTTTGATATATTCAACAAAATCAAACCTATAAAAACCAAGGTTGAACATAAATGAATGATGGTGATAAACTTCATCTTTTCTATCCCCATAAAAAACCATCTTAAAGAAAATAAATCCCCAATTAAAACTAAAGAGGCAAAAAAGTACAAATTAAAATGTTCTGAAAATTTAGGTATTATAAAACTTATCCCTAAAAATAATATATATAACACTCCAAATAAAAACAGTTTAACAGATAAAACCTCGTTAAAAATAGTGTTTACTTTTATTTGATCATCCTTATGCTTTGCCAACTCTCTTACCGTAGAAAGATTGAATCCATAATTCAACACATTCACAAAAAACAAAACCAAAGACATGGCAAAAGCATATACTCCATAGTGATGCAAGCCTATTTTTAAAATTAAATAAGGAATTAACCATAAACTCAATCCTAAATCAATTGCTTTTAATGAAAACAAAGCACTTATGTTTTCTATCAGCTGAAAAACTTTTTTATTGATCATTTATATTGATTGTTCGGGTTACGGGTTTTACTTCGACAGGCTCAGTACAGGCTTGTTCGGTTGGTGATGTTCGGATTTCGATTTTTTATTCTTTATTTCTTTTTAATTTTATTCTGCATCTCGACTCCGCTCGATGACCAATCTCGACTCTACTTCGACAAGCTCAGTACTGGCTTCTTCGGTTAGCGATGTTCGGATTTCGATTTTCAATTTTCGGTGATCGGGTTGCGATTTGCGGTTATTTTAATGACTTTATTAATTTGTATAACATTTGTTTTATTCTAATACATAGTTTTTATAATTCCAAATATTGTTCTTCTGTAATATATGCCAAATCTTTTGCTAAAAATAAGTGATAATTTGTTTCTTCTATAGATCCTTTTGCAATATATAAAAACTGAATATATTCTTTTTTATACTGCCTTGCTTGGCCTTCTATAATATTTGTCGGTACACTCGACACACTCCTTCTTACCTGGCTTGTTAATCCATATAACTCTTCTTTTGGGAAACTTTTTGTCAACTCATACACCTCTATCGTTAACTGATGTGCAACTTCCCAAACTTCTAAATTACATTTCATTTTTTTCGATTTTTTTGATGTTCGATTAGCGCGATGGTCGGTGATCAGTTATCGGGTTGCGATTGTCGGGGTTCGGTTATTGGTTATCTTTTTTTATTTTTTCCATTTTAGCGAATATAATAAAATACATGATGGTAAGCACTACTATCACAATTCCTGTTAGTAGGTAATGTGCTTGTATAGAAAGAGGTAAAGCAACATTAATCAACCCTATAATTATTAACTGTAATATCGCATATAAACCTGCAACTTGTAAATGTGATAAAGCAGTTCTATCTACCAACTTTTGATAGATATGATGCCTATGGGCTTCGGTTAAGCTTTCTTTAATCAGCACTCTATATAACATCGTTAAGGCTGCATCAGCTCCATATACTACTAACAACAATATATAAATAGGTGATTCCTTTTCGTAAAGCAAAGTAAACGTCATGTAAATTAAAATCAATGCTATGGAAATACTTCCGATATCCCCTGCAAAAAAGCGTGCTTTTTTTCTAAAATTATAAAATCCAAATACTACTAAGGCCAATAATTGGTATATAATCAATTCATTACTTAATACAGGATTCTCTTGATTCACTACATACACACCACATAATACGGCCATACTATACAAACCTGTAATTCCATTAATTCCATCCATAAAATTGTAGAAATTAATATAACCAGTACATGCAAAAATCGCAATCATAGGAATCCATATTGGCATATTAAACAAGCCTATTTGATACATTACCAAAGTTACCGCCGCTACCTGAAATGGAAATCTAATTTTTGCTGACAAAGTTTTCATGTCATCAATAAAACTGACTATTGCAATTAATAAAACTGCTATAGATAAGTAGACTTCGTTAAACCCTGTACTTATTTCATAAATAAAAAAGGCAAATACAAATAGAATCCCTCCTCCTCTAATGGTCGGTATGGTATGTGAACTACGTTGATTGGGTTTGTCTATAATATTTAATTTGTCTGCTACCTTTAAGTATACTAATGATAGTAATGCAAGGGTTAAGAAAGTAATGATATACATGTGTTTTGACTTTGATTTTCGGTTTGCGATTTTCGATTGGCGATTTTTTATTCCTTTTTAATTTTATTCTGCATCTCGACTCCGCTCGATGACCAATCTCAACTCTACTTCGACAAGCTCAGCACTGGCTTCTTCGGGTTGCGGTGACCGATATTCGATGGTCGGTGATCGATCGGTTAGCGATGATCGGTGATAGGTTAATGTATTTTAAAATTTTCTTTTACTTTTCTAGGGTTCCATTCTAATTCTTCTATAGCCTTTTTACTACAAAAAGTAAGACTATTAGTCATTTTATTAATTTTATCACTATTAATAAAAGACAACCTAAACATATCTCCCATAAAACCTAAAAACTTTGCAACAAATAAAGGTAATGAAATAGGGGGAGTAATATTTAATTGATTAGCAATTGTAAGTTCCAATTCTCTAAAAGTCGGATCATCGTTATCCGTAAGGTTATATATACCTGTTTTACCAAAACAAGATGGTAACCAATTCACAATATCTTCTATCAATACTACACTTCTTTTTGCTTTTCCTTTATTGATAGACAAATATCTTTTATGACTCATAGCTCTAATCATAGTCCCTAAATTACCAGGAGGATTTTCTGCGGCTAAAAGCGGCAATCTAAGAACTAAAAGATTTATGTTATTTTCTTTACAATGTTCACTTAAAAATTTCTCAGTTAAAATTTTACTTTTAGCGTAAGGTGTCTGTCCTTCTAATTTATGTTTTTCGTTAATTTTAGCTCCTGACTCTACTCCATAAACAGCTACAGTACTAATAAACACAAATGTTTTAACATTTTTCAAACTCCTTACTAAGTTTTGTGTACCTTTTAAATTCACCTTAAAAAACTCTTCTTTTTCAGCTTCTGTTTTTGGTACTGTATGAGCTTTTCCAGCAGCATGAATGACAATATCTGTATCTATAGACTCTAATTCATCACCTGCTCCTAAATCAATACAAATATCTGCATTTTTTCTACTTAGGGTTAATAACTCAAATTTATCTTTATACGAGCTTACAAAACGACTCCCTAAAAATCCATTTGATCCTGTAATTAATATTTTCATTCATGTAATTTTTTTAAAGCATCTAAATACTTTTTTGCTAATACTTTTTGATCAAAATCTCGAGCAGCACAGTTAGTTGCATTTTTACTGTATTCATAGATTAACTCACCATTATCTGATAATTCCACTAATAAATTTCCTAATTCACTTTCAGATGTTCCTGATAAGGTAAACCCTACTCTATTCTTATCTAAATATTCTTTTATCCATCCATTTGTTGTTTGAATAACTGGGACCCCTGCTGCTAATGATTCAAAAAGTTTATTTGGTGAAGAGGTATCTAAGACAAGATTTGCTTCTAAAGGCACTAATGATGCTATAGCATTTTTAATATATGGCACTAATTTTTCTTTCGATATTAAACCTAAATAAATAAAATTATCTAAATCTTCGCTTCGCGCTATTTCACAAATTTCTTCTCTTTGCTGACCATCTCCCGCTAAAACTATTTTAATATCCTCTCTACCAATCTTTTTAAGATATCTAGCTGTATTAACTAACCAATAAGAGTTGTTTACTCTTCCAATATTTCCTGTATATATAGCATAAGTCGTTTCCTTTGATAAAAAATCATTTTTAGGAAACTCATATTCAGAACCAAATAGATTTATATTACTCGCGTTAGTCACTGATATTGTGTTTGTATGTTTAAAATTATTTATCACAAAATCTCTCATTCCAGGTGAAAGACCAACTACTAATTTTGCCTTTTTATATAATTTTTTTTCAATATAAAATGCTATTTTTTTTATCGTATTATTTTTAATAACACCTAACTCTATAGCTACTTCAGGCCACAAATCCCTTACCTCATATACGAATTTCCCGTTTTTAAAGAAATTTGAAATCAAGCCTGGAATCCCAACTGTTATTGGCCCAGAAGATGCAATCACTATATCTGATCTCATAAATATAGCATACCACGAAGAAATTATAGCATAATAAACAAACGTAAACACTCTTTTTAATATAGGTTGTTTATTATCTATTTTAACATTAACTACTTCTACTTTAATTCCTTCAAAATATTGAGTCTCTATTAACTTTTTAGCTTGTAAATCCGATTTGGAATATATACTAGTCACCACAGTCACCTCATGCCCTTCTTTAACCCACTCTTTTGCAAACTCATAAATTCTAGTTCCCCACGAACCCTTGGGAGTTGTAAAATATTGATAAAATATTAATATTTTCATTTTTGAATTATAGTTTTAATTTCTTTACTGAACTGAACAACCACTTTACTTGAAGTTACTGTTTTATTAAATCCGATAGCATATTGATATGTTTCTTTATTAATATCCAGTATTTCCTCTTCAAATTTAATTCTAATTTCACCATTTTTAAAAATTATCTCATTCTCAACGACTGTAAACTCCTTGTAGTCTGGATGAAAATGAAAATGTGCTTGTTGGATTAATGATGTATTTCTAGTCAGCTTGTCTAAAACTACTATCTCATTTTCATTGTATAAAAAATTTCGAGTGTGTAGTACCCCTAATGCTTCATATCCATTATGAGTTGACTCTATCTCATTTAACGATTCTTTTAAACTTAGTATCTTCGCTCTTTTAGCAACCCTAAACCCACCCCATACTTGTGTTTGTTCTACACCACCTATAGTCACTGTATTATGAGCTGTTGTACCACGCTCTAATTCTCTTCTTGAATTACTTTCATAGGTAGAAGTACCCGTATCTACTATAAATGGTTTTCCATACACAAATAACTCAAAGTTAAAAGTATCTGAATGTGTATGTCCTGGTTGATATGTTGGTTTTATATCCCCTACATCCATAAATAATTCAAAAACTCCTATTTTCTTTTTCCTATAACCTGAATCATCTAAATTAACAGAACCTATATTAAGCCCTAAACTATCTGCATATTTAAATAAATCTATAGAACTCATTGCTATATTATGAGCACTATCATTTACCATAGGTATGTTTCCATTTTCAAAAGTCACCTCTGATAACCAAGATAGCATTTTTTCAGCTTTTTCTTTGAAGAGTAACTTTATAGACTCTTCAATTACCCTCCCTGGATTTAACTTCATTAAATTGATTCCATCTAAAATTCGATGTAATATAATTTGATGGTACATTGGTGACAGTTCAAAATGCCCACCATCTTGCAGTATTTGCTCCTCTAATTCATCAACTAATATTTTTTTAGCCTGTTTGTACAATTGCTCATCTTTAAAATAACAAGCCCCAAATAATAAAGAAAATCCATTTTCTAACAAATGATTTCCTAATAAATGGTATTCTAAATTGTGAGTTAATATTTGATAATGATTGTAAAGAGCTTGATCTATTTCTTTATTGTGAATGTTGTTCTTAGACAAAAACTTTATCCAATTCATTCCTCTCAAGGAAATAGGATAAGGCTCAAGAGCGTCTTTCAGTTTATGATCTTGATAAATAAAATCTAAAATCAACCGCTTTCCTTCATCTATATCCGTGTTTGCTTGGTTTAAAAAATCAAAATAATTTAAATTGTATACCCATAGTTTTCCATACTCTTGAATATTCCAATCAATTTCACTATCAAATCCTTTATTAACGTTCAAAAAAGAAAATACATTTTTTCCTAAATAACTATTAACATTTGATAAATCATCTTTCCAAACTATAGTATAATTCTCCTCTTGAAGTTTTTTTGAGTATTTTTTTTTAAAAAATCGATTTCTTACAAAGTAATAAAGCCTATAGTAAATTTGTATAGGCTTTAGATACTTAATGGTATGAATTAATAATTTTATTTTACTTCTATCCATGTTCCTTGTTTCAGTGATTCTATCGCTGCAAAAGAAGCTTTTGTAGTATTCACAATTTCGTCAAAAGGAATAATAGGTTCCCCTCCTGCTTGTTGTTGTGCTATTAATTCGTTAAACTGATTATAATGCCCTTTGTCTTGTTTAGAAGACGCTTTGGAAAACCCTTTAAATCCATAAGCATTTAACTTTCTCCAGTTGTCCATAATTAAGGTACGTTCCTGAGAGAAAATCTCTACTCTTTCTTTTGAATATGCTTTAGAACCATTGGCAAAATAATTAATCACCGCATTAGATCCATTTTCGTATTTTAACAAAATACTTGCATTATCTGTATTCTCTTGAGGATTTTTTCCCATGGCATTCATACATACTGCTACAATTTTACTACCTGTAAAATAAGTACAAAGATCCATGTAATGGCATGCTTCTCCAATAATTCTACCACCACCAACTTCCATATCATGCACCCATACTTCTGCAGGAATAAAACCGGCATTCATAGTCGCTACGATATTCATAGGAGCATTGTCCTTTCCTAAAACTTTTTTCATTTGCTTTGCCAAAGGAGCAAAGCGTCTGTTAAAGCCTACAGAAATACTCACATTACGTTGGTTGTATTCTTTTACAATTTCATTTAACTCCTCTGCAGTTAATGCCAAAGGTTTTTCTACAAACACACTTTTATCAGCCTTAATAGTTTCTAAAACCATAGATGCGTGCATATTGTGTTTGGTTGTAATCAATACTAAATCGGTATCGGCATCTTTTAAAATTTCTTTGTAATTGGTTGTTGAATTAGCAATCTGATATTGTTTAGCCATCGTTGTTGATGTCAATCCTCCCGAACTTGCTATATATTTAATCTCTCCTCCATTTTTTTTTATATTAGGCAACAGTGTAGAACTTGTGAAATTACCTGCTCCTACAATACCAATAACACCTTTTTTACCTTCAAAAGATTTTGCCGTTATTTCTACTGTAGATACAGGTTTTTCTGTAGCATTGTATTCTAAAATAGACGCAATGGATTTAGAAGCTCCCATGTCTCCATAAATTGTTTGATAATCTTCTAAAGGGATTCTCTCTGTAATTAATGGTTTTACATCTAAAGAACCATTAGAAATGGCATTTAAAACGGCTTCAAAATTTCTTTTTTCTGTCCAACGTACATATCCTATTGGATAGTCATTTCCTTTATTTTCATATTCCTCATCATAACGTCCAGGCCCATAAGAACAAGATACTTGAAACGTAATTTCTTTGTTATAAAAATCAGCCCTACTAATATCCAAACCAATGACACCTACCAAAACTACACGTCCTAATTTTCTACACATTTTAGCCGATTGGGAAATAATTTCGTTGCTTTTATTAGAAGCTGTTATAATAACAGCGTCAGCACCAATACCATTGGTATATGTTTCTACAAACTTTACTTGGTCTGTACCTTCAGCTGGATTGATAGCTATAATTCCTTTTTCTTTGGCTATTTTTATTTTTTCAGGATCAAAATCAAAACCAATCACATTACATCCATTCGCTTTTAATAGTTCTGCTGTTACCAAACCTATTAACCCTAAACCAACCACTACAATGGTTTCTCCAAAAGTTGGTTTCAACAATCTAATCCCCTGTAAACCAATAGAACCAATTACAGTAAATGCCGCTTCTTCATCGCTTACATTTTCTGGAATTTTAGCTACTAAGTTCTTAGGCACCAATACATACTCTGCATGGTTTCCATTAGAGGCAACTCTATCTCCAATGTTAAACTCTGTAACCCCTTTCCCTACTGCTACTACTTCTCCTACATTACAGTACCCTAAAGGTAATGGTTGTCCTAGTTTAGTAAAAACAGCTTCTAAGGTAGGTTTTAAACCATCTGTTTTTATTTTATCCATCACCATTTTTACCTTGTCTGGTTGTTGTTTTGCTTTTTGAATAAAGTTTGCTTTTCCAAACTCCACCAACATTTTTTCGGTTCCTAAAGAAACCAATGTTTTGGTAGTTTTTATCAAAACAGCACCTGATTTTACTCTCGGAACTGGTACTTCTTCTAATATGGTATCTCCTTTTTTAAGGTCTTGTATGATTTGTTTCATGTCTAAATTTTAACTTCTTTTTTTTATAATTTTTGCAGGTACACCTCCAACAATAGTAAACGGATCGACATCTTTAGTCACCACACTTCCTGCTGCAACAACCGCACCTTCACCAATAGTAACGCCTGCAACAATAACACAGTTGCCTCCAATCCAAACATCATTACCTATTTTTACTTTTTTAGGTGTGTGACCAGCATCAAATATTCTTTTTTTATTAATTGGAAAGTATGATTCGCTGATAAAATTTGTGTCCTATATCCAATAAGAGTCCTAGTTCCAATATCAACACCTCCCTTTGTTGTTATAATAACACCCCAAGCTAGGTCAACATAATCACCTAATTTTATATTAAAACAAGGATTTATTTTGACACCTGGATAAAATGTTATATTATTTCCAACGGTTGCTCCTTGAATTCTTAAAAAATTACTTTTTATAACATTAAATATTTTATGTCTCGGAAGACAAAATACTAGAAAAGAAACACTTTCATAAGTACAAACTAAAAAACTCTTTATTTGCTTCATGAAAATTATGATATTAGTGTATTAATCTGATTGACTCTTTCTTCACGAGTAGGTAATTCATTTAAATATTCTTTACCTTTTAAAATCATCTTATTTATTAATTCTTTTTCTTTAATAGACTTATATATAATTTTACTTGTATTTATAACATCATGTGGGTCTATATATATTGCGCTTTCTCTACAAATCTCTCTTGAAAAATCATAATCAGAAACTATTAAAGGCGTACCAGTTTTCCATGCCTCCATATAATTATTGCTGTAACTCTCTAAGTCACTTAAAGAAAGTAAGAAATCACAACTACTATAAAGGTTCTCAATTTCATTAGGCATTACAGTACCTTTAAACTCAAAAAATGTTTTATACTCAGTATATTTAGCTAAAAGATTACAGTCTAAATTAACACTAGTCAATAATTTTATAAAATCATGTTCCTCTACAGAAATAATTAATTTAAAACTAATAGTCTTAGACAATTGTTCAACTAACTCTGGTAAACGCCATAAGTTTTTATGATGGCTACAGCCACTTAAAATTAAAAAACTAGGTACTTCCTTTATTTGATATTCACTCAAAACATCTTTAATAAACCCTGATGGAGAAGGAGGACAGACTAAAATATTATCATTAGGAAATTCAATTTTTTTAACCAACCTTTTTTTCATAACATCTGTTTCAGCTATGATTAAATCTGCTTTTTTAAGTCTCATTATTCTTAAATAATTAACTATCCTTTGTCTAATTTTTAATTTCACAGGTATATGTTTCCAAAACGCGCTTTCGTCATAACAAATAATAGGATACGCAACACTTACAATTGATTTAATTGAATTTGAATGTGGCAAACCAGCTCCAAAAAAAGTATATATAGTATCAATATTATACTTCTTATAAATACGTTTTAATGTTATTTTTTCAAAGAAAAATCTTCTGAAAAACATATCAGTATGTGCTATTTCAAACTTCAAATTTGAGTATTTTTTATCTAATGAATTAGATAACGGTCCTATATTAGGGATTAAAAAAACTAGTTTTTCTTGAATTATAAATTTTCCAGTAGATAATTCATTAATATAATTTAATGCTAGTTGACAGCCACCTCCTGCCTTTATTGCACTCATATCTATTATAATCATGATTCTTTTAATGTTTAAATTTAATGGATTTTATTTGCCTCTTAAAAAAAGTACTTAGAGAGTAACTTAATATTAAATAAACAAAAACGTAAATGCTACTCAAAAACAAAATATTAAAAATGTTAATACTCATATATATCTTAATTATCAAAGATAAAATTATTGACAAAGCAGATGCAATAAAAAACTGATTGTGTTTATTTATTAATTTTAAAAAATTAATTTTTTTAAATGTTAAAATAATCATTGTTGACATCACCGAAAATTCTGATATAACTGAAGCTATTGCAGCTCCATTACTTGAAATAGCACTAATTAAAATAATATTAAGTATAATATTAACAGTTACACCTATCAATACAGGTGTTTTATATTGTTTATCCATTCCTATAGGCAACATATATTGAGTACCAATAATAGAACCTATAGAAATTGGCAATAAAATAAATGATAAAATTCTTAATAAATTAATAGATTGAATAAAGCGCTCTCCTAAAAAGAAAGTAACAATAAAATCTGACAAAGAAAACAATAATCCTACTATTCCACATGTAAGAAACAAAGTAAAGCCTATAGATTTATCTATGGTAGTTTTGATTTCTTTACCAGATTTAATCATGCTCGCTATTTGCGGCATTAAAACAGTACCTAATGAAGTAATCAATATCAAGAATACTCTCACTATTTTCTGCGACATTTCATAATACCCTACTTCTGTTTCATTGACCATATACCCAATAAAAGATCTATCAATACTATTATATATATCAATACCTAATTGTGGAATATATAAGGGTAGGGAAAGTAATAAATAATTAAAATTTTTTAGTTTAAAAAAATTACTATAAAAAACATTTAAATCTATGTGTTTTTTAAGACTTGGTATTAACAACAATAAACCAATTAATGAACTACCATACATTATCAAAGCATATAAGTAAATATCCTTTGTGCTTTTCACTAATGTAAAAATTAACACTACTGATAATACTTTGATAATAATATTTCGTAAAAAGAGTATTTTAAAATCTTGAATTCCTTGAAAAAACCACGATATATCCATGAACAAATACAGAATATTCACAAAAGTAATTAACCATATTAAACTTTGGTCTATAGCGAAATATGTAATTGCTAACGGTATTAAAATAACTGTTTTTAAAAAAACAACACTAGAAAACACACTACTCACTTTTGAATTATCCCCTTGATTATAAGCCACTTCACGTGACGCATATACATTAAGACCTAAGCTAGCAATTATATAAAAATAATACGCTAAAGAATTAGCATAACTAACTTTTCCAATTATTTCAGGCCCTAAAACTCTAGCTACATAAGGAACTGTAATTAAAGGAAGTACAAAATTTATTACCTGTAATAGTACTTGGAAAATATAATTTTTTTTAATCTGTTTCATTAATTCCTTTTATAATATTTTCATAGATATTATTATATTTTTTAAACTGTGTAGTCCTTTGTAACTCTATATTTCCAATACTCTTTTCTTTTATTTTCCTAATTTCTTTAATAGCATTTAAAATGGAGTCAGGACACATTTTTATTAACAAAGCACCATTTTCTGGCTTGATGTATTCACTAAAAGACCCAATATCTGAAGCTATTATTGGTACATGATAATCTAAAGCTAAGCTAACTACACCTGATTGACTAACCTCATTATAAGGTGCAATTAAAAAATCAGCATTGCTAAAAAACATATCTATCTCACTATCTAATATATATCTATCATAAATTTTAGTGTTTTTTAATTTTTCGAAAACTCCTGTGTATGCTTTTGAAATTCTACCTGCAATTGTAAAATGGATATTGGGTATACTATTTTCATTAACATAATTAATTAAAGCTATTACTTTATCAATTCCTTTATACTTTTCTATACTTCCAAAAACCAAAATATTGATTTTTGGAAAATAATGTTTTTCTACTTTAGATATACTTTTAAATTTATCTGAAAAATTTGGTAACCTCACAACCAATGGATTTACCCCATATTTTTGATTTACTTGACCTGCTACATAAGTACTTAGACATAAATTCATCCCCATTTTATTTAAAAGAATATTCATTAAAAATTTATTATATACTAATTTTAATTTTAAACGCTTTAATAATTTAAAATTGTAAGGATGTATATTACAATCATGTATTGTAAAAACAACATTAGGTAGTCTAATTTTCCTAGTAAAAATTAACGAGTATATAGATGGATGGAAAGCAGTAAAATGATAAATATCAAAATTTGGATACTTCTTTAAAACTTGTTTTGCTGAATTAAACTTCTTTAAATTAACATCTTTAATAATTTTTATTCTGTCAGTTATTAGATATTCCGAGACATCTTCAGTAGTAAAAAGTGATATGTTATTTTCTCTCTCTAAAATTGAAGCCAAATCTAAAGCATAATGTAGCATTCCTCCTCTACCATAAGATATAATAGCTATATTCATTTTATTCATATTGTTTTAGCAAATCACTTTTTATACTTTTATAATCATATTGTTTTTGGTATTTAGTTCTTAAAACAATTACTGTTTTATATATTGCTAACAACACACTATAATTTAAACCATTTTTATCTTTAAATCCTTTAGTTCTAAAAAATCTAAAAAGAAATTCTTTTAGAAAGACATAAAAGGGGTTTCTATTTCCTTGTTCATTTTCCGCCTGAACTTCCGTATAGTTTTTCATTTTATCTAAGAAAACATTTAATGAATTCGTCGTAAAATGATACATATACATATCTTCTTCGTTATTTGGTATATCAAAAATTAAAGAGTCTTTCTCAACTTTAATAAAATTATGAATAGTACCAGCTATCTCTAAAGCACCTTTTTTAAAAAGCTTTATTTGATAATCTGGCCAAACACCATTTCCTTTCATTGGTTCTCCTAATATATAATTTAGTCTAGAAAGTCTATAAACATCGAATTTAGGATCTTTTAGTTCTGTCAAAATCCAGTTAGCTAACTTTAAAGGAATAATTTCATCTGCATCAACCATTAATACCCAATCATGTATTGCTTTTTCTACTCCCACATTTCTAAGTAGATCAAAATTATTTTCTTTCTCAACAATACAAATCTCAGCACCTAAAGATTTAGCTAATTCAACTGTATTATCTTCTGAAGACATATCAACTACAATTATTTGACTACACCACTTTAGTGCTTTTAAACAAGAAACAATACGTTCCTCTTCATTATATACTAAAACTACTGCACTAATCATATATTTGTATTTAAACATTTATTATAAAACTCAACTATTTTATATATCTCTTTCTCATATGTAGGCACTTCAACTTCATTGATTGACTCCTTTGTTTCAACTAACATATTTTTTATTGCTGAATATATCTCATTCTCGCTATGAGGATTTATTGTTTGTATTTCTTTATAATCATCAAAATAACCAGTACCAATCCCTTCTTGTGTTATTACAATTTTCTTTCTCAAGAATTTAGCTTCAATAGCAACAATACCTGGAGTTTCTAGTAATGATGGTAATGCAAACAATCTACATTCATTAATAATTGTTTTCTTAACAGATGTATTCCAAATCTCACCTAGATAAATAACATTATCAAACTCCATTAATTTATCATAGTAATTATCTTTATTATTAGGGCCAATTAAAACAAGAGGGATACTCAGTTTTTCACAAGCAATAGCTAGACGTAATTGATTTTTTCTTTCTTCAATTCTCCCAATATTTAGCACAAAATTCCCTTTTAAAATTTTAATTTTATCTGGTAACAAAGTCTTATCTACTGCAGCATTAATATATTCTTCATCTATACAATTTCTAACTATACTAGTTCTTGCATTTGCATAATTTAAAATTTGTGATTCTTCTGATGTCGTATTAGGAAGTACATAGGCAGCATTAGACCATAAACGAATAATATTAGAGACCGTGAGTGCGCCTAATAATTTTGTTTTTTTTGCTATATAAAATTGAACTAAATTATACTTATCCGTTATAAAAAAAATTGACGACACAAAATATGGCTTATTATGTTTTATGCAAAATGATGCAATAGGCCAATACCATGACAATGATTTAAAAAAATGAACAATATCACAAGATATAATAGTATCCGGACTATTATCATAAAAAACAACCTCTATATTGTTCTTTTTTAAAACTTCAATGGTTTTTTCTAGTTGTACCTCGGCACCTCCTTTATTTTGATATCCACTAAGTGTATCAAAAACAATACAAACTTTCATAAAAACTTAAATTTAAAAACAAAATTCAACAATAAAGCTAATAGAATAGCTGTGAAATACTCCATTGTTTGATACTCTAAGCCTTGTATACTAAATAAAACAGCAGGATATAAAGAAATAAAGACTAAGTATTTTTTTACTGATTTAGGCTTACTATCTATTTGGGTAAAATAAATTATTATCATTAAAAAAAAAGAGCTTAATACATACACTCCAAACCAACCAAAATCACTATAAAAAGGTCTAAGATAGGTAAACGTATTTATAAAAGACTCAAAATCATCCATATAAGACAATTTAAAATCTGCTCTATAAAAGCCAATACTTGCTAGTCTCCTGAAAACAGGATAAAAGGTATACTCTCCATATCCAAAATCTATATCTCTATTTACTCTTTGGGTAAATATATCAAACACTAACAAACTTCCACTTCCATAAGAACCTATATTTAACAGTGTATTATGAATAAGATTCTCACCTCCTATATGGCTACCTTTTTTTAGAATACTTGAAACACCTATAACAATAAGAAGAATAGCAAATATTTTTTTTAATGATTTGAATAAAAATATTTCTTTGTTTTTTAATAAAATGGCTATAAAATAAATTAGTGATATTTTTACAAATTCATTCCTCCCTATATAAACTACTGCAAATATTATAGAAGATATTATGGGTAAATAATATATCTTCCTACCTACATCTTCTCTAAAATACAAAACCGAACTCCCTAAAAAAGCAGATAAATATAAAAATATTAATGTATAACTAATTGAAGGAAACAATTTAATATCTCCGTTAAAATACATTTCTCTAAGTACCCAAGGATTATTTATCAATAAATTTGAATATCTAGATAATATATTTATTGCAAAAACTATTGTTAAACAAAAGGAAATACGAATCACTCTTCTTACCCATTTCAAGTATAATTTTTTCATTTTTTGTCGTTCTTCTACCTTATGTTCTTTTTTTAAAAAACCAAAAATAAAATAAACTATCAAACCAAATATTGAATGAAAATTGAGAAAATAGGCTAAATCTTCCGAAATATTATGTCTTAATACAGTCGAAAATAATGGAAGTAACAGCACTGATATTGTCCAAATTAACGTATATAAAAAATATAACGTAAAAAATTGTTTTTGAACAACTAATACTGTTAGGGTAAAAAATGAAACTATATAAAATATTAACATAAATATTTATTAAACACCTATTTTACTTTTTTTACCCCACAAAAATCTAAAATCACTTTATCTGCTCCAAAATTCAATTCCTTAAATTCTTTGTGAGCCACTAATAACACAATAATATCGGCTTTCTCAGCAGCTTGCTGATATGGTGTTAATTTGTAAACATTGTGTGAGTCTATATTTGGTTCTACAATAAAGTATTCGCCATTGTTGTCGTTTTGTAATACTTTTTGAGCAATGTATTTTGCTGGAGACTCACGTAAGTCATCAATATTTGGTTTAAATGCCAATCCCATTAAAGCGATAGTTGGCTTACGACCATATTTTAGTTCAAACTTTAATTTTTCTGTTTGCACTTTTTCTGCACACCAAAATGATTTATAATTATTTACCTCACGAGCTGTTCCAATAATTTTAGACTCCATAGGATAATCTGACACAATAAAATACGGATCTACCGCAATACAGTGTCCTCCAACCCCACAACCTGGTTGTAAGATATTTACACGAGGGTGTTTGTTGGCTAAATTAATTAAATCCCATACATTGATATTAGCTTTGTCACAGATTAATGATAATTCGTTTGCAAAAGCTATTTGTACATCTCTAGAAGAATTTTCTACTAGCTTACACATCTCTGCTGTACGTGCGTTGGTTGGATGTAATTCTCCTTTTACATAATTTTTGTAAAAAGCAATCGCTTTTTCTGTAGAAGCTTGGTTTACTCCACCAATTACTCTATCGTTATGTACCAATTCGTACATCACATTACCTGGCAACACCCTTTCAGGGCAATAAGCCATATATATTTCATCTTTTAATTCAGGGCGTTCACTATGAATTAAAGCTCTCATTTTTTCTGTAGTCCCTATCGGAGAAGTAGATTCTATGATGTATAAATCTCCTTTTTTCAACAAAGGAATAACAGCTTGGGTTGCTGCTTCAACAAAAGAAATATCTGGCTCATTTTTACCTTTAAAAGGTGTTGGTACCACAATTAAATAGGTATTCGCTTCAACCGGAGTTGTTGCTGCCATTAAATTCCCATTAGCCACTGCAGTTGCCACTGCTTTATCTAATGAAGGTTCTACAATGTGAATTTTACCTGCATTGATGGTGTCTACCACTTTTTGATTGATGTCTACCCCATATACATTGGTTCCATTACTTGCAATCAAAGCTGCTGTTGGCAAACCAATATACCCTAAACCTATCATTACTACTTCTGGATTTTTCATATCTTTTGTTTTGTTCTTTCCTTCTAATTTAGGTGTTTGTTTTTTATTCTGCATCTCGACTCCGCTCGATGAGCGATTTTCGATTTTCGTTGTTCGGGTTTCGACAATCGGTAATCAGTATGCGGTTATCCTAAGTTTTCTATATATTCAACAATTCTTTTACAAGCGTTTCCATCTCCATAAGGGTTGTGTAAAGCACTCATTTGGTTATATTTTTCTTTATTACTTAGTAAAGCTGTTGCCTCCTCTACAATTTTCTGTGTATCTGTTCCTACTAAAATAACCGTTCCTGCTTCTACTGCTTCAGGCCTTTCTGTAGTGTCTCTCATTACCAAAACTGGTTTTCCTAAACTAGGAGCTTCTTCTTGTACCCCTCCACTATCTGTAATGATGATATATGATTTATTCATTAACCAAACAAACGCAGGGTATGATAAAGGAGCGATTAGCCTAACATTCTCTACTTTATCTAATAATTCATATACTGGTTTTTGTACGTTTGGATTTAAATGTACTGGATACACAATTTCTGCGTCTGGATTTTCTACAGCTATTTGCTTTAGAGCTGAACAAATATTGATAAACCCTTGTCCATGATTTTCTCGTCTATGACCTGTTACCAAAATTATTCGCTTAGAAAGATTTATAGTTTCTTTTAGGAAAGTAATTTCTTTATCCTCTAAATCCTCTACCTTTTTTACACTATGCTGTAGGGCATCAATAACTGTATTTCCGGTAATTAAGACATCTTTCTCAGCAATATTTTCTCTTATCAAGTTGTTTTTAGAAGTGATTGTTGGTGCAAAATGATAATCACAAACACGTCCTGCAATACTTCTATTTATTTCTTCTGGAAAAGGGGCTCTCTTGTTAAATGTTCTTAAGCCTGCCTCTACATGACATACTTTTGCTCCAGAATAAAAAGCTGCAATACTAGCTGCCATGGTAGTGGTTGTATCTCCATGAACGTATACATAGTCGGGTTTAAAATCTTCCAAAATTGGTTTTAAGCCATTGATAATGTCTCCTGTTAAAGAATACAAATTTTGATTGGGTTTCATTAAATCTAAATCATAATTAGGTACTATCTCAAAAAAAGACAATACTTGATCTAGCATTTCACGATGTTGTGCTGTTACACACACTCTTGTTTCAAAAGCATTATTTTTTAAAAATTCTTTTACCAGTGGAGCCATTTTTATAGCTTCTGGTCTAGTTCCAAATATGATTAAGTTTTTCTTTTCCATTTATGATTTGATATACACTTCTAATAATTCTATTCCTTCTGATTTTACTACTAATTCTTGAGTATTGGCAGGAATCAAAACTGTTTCTCCTCTTTTTATTTCTTCTGTATTTCCATTTATTTCAATGGTTCCTTGTCCTCCAACACAAATATACACGGCAAACGACTGTACTTCAGATAAATCTCTCGTAAACAAATTATTAACTTTAACATAATTGGTTGTAAAGTATTCGCAAGAAGCAATGTTTGAAGGCTGATTTACCTCTTCATCATATTTACATTTATTGGCTCCAACAGCATCATAGTCTAAAGCCTCTAAAGCTAATTCGGTATGTAATTCACGTTCATTTCCTTGATCATCTACCCTATCCCAATCGTAAATTCTATAAGTAATATCAGAAGTTTGTTGAATTTCTGCAATTAAACAACCTGCACCAATGGCATGAACCAATCCTTCTTTAATAAAGAAAGAATCTCCTTTGGTTACTTTTTCAAAATTTAGTTTGTCTAATATTTTCTTATCTTCAACTGCTTGTTTATATTTTTCTGGATTCATAGCCTCAGAAAATCCGATGTTTAATTCTGAGTTTTTATCAGCATCCATCACAAACCACATTTCTGTTTTCCCAAAAGAATTGTGTAATTTTTTAGCTATTTCATCATTTGGATGTAATTGAATAGACAAATTTTCTTTAGCATCAATAAACTTAAATAACAACGGAAATTTATTTCCAAATTCTCCATATACTTTTTGCCCTACCAATTGCTCTTGGTATGTCTCTAGTAATTCTGTTAATTTTTTTCCTTTTAAAACTCCATTAGCCACTACAGAAATATCTCCATCTACAGAAGATAATTCCCAGCTTTCTCCTACATTATTTAAAGATGTCTCTTTATTTAATACAGTTTTTAATTTTTCTCCTCCCCAAATTTTATCTTTAAGAATAGGAGTGAATTTAATTGGATAATTTATCATGGTCTTTTTATTGTTCGTTGTTCGTTTTAGCGGGTTTCGATGGTCGGGTTTCGATTAGCGATTGGCGATTGGCGATGATCGATGGTCGGGTTTCGGTTATGCTTTTCCTATTTGATAATATTCAAATCCTTCTTTTTCTATTTCAAACACTCCATATTGATTTCTACCGTCAAATACTATAGGCGAGTTTAACAAAGTCTTTATTTCCATAAAATCAGGAGATCTAAATTCTTTCCATTCTGTTAATAAAATCATCGCATCGGCATTTTCTAAAGCTTTGTATTTAGAAGACACATACTCTACATTCTCCACTCCTTTTAAATAAAATACTTGTGCTTCATGCATGGCTTTAGGGTCATAAGCTTTTACTTTTGCTCCTCTTTTCACCAATTCTTTGATTACATAAATGGCTGGTGCCTCACGCATATCATCCGTTCCTGGTTTAAAAGATAATCCCCATACACCAAAGGTGTATCCTGATAAATCTTCACCAAATCTAGCAATGACTTTATTTGAGATGACCACTTTTTGTGCATCATTCACCTCTTCAACAGAAGTAATCAATTTAGCTTTGTATCCATTTTCTTCTGCTATTTTCTTTAAGGCCTTTACATCTTTAGGAAAACAAGAACCTCCGTATCCAGCTCCTGGATAAATAAAACTATACCCAATTCTATTGTCAGAACCAATTCCAATTCTCACTTTATTGGCATCTGCCCCAACCTTTTCACAAATATTTGCAATCTCATTCATAAAAGAGATTTTAGTTGCCAACATTGCATTTGCGGCATACTTGGTCATTTCTGCAGAACGCACATCCATCTCTATCAATCTATCGTGATTATGTGTAAAGGTTGCATATAACTTTCTCATCACTTTAAAAGCTGCTTCGGTTTCTGCTCCTATCACAACTCTGTCTGGTTTCATAAAATCATTTACAGCTGCTCCTTCTTTTAAAAATTCAGGATTAGACACTACATGAAATTCAATATCTGCTCCTCTTTTATCTAGTGCCGCTTTAATAGTTGCTTTTACTTTATCTGCGGTTCCAATAGGCACTGTAGATTTGTCTATTACCACTAAAGGTTTTGTCATTTCTTCACCAATTTGCTTAGCTACCGCCAATACATATTGTAAATCTGCAGAACCATCATCTCCCATAGGAGTACCAACAGCAATGAAAGCTACTTCTGAGTTTTCTAAACCTTCTTTTATATCAGTACTAAAAGTCAGGTTTCCTAATTCTACGTTTTTCTTTACCAATGGCTCTAAACCAGGCTCGTAAATAGGAATAATTCCTTTTTTTAATGCTTCAACTTTTTTTTCATCTATGTCAATACATATTACTTTATTTCCCATTTCAGAAAAACAAGTTCCAGTAACTAGTCCTACATATCCCGTTCCTACTACTGTAATGTTCATTTTTTATTTTTTTATTTTTTGCATCTCGACTTTACTTCGATGTTCGTTATTCGATTGGCGATATTCGATATTCGGGTTTCGATTGGCGATTCTCGGTTATCGGTTATCGGTTATCGGTTATCGATGTTCGGTGATCGTTATTCGATATTTGGTTTGCGATGGTCGATTTATTTTTTATACAATTCTTTTTCTTAATCTCTATAAATAGGCTTAGATCCTTTCGTTTTTATAATTTTCCGTTGGTTTTTTCTTTAGGTAATACTCCTTTTACATCATATACCACTCCATTTTGTACCAACAAACTTTCTAAATCCAAACTCAATAATTCTTGATGTGCTACTGCCAAAACAATCGCTCCATATTTTTTACTTGGTTTTGTATCAAGTATTTTTAATCTATACTCCCTTTCAACTTCCTGAGGGTTAGCCAATGGATCAAATATTTCTACTTGCATCCCATAGTCTTGTAATTCTCTTACTACATCCACCACTTTTGTATTTCTTACATCAGGACAATTCTCTTTAAAAGTAATTCCCAACACCAACACTTCGGCAGCTTTTACTTTTAAATCATGATGAATCATTAGCTTTGCTACTTGTGCAGCAACATAAGATCCCATACTATCATTCATCCTTCTCCCTGCTAAAATAATCTCTGGATGATAACCAAATTCTTGAGCCTTTTGGGCTAAATAATACGGGTCAACACCTATACAATGTCCCCCAACCAAACCTGGCTTAAAAGGTAAAAAATTCCATTTGGTACTTGCAGCTGCTAAAACATCACTCGTATCAATATTCATTAAATTGAATATTTTAGACAATTCATTAACAAAAGCAATATTGATGTCTCTTTGTGAATTTTCTATCACCTTAGCGGCTTCTGCTACTCTTATGGTAGGTGCTAAATGTGTTCCGGCAGAAATTACCGAACGATAAACTTTATCTATTTTTTCTCCAATTTCTGGAGTAGAACCTGAAGTTACTTTTAATATCTTATCTACAGTGTGCAATTTATCTCCTGGATTGATTCGCTCTGGGGAATAACCCGCAAAAAAGTCTTGATTAAACTTTAAACCAGAAACCTTTTCTAAAACAGGAATACAATCTTCTTCGGTTGCCCCAGGATATACTGTAGATTCATACACCACTATATCTCCTTTTTTCAACACTGCCCCTACAGTTTCACTTGCCTTGATTAATGGAGTTAATACGGGCCTATTATTTTTATCAACTGGTGTAGGTACTGTAATTACATAAAAATTACAATTGGATAAATCATTAAGTTTTGATGTACAATAAAGACCTGTTGACCTTTCTACCTCTAAAACTGAAGGTAAAAGTACTTTTTGTAGCGCTTCTCTTTCTACTTCTAAGGTCTTATCGACACCTTGATTTAATTCAGAAACTCTTTCTTTATCTATATCAAACCCTACTGTAGCATATTGGGTTGAAAAAAGTCTTGCTAAAGGCAACCCCACATATCCCAAACCTATTACCCCTATTGTCATTTTATCATTTTCTTTTTCCAAAGCGCAAATATAAATTAAAACTCGATAACATATGTTAAAAACACTAAAAATTACTAATCAACTCCATCAAAATCTTCCCTAAAAACACCTATAAATCAAAAGGATGCTTGGTTTTTTGTTTATAAAACATCGGATGTACTTTGTCATTTTTAGGCACCACTATTTCTGAATTTCTGATTTCATGCACAATTTCAATAGACGTTCTTGCCTCTTCTAAACCAAAACCATTATTCGCTAAAATGTGCTTATAACTCTCTGTATGTAATTCTGTAAACCCACCACTAAACTCAACCTCTTCACCATCTACTGTTATTGATCTATAAGTTCTCTGATTCTTTTCTTTTATTTCCTCAGGAATTAAATCATAATTAATAGATAAAAACCACTTGACTCTTGCTTTCTCAAAAACCAAATAACCAGATGCTCTATCATGGGCATGTTCGTAAACTAAGTTTTCTTTTAACTCACCAAACACCCAACCTAGCATATCAAAAAAATGAACACCAATATTTGATGCAATCCCTCCAGACTTTGATTGTTCTCCTTTCCAAGAAGCATAGTACCACTTACCTCTAGAAGTTAAATAAGTTAAATCTACATCAAACACCTTATCCTTAGGTGCATTCTCAACCTTTTCCTTCAAATCTAATATTGCTTGATGATGTCTCAACTGAAGAATGGTAAATATTTTTTTACCTGTTTCATTTTCAATCGCCTGTAAAGCATCAATATTCCAAGGGTTTAACACCAATGGTTTTTCACAAATTGCATTTGCCCCTGACCTTAGTGCCATTCTAATATGCGCATCATGTAAATAATTTGGTGTACAAATACTCACATAATCCAACTGCAACCCTTGCTCTCTTTTTAATTTTTCTACATGCCTATCAAACCTTTCAAACTCAACAAAAAATGAAGCCTCCGGAAAATATGAATCTATTATTCCGACACTATCATTCTTATCCAAAGCAGCCAACAAGACATTATCAGTGTCTTTAATAGCTTTTAAATGTCTTGGAGCAATGTATCCTGCAGCTCCTATTAAGGCAAAGTTTTTTTTCATTTTTTACTCCTTTGTTCTTTGAGGGTTTGTTTTTCTTTATGTTATGTTTTGCATCTCGACTCTACTTCGACAAGCTCTGCACAGGCTACTCGATGTTCGGGTTTCGATGTTCGGGTTTCGATGTTCGGGTTTCGATGTTCGGCTAGCGATGATCGATGTTCCGCTAGCGATGATCGGTTGGCGATATTCGGGTTGCGATGTTTACTTCGACAAGCTCAATACAGGCTTCTTCGTTGTTTGACTCACGATATATTACCAATAAACCATGAACTTTCAAATATAGAAAAAGAGCCGGAAGGAATACCTAATATTGCGAAGAAAATTAGTGATGTGTGATGATCGGTTTGCGATGGGCGATTTACGATGTTCGGTTATCGTTTATCGATTTTCGAGCTTGAGGAGCGGTGTGGAAAATAAAAAAAACCTATCCGATAACGAATAGGTTTTTTATGGTGGGCAATGAGGGATTCGAACCCCCGACCCCCTCGGTGTAAACGAGGTGCTCTGAACCAACTGAGCTAATTGCCCTAATTTTTTTTGAAGGTACTAAGGAAACCTTTTGTGGGCAATGAGGGATTCGAACCCCCGACCCCCTCGGTGTAAACGAGGTGCTCTGAACCAACTGAGCTAATTGCCCTTAGCGGGTGCAAATATAGAACTTTATTTCATTTGTCAAACACTTATTTCTAAAAAATTACAATAAATTTTCATCTCTACTTCCAGCAAACTCACGTATCTGCTTTACCTCTTCACTTTTGTCTTTGGTAATCAACAATATACAATCTTCTGCTTCTATCAATACAATATGATCAATTCCTCTAGTTGCATATACAGGTTTTGAACACATTGCATAAGAATTTACAATATTTTCTCCTTTTACCATCTCAAACAACTCATCATTCTGAAAATCTTTCGCGTAAGAAATCAAAGAATCAAAAGAACCTAAATCAGACCATATAAAGTGAGACTTTACCATTTTGATAATTCTAGACTTTTCTAAAACAGCAAAATCAATACTGTCCTCAGGAATCTTCTCCATATCTTCCTTTTTTACAAAGCCATCTGTACTGTTTTTATAAGCAAGTACTGAAGCTTCGTAAATCTCTGGTTGGTATTTTTTTATCTCTTCTAAAAAAACAGACGCCTTAAAACAAAACATTCCGCTATTCCAACAGAAATTACCTGAACGGATATACTTTATTGCTAAATCTTGATTTGGTTTTTCTCTAAATGATTTTACATCTTCCTCATCATACTCAATATAACCATAACCTGTTTCTGGTTTTAAAGGCTGTATTCCAAAAGTTACAATACTTCCTTCTTTGGCCAATCTAATCGCATTTTTAACAGCCAACTTATACTCCTTTTCATCTCCAATCATATGATCAGAGGGAGTAATAAACATAATATCCTCAGGGTTTAAACTCAATGCCGCCAAAGTAATAGCCGGAGCTGTATTTCTTCCTACAGACTCAATAATCTTTTTATCAATATTGATTCCTAACTCCTTTGATTGATCAATCGCCATTGTTAATTGACTTTCATTAGTCACTAACATATAGTCATTTACCAATTTTTTATTTCTCAAGATTGTATATTGAAATAAGGATTTTTTTTCAAAAATTTGAATGAATTGTTTAGGGCTATTTTTTCTAGAAATAGGCCATAATCTTGAACCTACTCCACCACTTAAAACAACATTGATAATATTATTCCCCATAGCTATTATTTTAAATTATTATATTTTTTATACCAATCAATAAATTTCTTCACTCCTTCTTCAACAGAAGTGTTCGGACTATATCCATAATCTTTGATTAGAGCAGAAACATCAGCCCAAGTTTTTGCGACATCACCAGGTTGCATATCCATCATGATTTTCTCTGCTTCCTTCCCTAAGTTCTTTTCAATATTCTCTATATATTCCGTTAATTTTACAGAATTATTATTTCCAATATTGTATACTTTATATAACTCTCCTTTTTCTTTTCTGGTATCTACTTCTCCTTCTATAATCCTCATCACCCCTTCTACAATATCCCCAACATAGGTAAAATCACGTTCCATTTTTCCATGATTAAACACCTTAATCGGCTGATTGTTTCTAATTCCTTCAGCAAATAAATATGCTGCCATATCTGGTCTACCCCATGGTCCATAAACAGTAAAGAAACGCAAACCTGTTGTAGCAAACCCAAATAAATGAGAATACGTGTGAGCCATTAACTCATTACTTTTTTTAGAAGCCGCATATAAACTAATTGGAGTATCGACAGTATCATCTGTAGAAAATGGAATTTTAGAGTTCAATCCATAAACACTAGAGCTACTTGCATAAACTAAATGTTTTACTCCTGTATTTCTACAAGCCTCTAATAAATTTACATAGCCCACAATATTACTCTCTACGTAAGCATGTGGATTTTCTATACTATAACGAACCCCTGCCTGAGCAGCTAAATTACATACTACTTCAAATTTTTCCTTTTCAAAAAGTTGATTTATTGACTCTGTATCTTCTAAGTTCATTCTTATGAACTTGAAATTATTCGTCTTTCCTGAAGTTACTTCTTTTAAAAACTCCGAAGCAGATTCTCTTTGAATCCCTAATTCGTTTAAACGAGCGTATTTTAAATTAACATCGTAGTAATCATTGATATTATCTATTCCTACTACTTGATGTCCCTTGCTCAACAACAAACTTGACAGATGATATCCTATAAACCCTGCTGCTCCAGTAATTAAAATTCTCATAGAAAGTCTTTAGTTTTATAAACGACAAATATATAATAATGTTTTTTAGCTTAACTGATTCTACTCTAGGTTTTGGGAAAATTGTTAGCGGTCTTCGATTATCGGGATTCGATGAACGATTGGCGATGGGCGATGTTCGGATTACGATATTCGATGTTCGGGATTCGGTTGGCGATGGGCGATGTTCGGTTGGCGGGTTTCGATGAGCGATATTCGGGTGGTTCTAAATATTATTTTATAATCAAACTCAAATAATCTGCTACTACAAAGGTACTCCCTCCAACATATATCAAATCTTGTGGTTTTGCATTTGTCAACGCTGTATTCACCGCTTGTTCTACGGTTGTAAAAGTATCTCCTGCTAATCCAAATTCTTCTGCTATGTCTTTTAACTTTTCTTCTGACAAACCTCTTGCTATTGAAGGTTTTGTAAAATAAAACTGTGCTTGTTTTGGTAGTAAAGGTAACACACTACCTAAATCCTTATCATCTACCACTCCAAAAACAATGTGTAATTTCTCAAAATCCTCTGCCAGTAACTGAGACAATACCAAAGCAATTCCTTCTTTATTATGTCCTGTATCACAAACCAGTTTTGGCAACTCTTGTACTACCTGATACCTCCCCAACAAACCTGTATTCTGAATCACTTTAGACAATCCATTTTCTATAGCTTGCTCAGTTAACTCAACTCCTAAGCCCTGTAAAACCTCCAAGGCTCTAACAACTGTTTTTAAATTATACTTTTGATACTCTCCCTTTAACTCACAATCATATAATACCTCTCCTAAATCAAAGGCTTTATATAATGGTGCATTGTTTTTATTCGCAATTCCTTCAAAAACTTCAAAAGTCTCCTCATGATACTCTCCAATCACTACAGGAATATTGCGTTTGATAATCCCTCCTTTTTCAGAGGCTATTAAAGGTAAAGTATCTCCTAAAAACTGAGTGTGATCTAAACCAATGTTTGTAATCACTGACACCAAAGGAGTCACCACATTGGTAGAATCTAACCTTCCTCCCAATCCTGTTTCTAAGACTACATAATCCACTTTTGAATCTTTAAAATATTCAAAAGACAATCCTACTGTCATTTCAAAAAAGGACAAAGCATTTTGCTCAAAAAAACTTTTATGTTTTGCTACAAAATCAACAATATACCCCTCTGAAATTTCTTGTCCGTTGATTTTAATTCGCTCCCTAAAATCAATTAAATGCGGAGAAGTATACAAACCCACTTGATAGCCTTGCTCTTGTAAAACAGAAGCCAGCATATGACTTGTAGACCCTTTTCCGTTAGTACCTGCTACATGAATAGCTTTAATTTGCTGTTCTGGATTACCTAAATAATCCATCAACAAAAGTGTATTTGACAAATCTTTTTTATAAGCCTTAGCACCATCTTTTTGGTACATTGGCAACTGGTTAAACAACCAATCTAAAGTTTCTTGATAATTCATATATAGTACTGAGTATTGAGCACTGAGTATTATTATTTTTTGTAACTCTATTACCTACTTCGGAAGTTACTTATTTTGGCTTAAAGTAATAATATATATAACCTACTTGTTTACTTGGAGCATTGCCATCTGCATTCCAAGTGGTTGCCAAAGCTGCTTTTTTTGCTGGTTCAAACAAACATGGACTGCTATTAGTGGTTCCTTTTTCTCCAGGGACTGCACTGATTACTTTTCCGTCATTGTTAACCGTTACTTTAACCACAACGATTCCCTCTTCATTACAATTGGGGGTTATTTTCGGTTTAGACATAGCTTCTCTCCCACCTAATAAATAATCCCCATCTCCATCTAAACCTTTATTTCCATAATATTTATCACTATTTGGATCTCCCGAAGTACTTCCTTTTACCCCTTGAGCAGTATCATCTCCCTCTCCTTCTACCACTTCTCCTTTTGATGGGTTTCCAAACAAACTATTCAATACATTCTGAGTTTCTTTGGTAGGCGTTGGTGCTTTTTTTTCTACAGGTTTTTCTACTTTTTTCTCCTCTACCTTTTTTTCAACTGTTTTTACAGGCTGCTCAGTTTTTTTTTCTTTTGGCTTGATTACTGGCGCTTCCGCATTTTCTTGAGTGATGACTTTTTCTTCTGTAACGTTATTTTCAACACTTTTGGTAACAGGCTCTGCCTGACTTGGAGTAGGGTTAGACTGAATGCTTTCATTCAACTTTGGCGCTCCTGAACCTACATCTGAAGTACCAAAATTAATAGCCACTCCATATTCCTCTGGAGGATCTAAATATCTCAACCCACAAAAGAACATGATAAACACCACCAATACCATTAAGATAGCGGTTAAAATGGCTGATTGTTTTTGATATGTGGTTTTAAACATCATCTATTTATTGACCTTTTACTGCTAAAATCATTTTGATTTTATTTCTGTTTGCAATATCAATGACTTGCATAATGTTTTTATAAGCAGATTCGTGATCACCTCTAATGACTAAAGAACCTTCTTTTGTTGATGACATTTTTGTCAATAACGAATTTTCTAATTGATTGAATTCTACTTTATCCGCATCAATATAGTAATCACCATCTTTTGTGATTGAAACAGATACAATTCCTTTATTTTCTGTTTTCCCACCTGCTTTTGGCAATAATACATCAATAGCATTTACCGTTACTAAAGTGGAGGCTAACATAAAGAAAATTAACAACAAGAAAACAATGTCCGTCATTGACGACATGTTAAAATCTGCGCTTACTTTATTTCTACTTCTGATGTTCATTATTCAGTTTTATTTTATGGTTCTTGCATCTCGACTCTACTTCGACAAGCTCTGTACAGGCTGCTCGATGACCAATCTCGACTCTACTTCGATGTTCGGGTTTCGGTTAGCGATGTTCGGGGTTCGATATTCGTTGTTCGGTTATCGGATATCGGATATCGGATATCGGATATCGGGATTTGGGAAATTTATACTGGTTCGTTTAATAAATCTAAAAACTCTACAGAAGTAGCTTCCATTTTATATACTACTTTATCTGTTTTAGCTACTATATGGTTATAGGCTATATAAGAAATAATCCCAACTATTAATCCTCCTACCGTTGTTGTCATTGCCGTGTACAAACCATCAGACAACATTTTAATATCTATTTGCCCACCTGCATTGGCTATTTCGTGAATAGAAACAATCATTCCAATTACTGTTCCTAAAAAACCAATCATTGGTGCTGCACCAGAAATGGTTGCCAAAACACTTACGTTTTTCTCTAACTTATAAATCTCTAACTTTCCAGCATTTTCAATCGCTGTATTGATATCCTCCAAAGGCTTTCCAATTCTAGACACTCCTTTTTCAATCAAATTTGCTACTGGTAAATCCACCTTAGCACATAACATTTTAGCCGCATCAATATTCCCCGCGCTAATTTGCTCTTTTATCTGATTCATAAAGTTTTTATCCACTTTATTGGCTGCTTTGATGGCTAAAAATCTTTCTATATATATGTACACAGCCATTACTAATAGGATAAATAAAATCCCCATAATAATTTGTCCTCCTAAACCACCATCCATGATTAACTGGAAGATTGATAAGGTTTTTTCTTGACTAGCCTCTACTACTGGCAACACTTCTTCTTGATTCTGAATCATAATTATAAATACTTAATTTATGTAACGAAAATACAATTTATTATTGCATCTCCATAAACAAAAAAAGGAACCTTATTGCTAAGATTCCTTTTTGATATATTTTGTAAGTTTTATTATAAAATAATTCTCACCATTAAGTATCCTACTCCACCTAAAACAATTGTATAAGGCAAAGCCATTTTCACCATTGTTCCATAAGATAGGTTGATTAACGGAGCCAATGCAGATGTTAATAAGAATAAAAATGCTGCCTGTCCGTTTGGTGTTGCCACACTTGGTAAATTTGTTCCAGTGTTAATTGCAATCGCTAAATGTTCAAAATGTTCTCTATCAATTGCGCCTGATTTAAACGCTTCTTGAACCTCACCAATGTACACCGTTGCTACGAATACATTATCACTAATCGCTGATAAAACACCATTTGCTACATAAAACAAACCTGGTTGTGATTCTGGACTTTGATCTAATGCCCAATGGATAATTGGCGAAAACAAATGTTGATCATGAATCATTGCTACTACTACAAAGAAAACTACTAACAAACCTGTAAAAGGTAATGCCTCTTCAAAAGCATGTCCCAGTTGGTGCTCTTCGGTAATTCCCATGAAAGCTGTTTGAAAGATAATTAAAGCCAAACCAATAAATCCTACTGGAGCCAAATGCAATGCCAAACCTGCTATTAATAAGATTGCTGCAAGACCTTGAATTTTTAATCCATACTTTTCTTTTGCACTTCTTTTTTGATCTTGTTCATTGGTATATCCTTGGATAATTTGATCTGCTATTTTAGGTAATTTTGCTCCAAAACCAAAAAGACCTGTTACCTCTAAAAATATGGTTGTTAATAAACCACAAACCAAAACAGGCATTGTAATAGGCGACATTCTTACAAAGAACTCAATGAAATCCCATCCCATTCTTTCACCAATCAATAAGTTTTGAGGCTCTCCTACCAAAGTACAAACCCCACCTAAAGCTGTACCTACAACTCCATGCATGATTAAACTTCTTAAGAAACTTCTAAACTGCTCTAATGTTTCACCACTTAACTCTTTAGTATCTAAAACACCATCAGCATTATAATCTCCTCCATTTGAGTGAATTTTGTGATAAATACCATAAAAACCAACTGCTACACTAATCAACACCGCAGTTACAGTTAAAGCATCTAAGAAAGCAGATAAGATTGCTGATAAGAATACAAACAATAAAGACAGTACTATTTTTGATTTTATCTTGGTAAAAATCTTACTAAAGATATACATCAATAATGGTTTCATAAAGTAGATTCCCGCTACCATAAAAACCAACAAAAGCAATACTTCTAAATTTTGATCTACTTCGTGATAAGCTTTTTCTGGCGATGTTAAGCCCAAAATGATAATTTCAATAGCCAACAAACCACCTGATTGAAGTGGATAACATTTTAAAGCCATTGCTAACGTAAAGATAAACTCTCCAATAAATAACCACGCACCAACGTGAGGAGCAAATATTGAGATTGGAATATTTATCAATAAGAAAAATATCATGATAAGTTTGAACCACTTAGGACTAGACCCTAGAAAATATTTCATTTTATTTTATATTTTAAAAATTTGATTGCTAAAATAACATTTTAAGACTCTTTAAAACAATAGCCTATGTTATTTTTAATGAATCAAACAAAATCGATTAAAATTGTTAAGAATACTACCCATCTCATTAACAATCATCATTAAAAAACAACCGTTCCCGAAGCATGGTCTTTGCTAGCCCCCGTAACACTTGACAAACAATTTACCTGACCTTTTAACTTTAGCAAACCTAAAAGTCCAAACACCAAAGCTTCTTTATAATCAACAATTTCTTTTGAAGGAATAATTAATGTTAAATTTGGATTAAGTTCCTTCATACGACGAATTAAAAAAGCATGGTAAGCTCCACCTCCAGTAACTAGCACAGTTCCTTTTGCTAACTTAACTGTTAACTGATAAGCTATATGCTCTACAAAAGTTCTCATGATATCTATTTGAGGGATACTATATTTATTCAACAATGGATAAACCTCCTGCTTTAAAAACTCCACCCCTAAAGATTTTGGAGCTGTAGACAGATAAAACGTTAATTGATTTAACTCAACCAACAATTCCTTGTTTAAGATTCCTTTTTTAGACAACTCTCCGTTTTGGTCATAATCAAAACCCAATTGATTCGCATAAAAATTCAATACAGTATTCACAGGACAAATATCAAAAGCTTTTCTCTGTCCATCTTCTTGATAAGACACATTTGAAAACCCTCCCAGGTTTAGACAATAATCATATTCCGAAAACAACAATTGATCTCCTATAGGAACTAGCGGCGCTCCTTGTCCTCCCAATAAAACATCTTGCTCTCTAAAATCATGAACCGTTTTTATTTTGGTCTTCTTAAATATTTCTTCTCCAGATCCAATTTGCAAAGTATAACCCAATTCAGGTTGATGATGTACAGTATGGCCATGAGAAGCAATCAAATCTATTTGTTTGATGTTATGTTGTTGAATAAAAGTCAACAACAGCTCCCCATAATACTTTCCTAACTCAACATCTAAAACCTCTAACTCTTTAGCTCCTTTTGGATAATCAGCTATGTTTTTAAGTTTTAGAAACCAATCTTGTGGATAAGGAATAGTTTGTGCTTTTAAGATGGTAAAATTATTCACCTCCTTAAACTCAGCATACACCAAATCTACCCCATCTAGAGAAGTTCCAGACATTAATCCTATTACAAAAGTATTTTTCACTGTCTATATTTTGATATAGAGCAATATTAAGGAATAATTTGCGATGTTCGGATCTCGGTTATCGATTAGCGATGTTCGGTTATCGGCATTCGGGTTTCGGGTTTCGATGTAAGAAAGGAATATTTTTGACAACAACATCTTAATGTTTTCGTGAAATATTGATATCATCTTAAGATAGTGCATCTCGACTTCGCTCGATGACCGATCTGATATATACTTCGACAAGCTCAGTACAGGCTTCTCAATGACTAGTGTTCGATTGGTGATGTTCGGTTATCGGTATTCGATTTGCGATTTGCGATGTTCGGTTATCGTTTTTCGGGTTTCGATATTCGGGTTTCGATGTGAGAAAGGAGTATTTTCTGATCGCGAGATACTAATACTTTGAGAGAACCTTAACTTCTCTTTTTTCTAAATATCAAAAACGGCAAAAAAGCCTTACTGATATTCAGTAAGGCTTTAGTAGTCCGTAGGGGAATCGAACCCCTGTTACATGGATGAAAACCATGCGTCCTAACCCCTAGACGAACGGACCATTATATTGTTCTTATAAAGAAGCTACGTGCTTAGTCAATTTAGACTGTAAGTTAGCTGCTTTATTCTTGTGAATAATATTGTTTTTAGCTAACTTTTGTAACATTCCAACAACTTTAGACAATTGCCCTTCAGCCTCAGTCTTATCCGTCATGTTACGTAAAGCTCTAACAGCGTTTCTAGTTGTCTTGTGCTGGTATTTGTTTCTTACCTGCTTAGCGCTGTTACTTCTTATTCTCTTTAATGCTGACTTATGATTTGCCATCTTACTTATGTGTTATCTTATTCAAAAAAATTGTAGTCCGTAGGGGAATCGAACCCCTGTTACATGGATGAAAACCATGCGTCCTAACCCCTAGACGAACGGACCATTGCTTAAAGTCTAAAAGCTATTGCCTTTTTGCTTTAGCGGTTGCAAATATACACACGTTTTGTAATATCACAAAGTTTTTTTAAAAAATTTTTAAACTTTTTTTACTAGTAGGCTTTTGCAAACAAAACTCTCTTCTTAGAAGGATTTCCTGTAAAGACGCAAACTCCTTCTTCTTCCTTGAAATCCAAAGGAATACAACGAATGGTCGCTTTTGTGATTTCTTTGATCTTGTCTTCTGTCTCTTCTGTACCATCCCAATGGGCAGCAACAAATCCTCCTTTATTTTCTATTACTTCTTTAAACTCCTCAAAATTGTCTACAGACGTAATGTGCTCATCTCTATACTGCAATGCACGATTCCATAAGTTCTCTTGAATATCTTGTAATAGTTGCTCAATGCGTTCAACCGCTTCTGATTGCTGAACACTTTGCTTTTCTAAAGTATCTCTTCTTGCAATCTCTAAAGTACCATTTTCCAAATCTCTAGCCCCCATTGCAATTCTCACAGGCACTCCTTTTAATTCGTACTCTGCAAACTTCCAACCTGGCTTGTGCGTATCTCTATTATCAAACTTTACAGAAATTCCTTTTGACTTTAATTGTCCTGCAATTTCCTCAACCTTTTCAGTAATGGCTTGTAATTGCTCCTCTGTTTTATAGATAGGCACAATGGCAACTTGTATTGGCGCTAATTTTGGAGGTAATACCAACCCTAAATCATCGGAATGCGTCATGATTAGTCCTCCCATCAAACGAGTAGAAACTCCCCATGAAGTTGACCATACATGTTCTTGTTTTCCTTCTTTAGAAGTATACTTTACATCAAAGGCCTTAGCAAAATTTTGCCCTAAAAAGTGCGAGGTTCCAGCTTGTAATGCTTTTCCATCTTGCATTAATGCTTCAATAGTATAAGTATCATCTGCACCAGCAAATCTCTCACTTTCTGATTTCACCCCTTTAATTACTGGCATCGCCATAAAGTTCTGAGCAAAATCAGCATACACTTGTTGCATTAATTCAGACTCTTCAATAGCCTCTTGTCTGGTTGCATGAGCAGTATGTCCTTCTTGCCATAAAAACTCAGCTGTTCTTAAAAACAACCTCGTTCTCATTTCCCAACGCACTACATTTGCCCATTGATTGATTTTGATAGGTAAATCTCTATAAGATTGCACCCATCCTTTATAAGTATTCCAAATAATTGCCTCACTTGTTGGACGAACCACTAACTCCTCTTCTAACTTAGCGTTAGGATCTACAATTAGTTTTCCTTCATTATCCGGATCTGCTTTTAAACGATAGTGCGTTACTACAGCACATTCCTTTGCAAAACCTTCTGCATTTTTCTCTTCCGCTTCAAATAAACTTTTAGGGACAAACAATGGAAAGTAAGCATTTTCGTGACCTGTTTCTTTAAACATTCGATCTAATTCTTTCTGCATCATTTCCCAGATGGCATAACCATAAGGTTTGATGACCATACACCCCCTAACTGCTGAGTTTTCAGCCAAGTCAGCCTTAACAACCAACTCGTTATACCATTTTGAGTAATCCGTACTCCTACTTGTTAATTTCGACCCCATATGTATTTTTTTGGCACAAAAATTGTAATTTATAGTAATATAAAGGCACTAAGACCTATAAGGAGCAAAACTACTATTTTTTGCATTGTTCAACAATAAAAACACAAGTATTATGAATACCTCTAAAGTTCTACATGTTGGTTGGATAAAATATCTTTTATTAGGTTGTATTGCTATTTTCTATACCTCTTGTAGTAGCAATCAATACTACACCTATTACGATGGTATTTACGAAGAACCTGTACATGTACCCAACACTGTTTTTTCGGAAGAAATGAACAAAGTTAACGGACTCAATAGCATTGAAATTGAAGACCCTAACAATTCTCCGTACATCACACAGCAAAACAACATCAACCCCAATGCTAACTATGATATATATAGAGAACCTTCATCAGCAAACAACAATATAGATTCAAATCCAAATGTGAATATTTATATTGACAATAATATTGACCCTTATTGGAATAATGGTTGGAACGACCCATACTGGGGTATGAACAACAGATGGAATAATTACGGATGGAACTCCTACCGATGGAACAATTTTTATTGGGGCTCTAATTTTTACGATCCATTTTTTAACTGGGGGTGGAACTATCCTCATTACGGATTTATAACTCCGTATAATAATTGGTATGGATACGGTTATGGTTTTGGAAATCCACATTGGAATTGGTGGAGACCTATTTATTCTACAGGTAGCAAAAGAAATCAAACTTATAGAAGCAACAGTAATTCATACAGAACAAACAGTTCTACGAATAGCCGATACTACAAGAATAGTAACAGCAATAGTAGCAACAGCAAATACTATAACAACAATAATACAAACACCAATAAATCGTACCGAAGAACTAGTACTCAGAGCAACTACCAAAGTCAAAGTAGAAGAACCAGTACTCCACAAACTAGCACTCCTAGTTACAACCGAAGCTCTAGCTCACCAAGCAGTAGCGGAAGTAGCTCTAGCGGATCATACAGAAGCAATAGCAACAGCTACAGGAGGCGTTAAAAAATATATCTTATGAAAAAATACATATACATTTGCCTGCTTTGTTTTTTTGGTTATCAAACACAGGCACAGACCTATAATTACACTGACTTAGGAATATTATTTTCTCAAGATCAAAACACAGGAACCGCTAGATTTACCGGACTTAACGGAGCTACGGGTGCTGTTGGAGGAGATTTAAGCAGTATCAACATCAACCCTGCTGGAATTGCAGTATATCACAACAATGAAGTGAATTTAACACTAGGATCATATAATTTTAGGAATACAACTGATTATTTTAATTCTACTATGAATAATCAATCCACAACCTTTAATACAGATCAAGTAGGAGCGGTTTTTGTTTTTAAAGATGCAATAACAACAGATGATTGGTCTAAAATTAGCTTTGCTGTGAACTATCAAAAAACAGCCAATTTTCATACAAGAGATGCTTTTTTTGGAAATAGTGGTTTTGCTAGTTTTAACAAACATCCAGAAGATCCGGACAGCAATAATGAATACAACAATGCGGTTAGTCAAGATTTTTATAACTATATAGAAGGAAAAGCCTCTAAAATTAATTTGGCTTTGGCAGGACAATACGGACATAATTTTTACGCCGGATTTAGTTTAAATATCCATCATATAGATTATTCTCAATCCACCACCTTAAACGAATTAAGTACTGATGACAACAACAATACTTTAGATGTTTTAGCAACTGAAAACTTGAATGAGAATGCCGATGGTTTCTCTATTAACCTTGGATTTATCTACAAACCTATTCAATCTGTACGTTTAGGATTGGCTTATGAATCTCCAACATGGTATAACTTTTCTGAAGACTACAACTCTAAAGAACTTATTGCAAGTATTCCTTCTGAAAATATTGATGCCGCAGATCCATCTATCCGTAATTCATATTTAGAATATCAATTAAGAACTCCTGGTAAACTAACGGCCAGTGGAGCTTTGGTTATTGGAAAAAATGGATTTATCAATGCAGATTATACCTACAAAACATATAAATCTTTAAACCTAGACGGAAATGGTGATTTTAGAAGTGACAATCAATACTTTACCGATGTTTTACAAAACACTCACAATGTAAATATTGGGGGAGAATTCCGTTTACAAAATTTAAGTTTAAGAGGAGGTTTTGGATATCAACAAAGCCCTTATAAATCAAACTTAGACCCTAGAGATACTGATATTTTAAAACTAGGAGATTTGTACAGTGGTTCTTTAGGAGCTGGAATTCGTTTTGGAGCTTCACGACTAGACATTGCTTACAGAAAAACTATGCAAAATAATGAGTATGATTTTAATGATATCAATCAACAGTTTCAATACATACAAGCAGCAGGGGTTCAAAATAAAAACTCTAGAATTGTAGCCACCTATACTTATTCTTTTTAAACAAAAAAATCCGCTAAAGTGATGATATCCTCCTAAGAAATTAAGGGTCAATTAAATTTAAATAAACTACTTTTGTACAAATTTTTTTGAGTTATGAATACACATCGCATTAGCATAGAAGGAACTAACAATCCATCTATTGTAAAATTTGTTAGTACTGAACAAGTTACAAAAGGAGGAAGCTATCAATTTAACAATATAGATGAGGCAAAGGAATCACCTATTTCTCAACAATTATTCAAACTTCCATTTGTTAGCAAAGTATTTATTAGTGCTAATTTTATCGCTATAGAAAAATATGATATTGTTGAATGGAGTGATATTCAAAATGATATAAGAGAGTTGATTGAAATTTACCTAAACGATGGTAATACCGTTGTTACTGATAAAGCAGAAACAAGAAAAGTTGCTATAGAGGTTTATGCCGAAAGTACTCCTAACCCTATGGTAATGAAGTTTGGTTGCAACAAAATGTTGACACCTGATGATCATGAATACAAATCTGCAGAAGAAACCCAAAACTCACCATTAGCTCAAGTTTTATTTGAATTCCCTTTTGTTAAAGAAGTTTATATTTCTGAAAACTACGTATCTATTACCAAAAACGAATTGATTGAGTGGGGAGAAATCAACAGCCAATTAAGAAGTTTTTTAAAGGACTATATCCAATCTGGAAAAACCATTATTGACAGCAGTATTGAAAAGCCAAAAGTAGAAATCCCTACTACTCCAATTCAGGATTTAGAAGGAGTTCCTTTAGAGATTGCTAATATTTTAGAAGAATATGTTAAACCTGCCGTTGCTAATGATGGAGGAAACATTGTTTTTCAATCTTATGATGAAGCAACACAAGATGTGTATGTTATTCTTCAAGGAGCTTGTAGTGGATGTCCATCTTCTACCATTACTTTAAAAAATGGTATTGAAACCATGCTTAAACAAATGCTACCAAACAAAGTAAACAATGTGATTGCTGTTAACGGATAACCTTTACTATGTCAAAAATCATCAAACCTTACAAGGATTCAGACGCTACTAAAAAGACTCAAGTCGCTGATATGTTTAACAATATTTCTGGAAATTATGATGGCTTAAACAGGATCATGACTTTTGGAATTGATATCAAGTGGCGTAAAAAAGTTGTTGCGCTTGTAAAAGAATCTAGCCCTAAGAACATTTTAGACATTGCTACAGGTACCGGAGATTTGGCTATTATGCACAGTCAACAAATGCCTCATGCTAAAATTACAGGATTAGACATTTCTTCTGGAATGCTAGAAGTTGGAAAAGAAAAAATTAAAGCATTAGGATTAACCTCTAACATTGATATGGTTTTAGGAGATTCTGAGAACATTCCTTATGAAGACAATTTCTTTGATGCTATTACTGTTTCTTATGGGGTTCGTAATTTTGAGGATTTAAATAAAGGATTACAAGAAATAAATAGGGTTTTAAAACCTGGAGGAACTTTTGTGGTGTTAGAAACTTCTGTTCCAACAAAATTCCCTTTTAAACAAGGATATCAATTTCACAGCAAGGTACTTTTACCCTTGATTGGTGGTTTGTTTTCTAAAGACAAAACAGCATATTCTTATTTATCTGAATCTGCTAATTCTTTTCCTTACGGAGAAAAATTTAATAACATCTTAAAAGAAAACAACTTTAAAAACGTTATAGATATTCCAGTTACTTTTGGAGTATCTACAATTTATAAAGCCACAAAATAGCATGAAGCAGTTAGTTGTATTCTTATTCTTTTGCCTTAGTTCTATCATTTACGGACAATCTGAAAAAATATCACAACTACAAAGTTTTGACAACAAACCTATTCGTTATGGGTTTTATTTAGGACTACACACCAAAGGATACGCCCTAGAAGCTACTGATGCTGTTTTAAGCAATGGCGCTGGATTTCACCTTGGGGTTTTGGCTGATTTAAAAGTCTCTGATTTTTTGAGTTTTTTAACAGAGCCGGGTATTATTAGTAGTAGTAATTCTTTAACTTTTGACGGTGAAAAAACCGAAGTTCCTGCTACTTATTTTCATTTTCCTTTAAACATCAAACTCAGCACAAGAAGGCTTAATAATGTTAGAGGATTTATTATAGGAGGAGCTTCTTATAACTATAATTTTACTGCAAATAAAAACAATAATGACAACGGTGCAAACCCAAGAGATTTTGAGTTAAAGCAACATACTCTTATGGGAGAACTAGGAATAGGTGCTAGTTTTTACTTTCCTTACTTTAAATTTTCTCCTTCAATTAGAGGCGTTTATGGTTTTCAAAACGAATTTATTGGATTGGGAAGCACTGCTAAAAATAGCTTAAGCGAATTAAGAACCAGAGGTATTTTTCTTACTTTAACTTTCCAATAGCTCTTCTAAATTCATTCAACAAAATTGCGGTTGCCGTTGCTACATTTAAGCTTTCTGTAGCTTGTAGTTCTCCAAATCTTGGAATGGTTAACTTTTGCTTGACTATTTTTTTAATCTCCTCACTCACCCCATTGGCTTCATTTCCCATAATAATGATTCCGTTCTCTGGCAAAGTTGCTGTATATACATTTTCACCCTCCATGTCTGTGACAAATACAGGTTGTTTTGTTTCTTTTATATAAGGTATCAAATCAACATAAGTTACCGCTACCCTGGTTAAAGAGCCCATGGTTGACTGTACGACTTTAGTATTATAACAATCTACCGTTTCTTTACTACAAATCAATTCTTTTACTCCAAACCAATCACACAACCTTATAATGGTTCCTAAATTCCCAGGATCGTTGATAGTATCTAATATTACTTTTAAGCCATTATCCCCCTGTTGGATTTCTTCAGGGATTTTAAAAAGAGCTAATACTTTATTTGGAGATTTTAATACACTGACTTTTTTTAGCTCCTGTTCCGAAACCAATTGACAATGATATTGCTCATATTCAGCACTCGCTTCATCAGTACAAAACAACATCTGTAATTCAATATCCGAATTCAAAAACTCATTCACTACTTTTATTCCCTCTGCAACAAAAAGTCCCTCCTTAATTCGGTACTTTTTTTGTTGCAAACTCGTTATCAATTTGATTTGATTCTTAGATATAGGCATGTTGTGAAATTTTGGATTCAAATTTAAACTAAAAATCAACAAGCATTACTTCTAAACGTATTTAATGCTTATTTTTGACTAATCAATTCAACATATTTTTGAAAGTAACACATTCATTTTTTCTATTTTCACTATTACTCAGTATTTTATTTACTGCATGTAATACCACTAAGTATGTAAAAGAAAATGAGTATTTACTACAAAAAAACACGATTAGGATAGACGATAAAAAAACATCGGACTATACTATTACAGATTATTTAATACAAAGACCCAACAACAAACCTCTTGGTATTCCTTTAGGACTCTATATTTATAACTTAGGAGATCTTAATTACGATTCTATACATGAAAAAAAAATTGAGGCTTTTCAAAACAGAAATAATTTTTGGGATCACTTATTATCCAAAAAGCAAACCTTAAAAAGCATCAACCGAAGAAAGAACATCAATCACTGGTTCTTAACCAAAGGAGAAGCTCCAGTAATTGTGGATCCTAAAAAAACGGCTAATACTGCAGAGAACCTAAGAATTAACTTTTTTAACAGTGGGTATTTTGATGCTACTGTAAAAACAGAAATGATTACAGACCTTAAAAAAGCAGATATTTCCTATTTGGTCACCAAAAAAGATCCTTATTTTATAGGAGACATTCAATATCACATCGCCTCTAATCAAGTAGATTCTATCGTTCAACAAAACACAGATCAAGTATTTATAAAAAAAGGAGAACAATACAATCAAGAAAATTTTAAAAAGACTGTTAGTGCTTTAACTCAAGTATTAAGAAACAATGGATTTTATCACTTTACAGAAAGTTTAATTAGCTTTAGAAATATAGATACTTTAGCTCAAGATCACATCACTCCTGTTGATATTCATATCGACAATAGAAAGGTTAAAAAAGGAAATCGTCTTGAAGAAATTCCAACTAACGTACAAACCATTAATAAAATAAGTGTTTTTACCGATTATAGTTATGAGAATCGAAACAATATTTACGATACTAAAAAAGACCATAATGATATCTCATTTTACGCACACGAAAAATTAAAATACAGGGTTAAAACCTTAGCCAACTCTATATTTATTGCACCAAATCAAATTTATAATGACGAGGCAGTAGAGTCTACCCGAAAACACTTAAAATCTTTAAACAATTTTAGAGTTGTTAAAATCAATCAAAAAGAATTACCCAATAATGAATTGGCTACCACTATTATTTTAACCCCATTAAAAAAATATGGAGTAGGAATCAATTCAGAAATCATACATTCTAACATCAAACAAGTAGGTTTGTCTGGAGGATTTAATTTTATCAACAGAAATCTTTTTAGGGGAGCTGAAATTTTTAAACTCTCTTTACAAGGAAGTATTTTTGATACTGCAACCAAGGTAAGTGGATCAAACAACGATAATTTTGACGCCTATGAACTTGGGGTAGATGTTTCTTTAGAATTCCCAAAGTTTATTTTTCCGTTGATGGGTAATTTAATTCCAAGAACCATGACCCCTAGAACCAAAATTACCATTGGTACTAGTTTTCAGAAAAACATAGGGTTAGATAAACAAAAAGTAACAGGAATTATTGATTATACTTGGAAGTCTTCTTTAAAAAACAAACACATGGTTGAATTGCTTAATGCACAATATATTCAAAACCTAAACATCAACTCTTATTTTGATATCTATAGTTCTGAATACAATCAAATCAAAACCATTCAAGAATCAGAATTTCCATCTTACAACTTAACCACTACTAATGCTCCTAACTTTCTTCAAAGCATTCCAAACAGTTTTGAGAACAGTAATCCTACTGAGTTTAAAACACTTAAAAATATTGAAAAAAGGAGAGGCATCATTACCAGTAACAACATTATCCCAGCAGCCTCTTATGCCTTTGAACACAATAGTAAAAAAGGACTTTCGGACACAAGATACAATTATTTTAAAGCTAAAATAAGTTCAGCAGGAAATCTAAATAATTTTATTTTTGAGACTCAAAATGATCAAAAAGTTTTCCAAAACATTCCTATTTCTCAATTTGTAAAGTTAGATGTTGATTTTAGAAAATTTTGGAGTACCAGCAACAATCAATCTTTGGCATTTAGAACCTTTGTAGGGGTTGCTCTTCCAACAGGTAAAAATCAAGACATTCCATTTATTAGTAGTTATTTTGCAGGAGGTTCTAATGATATCAGAGCTTGGAAAACTTATGAATTAGGGCCAGGTAGCTCAAACACTGGATTAGAATTTAATATTGGTAACTTTAAAATATTAAGCAGTTTAGAGTATCGATTTAAAATTTTTAATAGTATACACGGTGCATTGTTCATGGATGCCGGAAACATATGGAACTTACCCAATGCATCATCTACCGCATCAGAAGAAGAACTTTTTTCTGGATTTGATTCTCTAGAAGACATTGCTATTGGAACAGGAACAGGAATTAGATATGACTTTAACTTTTTGGTACTACGATTAGACTTGGCATTTAAAACCTACGAACCCTATTTAACTGAAAATAAATGGTTCAGCAATTACACTTTAAACAATTCAGTATTGAACATTGGTATCAACTATCCTTTTTAGTACGATATCGTTTTCGTATAAACTAGTACACTTGCCCCCTGTTTATTATATAAAAATGACTATTTTTGTTGTGATTAATTCAATAAACTAATTATAAAATGAGTTACAATATCAAACCAGGAGTTGCTACAGGAGATGCAGTTCAAGAAATTTTCAAACTAGCAAAAGAAAAACAATTTGCATTACCAGCTGTTAACGTAACAGGTAGTAACACAATCAACACAGTTTTAGAAACTGCTAAAGAATTAAACTCACCTGTAATTATTCAGTTCTCTAACGGTGGAGCAATTTTTAACGCAGGAAAAGGATTATCTAACGATGGTCAAGCTGCTGCTATTGCTGGAGCTGTTGCTGGAGCAAAACACGTACACGAATTATCTGTAGCTTATGGAGTACCTGTAATTTTACATACAGACCACGCTGCTAAAAATTTATTACCTTGGATTGATGGTTTATTAGATGCTTCTGAAAAACACTTTGAGGAAACTGGAGCTCCATTATTCTCTTCTCACATGATTGATTTATCCGAAGAGCCTTTAGAAGAAAACATCGCTATTTGTAAAGAATACTTAAAGCGTATGGATAAAATGGGTATGACTTTAGAAATTGAATTAGGTATCACAGGAGGTGAAGAAGATGGTGTTGACAACTCTAACGTTGATGAATCTAAATTATACACTCAACCAGAAGAAGTAAACTACTCTTACGAGCAATTATCTGAAGTTTCTCCAAGATTTACAGTTGCTGCTGCTTTTGGAAATGTACACGGTGTTTACAAGCCAGGAAACGTGAAGTTAACTCCAAAAATCTTAGATAATTCACAAAAATTCATCGAAAAGAAGCACGGATTATCTCACAACCCAATTGACTTCGTATTCCATGGAGGATCTGGTTCTTCTGTAGAAGAAATTAGAGAAGCTATTGGTTATGGAGCTATCAAAATGAATATTGATACTGATTTACAGTATGCATTTATGGAAGGAGTTAGAGACTATATGGCTGCTAACACAGACTACTTACAATCTCAAATCGGTAACCCTTCAGGAGCTGAGGCACCAAACAAGAAATACTACGACCCAAGAGTTTGGTTACGTAAAGGTGAAGAAACTTTAAAAGCACGTTTAAAGCAAGCTTTTTCTGACTTAAACAACGTAAACACTTTATAATCAATTAGATTAAAATTGTTTTTACCAAATACAATAGAGAAACTGTTTTTATGCAGTTTCTCTATTTTTTTTAGTAAATTGCCCACCTATTTAAATGAATAATTATGACAGCTTGGTTTAAAAGAAGTGATAAAGGAATTCAAACCCCTACAGAAGCAAAGAAAGATGTACCTAAAGGTTTATGGTACAAAACTCCTAGTGGTAAAATTATAGATACTGATGAGTTAAAAGAAAATTTATATGTGAGTCCAGAAGACGGATACCACGTTAGAATTGGAAGTAATGAGTATTTTGAAATTTTGTTTGACGACAATAAATACACTGAGTTAAATGAAAGTTTAACATCTGTCGATTCTTTAGACTTTGAAGATACCAAACCTTACCCAGTAAGAATTAAAGAGGCTCAAGCAAAAACAAAATTAAATGATGCTGTAAGAACTGCTGTAGGTGATTCATACGGAAAACCATTAGTTATTGCTGCTATGGATTTTGCCTTTATTGGAGGTTCAATGGGATCTGTTGTAGGTGAAAAAATAGCAAGAGCTATTGATTACGCAAGAGAAAACAACATTCCATTTTTAATGATTTCTAAATCTGGTGGGGCTCGTATGCAAGAAGCACCATTATCATTAATGCAATTGGTTAAAACCTCTGCTAAATTAACACAATTGGCAAAGGCTAAAATTCCGTACATCTCATTATGTACAGACCCTACCACAGGAGGAACAACTGCCTCTTATGCCATGTTAGGAGATATTAACATTGCTGAACCTAACGCTTTGGTTGCCTTTGCAGGACCACGTGTTGTTAGAGATACTACTGGTCAAGATTTACCAGAAGGTTTCCAACGTTCAGAGTTTTTATTAGAACACGGTTTCTTAGATGCTATTTACGAGCGTAAAAACTTAAAAAAACAAATCAATCTTTATATTGATTTGATTCAAAACAATAAAATTAGAACCGAAGAAGCTAGCTAAAACTTCTTTAGTCATCATATAAAAAATCCCCTTTCTTAATTTAAGAAAGGGGATTTTTTATTCCTCAATATTTAATTCAAAAAACAGCGCATAAAAAAACTCCAATACTTTGTATTGGAGTTTTTAATTTTATCATAAAGATATTATCTTTTATCGATAGAAACATAAGGTCTTAATGTTTCCCCTACATATAATTGACGAGGACGACCAATAGGCTCTTTGTTCTCTCTCATTTCTTTCCACTGAGCAATCCATCCTGGTAAACGTCCCATTGCGAATAACACTGTAAACATCTCTACAGGGATTCCTAATGCACGGTAAATAATCCCTGAATAGAAATCTACGTTAGGATATAAGTTTCTAGATTTAAAGTACTCATCACTTAATGCTGCTTCAGATAAACCTCTAGCAATATCAAGCACAGGATCTTCTATATCTAAATCTTTTAAAATCTCTTCTGCTGCAACTTTTATAATCTTAGCACGAGGATCAAAGTTTTTATAAACTCTATGTCCGAATCCCATTAAACGGAAAGGATCTTGTTTGTCTTTTGCTTTAGCTAAATATTTTTCAAAATCTCCACCATCTTCTTTAATTGCCTCTAACATTTCAATAACCGCTTGGTTAGCACCACCGTGTAATGGTCCCCATAAAGCAGAAATTCCTGCAGAAATTGAAGCAAATAATCCAGCATGAGATGATCCAACTATTCTTACTGTAGATGTAGAACAGTTTTGCTCGTGATCTGCATGTAAGATTAATAACTTATCAAGTGCATCGATAACAATTTTGTTGATTTGATATTCTTTGTTTGGCTTTTTGAACATCATTTTTGCAAAATTCTCTTCGTAGCTCAAATCAACATCTCCATAATCTAAAGGTTCACCCTTCATCTTACGCATACACCAAGATACTAACACAGGGAATTTACCCATTAATATCACAATGGCATTGTACATATCTTCTTCAGAAGAGATATCTACTGCTTTAGGATTAAAGGCAGTTAAAGCACTTGTTAAAGATGTTAACACTCCCATTGGGTGTGCGTTTTTAGGAAAAGCATCTAAAATTTTGTGAATATCTTCATCCACCATTGAATTGTCTTTGATGTCTTGATCAAATTTCTCCAACTGCTCAGCTGTTGGTAACTCTCCAAAAATCAACAAATATGAAACTTCTAGAAAAGAAGCTTCTGCTGCTAATTCTTCAATTGCATACCCTCTATATCTTAAGATCCCTTTCTCACCATCTAAAAAGGTAATAGCACTTTTACATGAACCTGTGTTTTTAAATCCTGGATCAATTGTCGTCACACCACCCGTTGCTCCTCTAAGCGCTTTGATATCAATTGCTATTTCGTTCTCTGAACCACGCTCTAATGGAAGCTCGTACTTTTTTCCTTCTATTTCTAGTATTGCTGTGTTTGACATATAAAATTTAATATTTCCTTAATATATTTTCTTGAGATTCACAAATCTACAAATAAATCCCTTTTTTCAAAAGATAAAACTACTTAATTTTACTACGTACATATACGTAGTTTAACAAAACTCTTATTTGACTTACAATATATAACAACTATTCCATTTTTAAAGAATATTTACAAATAGATTATAAAGAACTTAACATCATTACTTTAAAAACACAATCTTCTGTATATCAATTAATTACAATAAAATAAACAAATTGAACAACGTAAGTTTTTTATGATTATTTTTTTATCCTTAATTACTATTCTAATTTTGTGTGTTCATTGAGAAATTTTCGAAATAAAGACATTTAAGAATGGCATTAAATAAACACAGTAAAAGACTTACTCAAGATCCATCACAACCAGCTTCTCAAGCAATGTTGTACGCAGTAGGATTAACAGATGAAGACATGAATAAACCTCAAATCGGTATTGCAAGTACTGGTTATGACGGAAACCCATGTAACATGCATTTGAATAACTTGGCTCAAGAAATCAAAAAATACGCTAATCTTAACGATCAAGTTGGGTTGACATTTAACACTATTGGTGTGAGTGATGGTATTTCTATGGGTACTTCTGGAATGAACTACTCATTAGCTTCTAGAGATATTATTGCAGATTCTATGGAAACTGTTGTTAATGCACAAAGTTATGATGGTTTAATAGGTGTAGTAGGATGTGATAAAAACATGCCAGGAGCTATTATTGCTATGTTGCGTTTAAACCGACCTTCTATTATGGTATACGGAGGAACTATCGCATCTGGTAAATACAAAGGACGTAAATTAAACATCGTATCTGCTTTTGAAGCTTTAGGGCAAAAAGTTGCAGGTGAAATTGACGAAACTGAATATAGAGAAATTATCAAAGCAGCAATTCCAGGTGCTGGAGCTTGTGGAGGAATGTATACTGCTAATACCATGGCATCTTCTATAGAATGTATGGGATTGGCTTTGCCTTACAACTCTTCTATTCCTGCAGAAAACCCTAATAAATTATCAGAAGCTGAGCGTACTGCACAGGCAATGAAGAACTTATTGGAGTTAGATTTAAAACCAAAAGATATTGTTACTAAAAAATCTATAGAAAATGCGGTTGCCATAGTAAACGCTTTAGGTGGATCTACCAATGCGGTATTGCACTATTTAGCTATTGCTTATGCAGCAGATATAGACTTTACTTTAGAAGATTTCCAAAGAGTTTCTGATAGAACTCCATTAATTGCAGATTTAAAACCATCTGGAAAATACTTAATGGAAGATGTTCATGGTGTTGGAGGTACTCCTGCCATTATGAAATACTTATTAGAAGAAGGGTATTTACATGGAGATTGTATGACTGTTACTGGAAAAACATTGGCAGAAAACTTAGCTGATGTTAAGGCAATGGAATTTGAAGATCAAGATGTAGTTTTCCCTACAGACAAAGCTTTAAAATCTTCTGGAAACCTACAGATTTTATACGGAAACCTTGCAGAAAAAGGTGCTGTTGCTAAAATTTCTGGAAACGAAGGATTAAAATTCGAAGGAAGAGCTGTTGTCTACGATGGTGAACAAGCAGCAAATACAGGAATTTCTAATGGAGAAGTAAATAGAGGAGACGTCGTCGTTATTCGTTATGTTGGACCTAAAGGTGGACCTGGTATGCCAGAGATGCTAAAACCAACATCATTAATTATGGGAGCTGGTTTAGGAAAATCAGTTGCTTTGATTACTGACGGACGTTTTTCTGGTGGTACTCACGGTTTTGTAGTAGGTCACATAACGCCCGAAGCACAAGACGGTGGATTGATTGGATTGGTAGAAACGGGAGATACCATTACTATTAGCGCAGAAGATAATTCTATTACGTTACAAGTTTCTGAACAAGAAATTGCAGAACGTAAAGCCAAATGGATACAACCACCTTTAAAACACAATAAAGGAATCTTATTTAAGTACGCTAAATCAGTAGCTTCTGCTTCTGAAGGATGTGTTACTGATAAATATTAATAAAATAAAGTAGTTAGAAATTGGTATTTAGTACGCTTCGCTTTTAGAACTCTTACCAAATACCAACTACCAAACACCAACTACCATGAACAAAAAAACAGAAAGAATCATAGGAGCCGAAGCCGTTGTTAAATCACTTCTAGAAGAAGGTGTTGATGTAGCATACGGATACCCAGGTGGAGCTATCATGCCTATCTACGATGAATTATATAAATATCAAGATCAATTGCACCATGTTTTAACAAGACATGAGCAAGGAGCTGCTCACGCTGCTCAAGGATATGCAAGAACCTCTGGAAGAGTTGGTGTCGCTTTGGCTACTTCTGGTCCAGGAGCTACTAACTTAATTACTGGAATTGCAGATGCTCAAATAGACTCTACTCCAATGGTATGTATTACCGGACAAGTAGCTTCTCATTTATTAGGAACTGATGCTTTTCAAGAAACAGATGTCATTAGTATTTCATCACCTATTACCAAATGGAACTGTCAGGTAACCAAAGCAGAAGATATTCCTGCTGCTATTGCCAAAGCATTTTACATTGCTAAATCTGGTAGACCAGGTCCTGTGTTGATTGACATTACTAAAGATGCACAATTATCTGAGTTAGATTATAGTTACGAAAAATGTACTCATGTAAGAAGCTATAAGCCAATTCCTGAAACCAATATAGAAAAGGTTAAAGCAGCTGCAGAAATCATCAACAGTGCTAAAAAGCCAATGATTATTTTTGGACAAGGAGTTATTTTAGGAAGTGCTGAAGCTGAACTAAAAGCATTGATAGAAAAATCTGGAATTCCATCTGCATGGACCGTTTTAGGACTTTCTGCATTGCCTACCAATCACCCTTTAAATGTAGGTATGGTTGGAATGCACGGGCACTATGGACCTAACAAATTAACCAATGAGTGTGATGTTTTAATTGCTATTGGAATGCGTTTTGACGACCGTGTTACTGGTGATTTAAGCAAGTATGCAAAACAAGCAAAAGTAGTTCATTTTGATATTGATCCTGCTGAGATAGATAAAAACGTAAAAACAGATGTTGCCGTTCTTGGTGATGCCAAAGACACTTTATCTAAAGTTTTACCATACATTAATCAAAACGATCATTCAGCTTGGTTAAATGAATTTAGAGCATTTGATAAAATTGAATTTGAAAAAGTAATTGATGGGCAGTTAAATCCAACCAAAGAGGGATTGACCATGGGAGAAGTTTTACAAGGAATTAACAAAGCTGCTAAAGACAACGCAGTTATTGTATCTGACGTAGGACAACACCAAATGATGGCTGTTCGTTATGCCAACTTTACCAATACTAGAAGTAATGTAACTTCTGGTGGTTTAGGAACTATGGGATTTGCTTTACCAGCTTCTATTGGAGCTAAAATGGGAGCACCTGAAAGAGATGTAGTGGCTATTATTGGTGATGGAGGTTATCAAATGACTTGTCAAGAATTAGGAACTATTTTACAAACAGGAACTGCAGTTAAAATTGTGGTATTAAATAATGAGTTCTTAGGAATGGTACGTCAATGGCAACAATTATTTTTTGACAGACGTTATGCTTCTACAGAAATGATTAATCCTGATTTTATAAAATTAGCCGAAGCTTATAGTATTCCTGCGAAAAAAGTAGTGAAACGAGAAGATTTACAAAGTGCTATTGATGAAATGATTGCTTGCGAAACCTCTTACTTTTTAGAAGTAATGGTAGAAAAAGAAGACAATGTATTCCCAATGGTACCTACAGGAGCAAGTGTATCAGACGTAAGATTAAGCTAAAAAAAGAAAGACATGGAGAAAAAATCATACACCATATCGGTTTATTCTGAAAACAACTTAGGGTTGTTAAACAGAATTTCAACCATTTTTGTTAAGAGACATATTAATATAGAAAGCTTAACTGTATCACACTCTGAAATTGAAAACGTTTCTAGGTTTATATTGGTTGTAAACATGACCGAAGATGCTGTTAAGAAAATTATAGGTCAATTAGAAAAACAAGTAGAAGTTATTCAGGCCTACTATCATACTGAGGATGAAATTATTTTTACAGAAACAGCTATGTTCAAGTTTAAGTCTGAGTTGTTGTTTGAGAATCCACAAATTCAAAACATCATCAAAGAGCACAGCATGAATATTGTGACTGTAAACAGAAATTTCTTTGTCGTTGAAAAAGCTGGTAGAAGACATGAAATAGATGCTATTTACGAATCTTTTAAACCTTTTGGCATTGCTCAATTTGTTCGTTCAGGTAGAGTTGCTATCTCAAAAGAAGCTATGAATATTCGTAAAATTTTAGGAGAGATAACTGAATAGAATTCCCTAAATTTGGCAACGCAATAAAAAACATTTTGAGCTTGAAGGTATTTTTATACCATCAAGCTCATTTTTAGCGAAATAACAAGTAAACAATTAGATAAAAATAAAAGCAAAATGGCAAATTATTTTAACACACTTTCTTTAAGAGAGCAATTAGAGCAATTAGGACAGTGTGAATTTATGGACAGAAGCGAATTCAGCAACGGTGTTGAAGCGTTAAAAGGTAAAAAAATCGTCATCATTGGATGTGGTGCTCAAGGATTAAACCAAGGGTTAAACATGCGTGATTCTGGTTTAGACGTATCTTATACTTTAAGAGGAGCTGCTATTGAAGAAAAAAGACAATCTTTTTTAAACGCTACTGAAAATAACTTTGCTGTAGGTACTTATGAAGAAATGATTCCTACTGCTGATTTATTAATCAACTTGACTCCAGATAAACAACATACTGCTGTTGTAACTGCTGTGATGCCATTGATGAAAAAAGGAGCTACATTATCTTACTCTCACGGTTTTAACATCGTAGAAGAAGGAATGCAAATTCGTAAAGATATTACTGTAATTATGGTAGCACCTAAATCTCCAGGATCTGAAGTTCGTGAAGAATTTAAGAGAGGATTTGGAGTACCTACTTTAATTGCTGTACACCCTGAAAACGATCCAGAAGGAAAAGGATGGGATTATGCTAAAGCATATGCTGTTGGTACAGGAGGACACACTGCTGGTGTATTAAAGTCTTCTTTTGTTGCTGAAGTTAAGTCTGACTTAATGGGAGAGCAAACTATTTTATGTGGATTATTACAAACTGGATCTATCTTATGTTTCGACAAAATGGTAGCTGAAGGAATTGATGCTGGTTACGCTTCTAAATTAATCCAATACGGATGGGAAACTATTACTGAAGGTTTAAAATACGGAGGTATTACAAACATGATGGATAGATTATCTAACCCAGCTAAAATTGAAGCTTTTAAAGTTTCTGAAGAGTTAAAAGACATCATGAGACCATTATTCCAAAAGCACATGGATGATATCATTTCTGGTGAATTCTCATCTACTATGATGGCTGACTGGGCTAATGATGATGTAAACTTATTAACTTGGAGAGCTGCTACAGGAGAAACTAACTTTGAAAAAACTCCTGCTGGAGATTTCGAAATTTCTGAGCAAGAATACTACGACAATGGTACTTTAATGGTTGCTATGGTTAAAGCTGGTGTTGAATTGGCTTTTGAAGCAATGGTTGACTCTGGAATTGTTGAAGAATCTGCTTACTACGAATCTTTACACGAGACTCCATTAATTGCAAACACTATTGCACGTAAGAAATTATTTGAAATGAACCGTGTAATTTCTGATACTGCTGAGTACGGATGTTACTTATTTGACCACGCTTGTAAGCCTTTAATTGCTGAGTACGTTAAGAACGCTCCTATCAACTTAATTGGTAAGCCATTCTCTACAGGAAGTAATGGTGTTGACAACGCTGAATTAATTGCTGTAAACAAAGCTATTCGTGAGCACGAAGTTGAGTATATTGGTGAAGAATTACGTGAGTCTATGACGGCAATGAAAAAAATCGTTTCATAAAACGATCTTTTTTAAGATATATCAAAAAAGCCGTTGCAAATGCAACGGCTTTTTTATTTTTATGAAAGTAAATAATTTAATTATATGGTTACCTTAGCATCTATCATCAAAGCACAAATGAATATCAAAGGAGTTGTTCAAAACACTCCATTATCTTATATGGATAATTATTCAAAACAATTTGATGCTCATATCTATTTCAAAAGAGAAGACTTACAATTAGTAAGATCTTATAAAATTAGAGGGGCCTATAATCGAATTAAAAACCTCAACAAAAAAGAACTTGTTAACGGAGTTGTTTGTGCTAGTGCAGGAAATCACGCACAAGGAGTGGCTTTTGCCTGTAATACGCTAAAAGTTAAAGGAATTATTTTTATGCCTGTTACTACTCCAAAGCAAAAAATATCACAGGTTAAAATGTTTGGAGGTGAGTACACAACCATTAAGTTGATTGGAGATACTTTTGATGAAAGCTCAAAGGCTGCAGAAAGTTATCAGCAAGAAACAGAGGCTGTTTATGTACATCCATTTAACGATTGGGATGTAATGTCTGGCCAAGGAACTGTAGGTCTTGAAATCTTAGATATGATAGACAAACCTATTGATTATTTGTTCCTTCCTATTGGAGGAGGTGGTTTGGCCTCTGGTATCATTACAGTCTTTAAAAATTTAAGCCCTAACACCAAAATAATTGGTCTTGAACCCAAAGGAGCTCCATCTCTTAAAACTTCATTAGAAAAAGGAGAAAACACTAAAATTAACGATATAGATAAGTTTGTAGACGGTGCTGCTGTTCAACAAATGGGAGATAGAACATTTCCTATTTGTAAAGACTATTTACACGATGTTTCTTTAATTGATGAAGGACATATTTGTAAAACTATTTTAAAACTTTACAACGAAAATGCTATTGTTGCCGAACCTGCTGGCGCTCTATCTATAGCGTCATTGGATAATTATACAGAAGAAATTAAAGGAAAAACAATTGTTTGCGTTTTAAGTGGAGGTAATAATGATATTACTCGAATGGAAGAGATGAAAGAACGTGCTTTACTTTATGATGGATTAAAACATTATTTTATTGTGCGTTTTCCACAAAGAGCAGGTGCTTTAAAAGAATTTGTTGGAGATGTATTATCGGACACGGATGATATTGTACATTTTGAATACACTAAAAAGAATAGTAGAAATACTGCATCGGCCATAGTGGGAATTGAATTGAGCAAAAAAGAAGATTTTGATCCTTTACTTTTTAGAATGAAAGAAAAAGGCTTTTTTGGAGAATATTTAAATGATAATCCCGCTTTGTTTAGTCAAATCGTATAACCAAAAAAAGCGCTTCGTAAACGAAGCGCTTTTTTTGATTTATGGTGCTATACTCTTAATAAAAATCTCCTATAACTTCTAATTCTGTTTGAAAAGAAACGGTTTGTCCATTTTCAAATTTGCTTTGCATTTTAGCATTCATTTTTGATGCATTTTCTACATAAAAAGATTTAAAAGTATCTCTATCTTTTACAGCATATTGTACGGAATAGGTCTTCCCTCCCATTTCTTCTTGAATCATGACTCTACTCATTTTAGCTCCAGAAAATTTTCCAGTAGCTAACATTTGAGGGATATAAGATTCTTTCATCCACAACAACCAATCTTCATGAATATCATCTGCTACATTTGTAGTTACATTATATATGTACATAATTTAAAATTTGTGCAAAAATACAGGTTTGACTGTCAACGAACAATGAACAATGGACAATTTTACATTCGTTAACAACAATTAAACCATTGCAAAGATCTTTGTCTTTTAAAAATTAGGTTTTCTCTTTTCTAAAAAAGCAGAAACCCCTTCTTTAAATTCCTCAGATCCAAAACAAGAACCAAACAATTCAATTTCTTTTAACAAACCAATATTTCCATAAGTTGCATTTATTGCTTGAATACTTTTTCTTACTGCTCTAGGAGAGTTCTTTATGATTTTATTTGCCATTTCAATAGCCTTAATCAACAAGTCTTCTTGAGGCACTACATAATTTACCATACCTAAGGCCAAAGCCTCTTTGGCACTAATCATCTCTCCAGTTAAAATCAACTCCATAGCTTTTCCTTTTCCCACCAACTGAGTTAATCTTTGGGTTCCACCATAACCAGGAATCACCCCTAAAGAAACTTCTGGTTGTCCCATTTTAGCATTGTCTGATGCAATTCTAATTTGTGTAGCCAAAGCCAATTCTAATCCCCCTCCTAAAGCATAACCGTTAATAGCAGCTATTACAGGTTTGGTATAAGTTGCTATTTTATCAAACAATAATTCATGACCAAAACGAGATAATTCTGTTCCTTCTCTTTTGCTAAAATTTGCAAACTCTTTGATGTCTGCTCCAGCAACAAAAGCTTTACTCCCTGCTCCTGTAATGATTAACACACGGATATCATCGTCTGATTCACACAAACAGAGCACATGATTTAATTCTAAAATGGTTTTTTTATTTAAGGCATTTAGTTGTTTTTCGCGATCAATAGTAATATACATGATGGCTCCTTCTTGCTTAAATTGTATGTTTTCTATTTGCATTATAAACTATTTAGAAGATGAAAAATGGTTGTCCTTTAACTGATTTTAAAACATCATTAAGATAAAAAAAGCAATCTAAAAATTAGATTGCTTTTTCTTTATTTTAAATACTTTTTATACTTGCTTGGAATCTTATCAATAGATTTGATTTTTATATTTCTGTAATAAACCTCAGCAGCTTCACTTTGGATTTGTATTTTTCCTCTAGTCAAAGGAACAAAACCATCCGCTGTTTTTTCTCTTGAATTGTATAAAGACATCATTACTTTACCATTTACTATATGCAAACTTGTTCCGTTATAAGTAATTAATTCAACCGTATTCCATTTACCGTTTTTCTTTTCATTGTCTGTGGCTTTTTTGGTATTACCGCTTTTAAAATCCCCATTCAAATCATACAGCTTTACTTCTTTTCCACCTACAGATGTAAGTTTTACCGGTACATCGGCAGTTGCTCCTCCTAAAGCATAATAATCTCCTATATCTCCCTCTTGAATTTGTAATTCTTGAGAACGCATCCAAACATTCCAAAATTGTCTATACGGCCCAACACAGTGATACAATAAGCCACTATCTCTTAAATCTCCTAATCTTGGTTCCCATTTTTGTTCTCCCCATTTTACTTGTAGTTTTAAATGATAATTTTCATACTCCTGCTTAGAACTTAGAGCACCGTAAACCTCTCCTGTAATATGTACTGTATTGTTTCCTTTTTTGTCTTCAATAAAGTTAAACACGTTTTTAGGGTCGTTATTTAAACCTAGAGGCTCCCCTTTAATTCCATTACTATTAGGATCTACATTGGGCAAGCCTTTTACTGTTTTATGAGGCACACCAATAAACACATCCCAATTTTGACTAGGATCTCCTTTTAATAAAGGAGTCCATTTATTAGAAAGCACTGTTGCTTGCTCTTGACCAGAAGCCCATTTAATTCCCTCTTCCAATTGTTTTAGTAAACGCTCATCAGAATAAGATTCTGAAGTATGCCCAAGACCTGTATAAAAAACTCTAGCTCCATCGTAATTGTGATACCAGGTAATAGGATGTGTAATTCCCATCTGTTTTCCTGTATAAGTACTTTCATCTAAAGTTGCTAATACATTTACATGTTGAGCTACAGGATTTTTAAAATTGTACCATTCATCAAAGAACTCTTCGCTGTCATTTAAATGTGCTACGGCTTTATGTCCATGTGACTTATTAATATGTAATGTTGCTTTTTGTTGTTTTGGATGACTTGCAAAACTAGCTCCTAAAAGATTTACATACCATTCCCATTCCATTTCTGTATCTGTTGCAGCATGAGTTCCCACAAAACCTTTTCCTTTGGTTAAAAAAGATTTCATTGCCTCTTGTTGTTCATCATTTAAGATATCACCTGTAGTGTTTAAGAAAAATAAAACATCAAATGCTGATAAATCTTTAGCATTAAACAAATCGGAATCTTCAGAAAAAGTTACTTTCCAACCTTTTTCTTTAGCCATGTTTTCGATTGCTTTTTTACCTGGCTCGATTGATTTATGTCTAAACCCAGCTGTTTTACTAAAAACAAGTATTGACGTTTTTTGAGCATTGATTACTCCAAATATCATCAACATTAACAATAACGAAAGTCTTTTTATCATATCTGTATTTTTTACAAGTGTTATTACGAAGATATGAATTTAACTTAGTTTAAAAAGAAGACTAAGAATATATTACTTAGGAAAGGTAATGATAAACTCTGTTCCTAAGCCAACTACAGAATTAAAGACAACCTCTCCGTTATACGTTTCCACTATATTTTTAACCATAGGTAAGCCTAATCCCATACCACTCGTTTTGGTGGTGAATTTTGGCTCAAAAATAAGTTCTTTATCATCTTCTTCTATTCCCTTTCCATTGTCTTTAATGATTAAAACCACCTCTTTATCTGTCTCTTTCAAGCTTACTTCAATCTTAGGTTCTTCTATGTTTTCTGTAGCTTGAGTAGCATTTTTAACCAAATTATTAACTACTCTGGTAATTTGATTTTTATCTACATTTAAATAAATTTCTTCTTGTTCTGAATTAAAAGCTATATCCTCCTCGTAAAAAATATCAATAGCTGACTTTATGGTTCTTACCAAATCAACTCTTTCTATGGTTTTCTTAGGCATTCTTGCAAAGTCTGAAAAAGAAGTAGCGATAGAAGACATCACATCTATTTGTTGGGTAAGCATTAAAGAATAATCTTTTACTTTTTCTCTGATTCCCTCTGCATTTGGATCAAAATTTCTTTCAAAACTTTGCACCGTTAATTTCATTGGGGTCAACGGATTTTTAATTTCGTGAGCTACTTGTTTTGCCATTTCTCGCCAAGCCTGTTCCCTTTCACTCTTTGCTAATTTTTCTGCACTTTCTTCTAGCTCGTCAATCATTTGATTATAGGCATCAACAATTGAAGCAATTTCTGGAGTAGAATCTTTGGTATCAATCTTTTGATTGTTTTGCAACAATTTGGTTTCTTGAATTTTATCAGAAATCGACTTTAAGGAACGAGTAATATAACTAGACAAGAAATAAGCAAAGGCAACCGCCAAAAGCAACATGATGGCATATACTACAAAAAGTCTATTTAAAAAAGAAGTTAACTCTTCTTCTTCTTGACTGTTATCTTGGATATATTCAATTTTTAGAATTCCAATTTTATTCATGTTTCTATCATGAATATAAGAATAAGAAGACTGAGAAATTTTACCACTTTCTAGGTTTACCGACTCCTTATATTCATCTTTCTCTTTTAAATTCTCTAAAACCTGTATGGCCATTCGATCTTTAAACACTCTAAACCAAGGGTCAAAAGAATTTATTTTTAGATTTCCATTCAAATCATAAATACTCATCTTCATGTCATGCACAGTCGCAATTTCATAAATTCTTTCTCTAAAAATAGGTCCTAAAAACTGCTGATAGGCTGGATAAATAGTATTTTCCAACTCAAAATTCACATTCTTTTGTGCTGCCGTTTCTTTTCTTTCAAAACGAGAATCGTAATATTCTTTTGTTTGTTTTTTATACTGTCTTACCGTAACTACTGCAATAAATATAGAGGCAAGTCCTACTAAAAGTAGCATGGCTAAAAATATTCGTATTCTTAAAGAAACTTTATTCATCTGAAAATTGTTAATTGAACGGACTGAGATTTCTACAGTCCTATTATCAAAAGCTAAGCCAATGTAAGAAATTGATTTTATATTCTAAATTCAAAGAGTAGTGATAAATAATAAAGAGCCAATGCGAAAGCATTGGCTCTTTATTATTTGTTTTGTTATCTAGGTGTAGTAAATTTTACAAATGTACAACAGGTTATTTATGTAACCTTAAAACTACCCTACTATGTTGATGATTTTTCCAGGTACAATAATTACTTTTTTAGGAGTTCTTCCTTGTAATTGTGCTTCTGTTTTTTCGTGAGCCATTACAATATCTTCTATTTCTTTAGCAGATAAATCTAACGGTAACTCTAATTTAAACCTCATTTTCCCATTAAAAGAAATAGGATATTCTTTAGCGCTTTCTACCAAATAACCTGCTTCAAAAACCGGGAAGGCAGCTGTAGCAATAGATTCACTATTCCCCAATTTAGACCATAATTCCTCAGTAATATGTGGAGCATAAGGAGATATTAAAACCAATAAAGGTTCTAAAATTTCTTTTTTATCACACTTTAAAGCTCCTAATTCATTTACAGCAATCATAAAAGTACTTACTGAAGTATTGAAAGAAAAGTTTTCTATATCTTCCTGTACCTTTTTAATGGTTTTGTGTAAAACTTTTAATTCATCTTTACTTGGCTCTCCTTCTACTCCTTTAAAATTATTGGCGTTTGCATATAATCTCCATAATTTTTTCAAGAAAGAATGTACTCCAGAAATACCTGCTGTATTCCAAGGTTTAGATTGCTCTAAAGGCCCTAAAAACATTTCGAACAAACGTAAACTATCTGCTCCAAACTCCTCACAAATACTATCTGGATTGACCACATTGTATTTAGATTTAGACATTTTTTCTACCTCACGTCCTACAATGTATTTTCCATCTTCTAATACAAATTCAGCATTTGCATATTCTTCTCGCCATGCTTTAAAAGCCTCTATATCTAACTCGTTTTGTGCATTTACAAAAGACACATCTGCATGGATAGGCTGTACTTTTTGATCTCCAATCAATCCTTTTGATACATATGTTTGAGTTCCCTCTAAACGGTACACAAAAGCAGAAGTCCCGGTAATCATTCCTTGGTTGATTAATTTTTTCGCAAATTCATCAACAGGAACGTAGTTTAAATCGAATAAGAATTTTTGCCAAAAACGCGCATATAATAAGTGCCCAGTAGCATGTTCAGAACCACCTAAATATAAATCAACCTCTTTCCAATAGTTCAAAGCTTCTTTACTTGCAAACTCATTTGGATTATTCGCATCCATATAACGGTTAAAGTACCAAGAAGACCCTGCCCAACCTGGCATAGTATTTAATTCCAATGGAAACACAGTTTCATTATCAATCAACTCATTACTCACTACTTTGTTCTCAGTACTACTCCATGCCCAAACCTCAGCATTTCCTAAAGGTGGTTGTCCATCTTCTGTTGGTAAATATTTCTCTACTTCTGGTAACAAGATTGGCAAATGTTCTTTTGCAATCATTTGTGGCATTCCATCTACATAATATACAGGGAAAGGTTCTCCCCAGTAGCGTTGACGGCTAAATACTGCATCACGCAAACGATAGTTTATTTTTCCTTGTCCAAAACCACGTTGTTCCATTTCGTATATCACCAACTTGGTTGCTTTTTTTACTGGCAAACCTGATAAGAAATCAGAATTGGCAATTTTAGCAGTTTTATCTTCGCAAGCTCCTTCAGAAATATCAACTCCTTCAAAAATGTTTTTGATTTCAATATCAAAATGTTTGGCAAAATCGTAATCACGCTGATCTCCACAAGGAACCGCCATTACTGCACCTGTTCCATATCCAGCCAATACATAATCTCCAATCCAAATTGGAATATTTTCTCCTGTAAAAGGATGAATGGCATAAGCCCCTGTAAAAGCACCAGTAATATTTTTTACATCAGCCATTCTATCACGTTCTGAACGTTTTGCTGTTGCTTGAATATAAGCTTCTACTTCCGCTCTTTGAGCGTCTGAGACAATTTGAGATACTAATTCATGCTCTGGAGCCAAAGTCATAAACGTTACTCCAAAAATAGTATCAGGTCTAGTGGTGAATACTTCTATTTCAAAATTTTGCTTCTCGACTCCGCTCGAAGACCCTTCTAAATTTTGGTTATCGACTCCATCTCGACTACGCTCGATGGCTTTACTCGAAGACCCATCTACTTTAAACTTAACCGATGCTCCTTGAGAACGACCAATCCAGTTGGTTTGAGCATCTTTTAATGGCTGTGGCCAGTCAATAGTATTTAATCCATCTAACAAACGTTGTGCATAAGCTGCAATACGCATAGACCACTGCATCATTTTTTTACGTTCCACAGGATGATCTCCACGCTCTGACAACCCGTTGATAATTTCATCATTTGCCAAAACAGTTCCTAGTGCAGGACACCAGTTTACTTCTGTTTCTGACAAATAAGTCAATCTATATTTAGCCAAAACTTGCTCTCTTTCTTTATCAGAAAAAGCATTCCATGCTGCTGCGGTAAACTCAGTTACCTCTTCATCACAAACAGCATTTACATTTTCTGTTCCGTTAGCTTCAAACAAAGCCACAAGTGTATCTATTTTCTCTGCCTTATCTGCTGATTTGTTATACCAAGCATTAAACAATTCAGTAAAAATCCACTGTGTATGTTTATAATATTCTGGAGTAGAAGTTCTAATTTCACGAGACCAATCAAAAGAAAAACCAATTTTATCTAATTGTTTTCTATACGTATTAATATTGGTTTCGGTAGTTATTGCAGGATGTTGTCCTGTTTGAATGGCATATTGTTCCGCAGGTAACCCAAATGAATCATACCCTTGTGGGTGCAATACATTAAACCCTTTATGACGTTTGTAACGTGCAAAAATATCAGAAGCAATATATCCTAAAGGATGCCCCACATGCAATCCTGCTCCTGATGGATAAGGAAACATATCTAAGACATAAAACTTAGGTTTGTCTGAAGTGTTTTCTGCTTTAAAAGTTTCGTTTTCGGCCCAATGTTTTTGCCATTTGGCTTCTATCTCGTTAAAATTATATTCCATTTTTTAGCTTATTGGCTATTGGCTGTTTGCTTTTGGCTTTGGAGTTAAAGGCTATGGCTAACGGCTATTTTTGAGTGGCAAAAATACAGTTCTTAACTGAAACAATAAAACCTTGTTGTAAGTAAAATTATAGACAAAAAAAAACAACAAATAAATTTGTTGTTTTTTTTTACTGAGGTTACTCCTTTATTTTTATTGTTCGCTCATAGGGATGGTTATAATTTCATTCCCCCATGCCAAATATAAATTCATTTTATGATCAAAAACCATTGTAAATGGCTCAATACTTTCCTCGTTTTTAGAAACTTCGGCTTGTACTCTTACCACATCTTTTTCTTCGTTATAAGAATAAGCTCCCCAAACATCTATATCATTATTTAAAATAATAGTCCATTCTTTTTCTCCTGGAATAGCAAATAAGGAATAAGTTCCTGCTTCTACTTTTTTACCCCCAAAAACTACATCCTTATAAAATCTAATTTCGGTAGCTTCATTTGCTCCCATTCTCCATACTTCTCCATTTTTTGCTAAACTTTCTACTGTACGGCCTTTTAACTGGGGTCTACTGTAAATAATCTTAACAACTTTGTCTGATGTTTTATAACTCATTGGGTACGAAAGCGCATCCATAGGACTCACATCCAGTCCTTTAAAATTCTGAGCATTGCTATCTACACAGCTCAAAACCAACATTACCAAAATCAATATTTTTTTCATTCTTAAAAAGCTTTTATCATTTATTTTTAAAAGCTAATATACAACTCTCTACAGTTTAATTAAGGAATTTATTTAGATGCGATTATTATCCCAATAGAATACTATATCTTTGCACGTTAAACAAGCTAGTATTTTAGGATAGATGAAGAACATTAGAAACTTTTGCATTATTGCACATATTGATCACGGTAAAAGTACCTTAGCCGACAGACTATTAGGTTTTACTGGGGCTGTTACCCAACGTGAAGAGCAAGCACAATTGTTAGACAATATGGATTTGGAAAGAGAACGTGGTATTACCATTAAATCTCATGCCATTCAAATGAATTATCACTACGAAGGAGAAGACTATATTTTAAACTTAATAGACACTCCTGGACACGTAGATTTTTCTTACGAAGTATCTAGATCTATTGCAGCTTGTGAAGGAGCTTTATTAATTGTAGATGCTGCGCAAAGCATACAAGCACAAACTATTTCTAACTTATACTTAGCTTTAGAAAACGAATTAGAAATTATTCCTGTACTAAACAAAGTTGATTTGCCAAGTGCAAACCCTGAAGAAGTTACAGATGATATTGTAGACCTTTTAGATTGTGACCCAGAAGATGTGATTCACGCAAGTGGAAAAACAGGATTTGGAGTAGAAAACATTTTAAAGGCTATTATAGAAAAAATCCCAGCGCCTCAAGGAAATCCAGAAGCGCCATTAAAAGCTTTGATTTTTGACTCTGTTTATAATTCATACAGAGGAATAGAAACTTATTTTAGAATTATTGATGGTTCTATTAAAAAGGGAGAAAAAATTAAATTTATGGCTACCGGTAAGGATTATTTTGCCGATGAAGTAGGTACTTTAAATTTAAGACAAAGCCCTAAGAAAGAAATAAAAACAGGAGATGTAGGATATTTAATTACTGGAATTAAAACTGCCTCTGAGGTAAAAGTTGGAGATACCATTACTAGCTTGGTTAATCCAACAGCTGAGAGAATTGATGGTTTTGAAAATGTAAAACCTATGGTTTATGCTGGAATCTATCCAGTAGACACTGAAGATTACGAAGAATTGAGAGCATCTATGGAAAAGCTACAATTAAATGATGCTTCATTGGTTTTTCAACCAGAAAGTTCTGCCGCTTTAGGTTTTGGTTTCCGTTGTGGATTCTTAGGAATGTTACACATGGAAATTATACAAGAACGTTTGGAACGTGAATTTGACATGACGGTAATTACTACTGTACCTAACGTATCTTATCACGCTTTTACCAAAAAGCAACCTGACCAAATCATTATGGTTAACAACCCTACTGATTTACCTGACCCATCTAGTATGGACAGAGTAGAAGAACCATATATTAGGGCTTCTATCATTACAAAATCAGATTTTGTTGGACAAGTAATGAGTTTGTGTATAGAAAAAAGAGGAGAGATTGTTAATCAAACCTATTTGACTACAGAAAGAGTTGAATTGATTTTTGATATGCCTTTGGCTGAAATTGTTTTTGATTTTTACGATCGTTTAAAAACTGTTTCTAAAGGATATGCTTCTTTTGATTATCACCCAACAGGAATGAGACCTTCAAAACTTGTTAAAGTAGATATTTTATTAAACGGAAGTTCAGTAGATGCACTATCAGCCTTAATTCACGCAGACAACGCACACCATATAGGTAAAAAGATGTGTGAAAAACTAAAAGAATTGATTCCTCGTCAACAATTTGATATTCCTATTCAAGCTGCTATTGGAGCTAAAATCATCTCTAGAGAAACAACTAAAGCATTAAGAAAAGATGTTACCGCAAAATGTTACGGTGGAGATATTTCTAGAAAACGTAAACTTTTAGAAAAACAAAAGAAAGGAAAAAAACGAATGAGACAAGTTGGAAATGTTGAAATTCCACAAGAAGCATTTATGGCCGTTTTAAAACTAAACGACTAATACTCAAAGACCTTGCTAAGCAAGGTCTTTTTTTTGGTTAAAATTTAAAAACTAAAGTCAATTGCCTTCATAAAACCCCACCGGTATTTTTTTAGAATTTATTTAGTTATTAATATATGTTAACGGTTTTTTTTACTAAGTTTAGGAAGTGAATTAAAAGTAAATAATTATTTTATGAAAGTAATACACGTTAGTGCGGAATGCTATCCTGCAGCTAAAGTCGGAGGACTTGCAGATGTTGTTGGTGCCCTACCTAAATACCAAACCAACTTAGACTATGAGTCGGCTGTAATTATGCCATACTATAACAACAAGTATGCCAAAGACGCAAAATACACTTCAGACTTTGAATGCGAAGTAGCATTGGCTGAAAACAACTACAAAGCTATTGTTTATAAGGTAAAAAACAGCTTTGATGATTTAGGTTTTCACTTATATCAAATTAAGATTGAAAATCTTTTAGACAGAGAAAATGTTTATGGATATCAAGATGACACAGAAAGGTTTATTGCCTTCCAAAAAGTTGTTTTAGATTGGATACTCCAATTTGCAAAAGCTCCAGAAATCATTCATTGTCACGATCATCATACAGGATTGATTCCTTTTATGCTTACTCAATGTACTAAGTATAAATCAATGCGTGGAATTCCTACGATATTTACTATTCACAACGCAGAGTACCAAGGTGAGTTTTCATTTGAAAAACTATCTTACTTACCAGAATACGATTTAGAGTTCTCAGGAATTCTAGAGTGGGATTATGCTATCAACCCAATGGCAGCGGCTATTAAAGCTTGCTGGAGATATACTACAGTTTCTCCAAACTACATGAATGAATTACCATATTCATCAACAGGGTTGGATTGGCTGTTTGATACCGAAAGAGAAAAATCTGTAGGTATATTAAATGGTATTGATACAGATGTATGGAATGCCTCTACAGATACTATGATTGCCAAAAACTATTCAGCAAAAACTGTTGAAGCAGGTAAAAAAGCTAATAAATTAGTGCTTTGTGAAAAATTTGGTTTAGACCCTAACAAACCTTTAGTTGCTTTTATTGGTCGATTGGTTTATCAAAAAGGAGCCGATATAATGGCTGGTATTTTTGACAGAGCCCTAGATGCAAATGACATCAATGGACTAGTACTAGGTTCTGGAGACCCACATGCTGAATTTTTACTAAACGAACTAAAAGAAAAATACCCTAATAGATATAACACTTTTATAGGTTACGATGAAGAATTATCTCATTTAATTTATGCAGGTGCAGACTTTTTAATTATGCCTTCTAGATTTGAACCTTGTGGTTTAAATCAGTTATATGCTTTACGCTATGGAACCATCCCTGTAGTTAGAACCACAGGAGGTTTAAAAGATACCGTAAAAGATATTGGGGAAAAAGGTGGTTTTGGAATCCGTCATGAACATGTTACTGTTGATGATGTTGCCTTAGCCATTACCCGTGCTAACAAGCTGTATAATGACACTGATGAATTTAAAAGAATTCGAAAAGAAATTATGAAGATTGACAACTCATGGGAGAATTCAGCAAAAGAATACATCGAATTATATAACCTAATATCAAAGTAAATTATGAAAAAGAAAGTCTTAGGAATTATTTTAGGAGGAGGACAAGGATCTAGACTAAAACCACTAACATCTACTAGATCAAAACCAGCTGTCCCAATTGCAGGAAAATATAGATTGGTCGATATTCCTATTTCAAACTGTTTACACTCTAATATTGATAGAATTTTTGTTCTAACTCAATTTAACTCAGCCTCATTAAACAAACACATTAAAAACACCTACACCTTTGGTAATTTTTCTGGTGCATTTGTAGATATTTTAGCTGCGGAGCAAACCCCAGAAAACGATGGATGGTTCCAAGGAACTGCCGATGCTGTTAGACAGTCTATGCAACATTTTACTGCTTATGATTGGGATTACGCATTGATTTTATCAGGAGATCAATTGTATCAGATGGATTTTAACGAAATGGTTAAAAACCACGAAAAAAGTAACGCAGACATCTCCATTGCTACTTTACCAGTAAATGCAAAAGATGCTACAGGATTTGGAATCTTAAAAACCAATGACAACAACGAAATTACTTCATTTGTTGAAAAACCATCAGCAGAAGAATTAGGTGATTGGAAATCTGATGTAACTAGCGAAATGAGTTCTCAAGGAAGAGACTATTTAGCTTCTATGGGTATCTATATTTTTAATAGAGAATTACTTATAGAGTTAATGGAAAATAAAGAAACTATGGACTTTGGTGGGGAAATTATTCCACAAACCATTAAAACACATAAAGTTTCTAGCTATCAATACGAAGGTTACTGGACAGACATAGGAACTATTGGATCTTTCTTTGAAGCCAATTTAGGATTAACTGATGATATTCCTCAATTTGATTTGTTTGGAAATGACACTAATGTATTGACTCGTCCACGTTTTTTACCTCCAACTAAAATCTCTGGTACTACCTTAGAAAAAACTTTAATTGCAGAGGGAGGAATTATTAATGCTAGTAGAATTGAAAGAACTATTATAGGTATTCGTGCAAGAATAGGAATAGGAAGTACTATTTCTAACTGTTATGTAATGGGTAACGACAAGTACGAAGGAGCTACAGAAATTGAACAAAAAAGGAAAGCAAATATTCCTTTAAAAGGTATTGGAGATCGTTGTTATATTAACAACTGTATTATTGACAAGAATTCATCTATTGGTAACGACGTTAAAATTAACGGAGGGGATCACCTAGAAGATATTGATACTGATTTATACACCGTTAGAAATGGTATTGTAGTCATCAAAAATGGTGTGGTCGTACCTAGCGGAACTGTAATTATTTAAATTACACAAAATAATTTCTACACGCCCAAGTAAATCCTACTTGGGCGTGTTTCTTAACAACATAATCATTTAGCTTATGAATCACGTACAAATATACAGTCTGTTTACAGACTTTGATATATACCTTTTTAAATCTGGTAAACACTATAGACTTTACGAAAAGTTTGGAGCACACCCAGCTACTGTTGATGGCGTAAATGGAATGTATTTTTCTGTATGGGCACCTACTGCTAATAGAGTATCTGTGGTTGGAGACTTTAACTTTTGGAATGACAGTGAACACGTTTTAAATGTTAGATGGGATAGCTCAGGGATTTGGGAAGGATTTATTCCTAACGTAAAAGTGGGAGAAGTTTATAAATACAAAATACACTCTAACAACAACGGAATTGTAACCGAAAAATGTGATCCTTACGGATATCATACAGAACACCCACCTAAAACCGCCTCTGTAACCTATGACATAGAAGGTTATGAATGGCAGGACAAAGATTGGATGAGCTATCGTGAAGACAAAAACGGTTTAGACAAACCTTACTCTGTTTACGAAGTACACATGGAATCTTGGATGAAAACAGATGAAGGAACAAGACCATTATCTTATTGGGAGGCCTCACAAAAACTAGTTCAATATGTTAAAGAAATGAACTTTACTCACGTAGAGTTTATGCCAATTATGGAATATCCTTTTGATCAATCTTGGGGGTATCAATTAACAGGGTACTTTGCTCCTAGTTGTAGGTTTGGACATCCTAAAGAATTTATGAACTTAATTGATGAATTCCACAAGAATGATATTGGAGTTATTTTAGATTGGGTTCCTTCGCACTTTCCTTCTGACGACCACGGTTTAGGATTTTTTGACGGTTCTCATTTGTATGAACACCCAGATAAAAGAAGAGGATACCATAAAGACTGGAAAAGTTTAATTTTTAATTACGGAAGAAATGAAATTCGTTCTTTCTTGATTTCAAACGCTTGTTTTTGGCTAGACAAATACCATATTGATGGATTAAGAGTAGATGCTGTTGCTTCTATGCTTTATTTAGATTATTCCAGAGAAGATGGTGAATGGGAGCCAAATAAATATGGTGGAAACGAAAACTTAGAAGCTATAGAATTCTTAAAAGATTTTAATACCGAAGTTTACAACAGTTTCCCTGGTATACAAACTATTGCAGAAGAATCTACTGCATTTCCTGGAGTAACAAGAGCTGTTGAACACGGTGGTTTAGGATTTGGAATGAAATGGATGATGGGTTGGATGCACGATACTTTAGGATACTTTAAAAAAGATTCCATCCATAGAAAATACCATCATAACGAAATTACTTTTAGTATGGCTTATGCTTTTACTGAAAGATATATGTTACCCTTATCTCATGATGAGGTAGTATACGGTAAAGGATCTATTCTAGGTAGAATGCCTGGTGATCGATGGCAAAAAATGGCCAACTTACGATTGTTATACGGTTATATGTACTCACACCCCGGAGGTAACTTATTGTTTATGGGAGCAGAGTTTGGGCAAGAAAACGAGTGGAACTACGCTAATAGCTTAGATTGGCACTTGTTAGAAAACCCAGAACACAAAGCTGTTCAAACTTATATGAAAGACTTAAATCAATTCTTGAAAGACACTCCTGCATTGTACGAAAAAGGATTTTCTCAAGAAGGATTTGAATGGATTAACCATGAAGATGGAGAAAAATCTGTTTTAAGCTATATTAGAAAAGGACACGAAAGCAAAAACGACATTATTGTGTTGTGTAACGCAACTCCAACAGTTCAAGAGGATTACCTAATTGGAGTTCATAAAAAGGGAAAAATTAAAGAAATTTTTAACTCCGATTTGAAAAAATATGGAGGTAGTGGAATCAAAAATAGCAAGCAAATTGACGTTTCTGACAAACCTTGGAACTGGAAGGACTATTCTGCAAAAGTGACCCTTCCACCCCTTTCAATCGTTATTTTTCAGGTAAAATAAAATCATATTTCTAACGATACTATAAAAACGCCCTTTATTCAACAAAATAAAGGGCGTTTTTTTATCAATACTCCAATCCCGACCCTCTACAACAACCCAAGCACAAACCCAGTGTTTATAAGGGTTCATCAATATAAAAATCCTAAATAAAAAAAAGATTATAAAAGTTTGATTGTTAACATTTTTTACTAAATTGGAATACTAACAAATAATTAATGAACTAGATACTATGATTTTAAACGAAAGAATCGAACACAAAGGAAATGCGTTTCCTTCAAAAGTGATAGATTTTAAAAAGGACGTAGATACACTTTACTTTCATTCTGAAAATGGTGTTATTCTACAAATGACTGTACTTAGAGATAGTATGTTGCGTTTTAGATTTACAACTGACGCTAAATTTGAACCAGATTTTTCATACGCTATAGCTAAAGAAGCTGTAAAAGGATACAACAAATTAGAAATTACAGAAGATATTGAAAAGTATATTGTTACCACTTCAAAGTTAATCTGTTACATTTCTAAAGAAGATTTAAGAACTCGTATTTACGATGCTATAGACGAAACTTTAATTTCTGAAGATGAATTAGGATTTCACTGGGAAGAAAGTTACGAGCTTGGTGGAAATATTGTAAAAATGACTAAAAGCTCTCCAACAGGAGAAAGCTTTTATGGTTTAGGAGATAAACCTGAACACACCAATCTTAAAGGAAAACGTTTCCAAAACTGGGCTACAGACTCTTATGCATTTGGACGTAATACAGATCCTATTTACAAGGCAATTCCTTTTTACACTGCTATACAAAACAAAAAAGCTTACGGAGTTTTCTTTGACAACTCTTTTAGATCTCATTTTGATTTCTGTTCAGAAAGAAGAAATGTTACCAGTTTTTGGGCAGAAGGTGGAGAAATGAATTACTATTTTATTTATGGACCTAAAATGCAAGATGTAGTAGCTAGCTACACCAATCTTACAGGAGCTCCAGAACTACCACCTTTATGGGCATTAGGATACCACCAATGTAAATGGAGTTATTATCCAGAATCTAATGTAAAAGAAATTACACAGAAGTTTAGAGACTTACAAATACCATGTGATGCTATCTATTTAGATATTGACTATATGGAAGGTTTCCGTTGTTTTACTTGGAGTAAGGAATATTTCCCTGAACCAAAAAGAATGGTTAAAGAATTGGCTGATGACGGATTTAAAACCGTTGTTATTATTGATCCAGGTATTAAAATTGACATGGAATATGATGTTTTTCGCGAAGGTTTAGAAAAAGATTATTTCTGTAGAAGAGCCGATGGACCATATATGAAAGGAAAAGTTTGGCCAGGAGAATGTTATTTCCCAGACTTTACTAAACCAGAAGTACGTGAGTGGTGGGCCACTTTGTTCCAAGGTCTAATTGAAGACATTGGTGTTAAAGGAGTATGGAATGACATGAACGAACCTGCTGTAATGGACGTTCCTGGTAAATCTTTCCCTGATGATGTTCGCCATGATTACGATGGAAACCCTTGTTCTCACCGTAAAGCGCACAACATATATGGAATGCAAATGGCTAAAGCAACTTATAAGGGGTTGAAAAAATACAACTATCCTTTAAGACCTTTTGTTATTACACGTTCTGCATATTCTGGAACACAAAGATACACCTCAACATGGTTAGGAGATAATGTTGCTACTTGGGAACATTTATGGATTGCGAATGTACAAGCACAAAGAATGGCCATGTCTGGTTTCTCTTTTGTAGGATCTGATATTGGTGGATTTGCACAACAACCTAATGGAGAATTATACGCACGTTGGATACAATTAGGTATTTTCCACCCTTTCTGTAGAACACACTCTTCTGGAGATCACGGAGATCAAGAACCTTGGACTTTTGGTCAAGAGATTACGGATGTTGTTCGTAAGTTTATTGAAATCAGATATCAATTATTACCATATTTATACACTTCTTTTTACAAGTACATTGAAGAAGGAATTCCTATGTTAAAATCATTGGTTTTATTTGACCAAGAAGATGCTCAAACTCACCATAGAACAGATGAGTTCTTAGCTGGAGAACATATTTTGGCTTGCCCTATTGGAGAACCAAATGCTAAAGGTCGTAGAATGTATATCCCAAGAGGGAACTGGTATAATTACTGGAACCACGAAATGGTTGAAGGAGGTAGAGAAATGTGGGTAGATGCAGATATTGATAGCATGCCAGTCTTTGTAAAAGAAGGAGCTATTATTCCTAAATACCCTATTCAACAATATGTTGGTGAAAAAAATATTGACCAATTAACTCTTGATGTTTATTATAAATCTGGTAAAGAAGAATCTAGTGTATACGAAGATGCCAATGATGGATATGACTACACTAAAGGACGTTTTAGTTTAAGACACTTTACTGTAAATGGTAAAGAGGACAAACTAACTATTAAGCAACATAAGTCTGGTACTTTTATTACTGAATACGAAACCTTTAAAATTAATTTGATTGGATTACCATTCCAAATTAAAACGGTTAGAGTTGATAACGAAGACATCAACTTAGATGATGTAAAAGTAGGACACAGAGTTTTAGAGATTACTAAAAACTTTAATCAATTAGAAGTTTTAGCATAGTAGTTACTTGCTTATCAAAATACAAAGCCTCTCTATTTAGGGAGGCTTTGTTGTTTTATACCATAAAAGAAAGAAACTTCTATGTACTTCTCGATACAAATCACTTCATTTTATTACGTGATTTACTCGAAGTGACAGTGGCTAATATTATAGTAATATCCTGTGAAGGAATAAGAAGAAAATCTTTCTAAAAAGCACTCCTCGATACAAACCTCTTCATCTCATTATGTGATTCACTCGAAGTGACAGTGGCAAAATATTATAGTAGTATCCTGTGAAGGAATAAGAAGAAAATCTTTCTAAAAAGCACTCCTCGATACAAACCTCTTCATCTCATTATGTGATTCACTCGAAGTGACAGTGACAAATATTATAGTAATGTATTGAGAAGTAATAAGAAGAAAATCTTTCTAAAAAGCACTTATCTATACAAACCTCTTCATCTCATTATGTGATTCACTCGAAGTGACAGTGGACAAATATTATAGTAATATCCTGTGAAGGAATAAGAAGAAAATCTTTCTAAAAAGCACTTATCTATACAAACCTCTTCATCTTATTCCGTGATTTACTCGAAGTGACAGTGGCAAAATATTATAGTAGTATCCTGTCAAGGAATAAGAAGAAAATCTTTCTAAAAAGCACTCCTCGATACAAACCTCTTCATCTCATTATGTGATTCACTCGAAGTGACAGTGACAAATATTATAGTAATGTATTGAGAAGTAATAAGAAGAAAATCTTTCTAAAAAGCACTCCTCGATACAAACCTCTTCATCTCATTATGTGATTCACTCGAAGTGACAGTGGACAAATATTATAGTAATATCCTGAGAAGGAATAGGAAGAAAATCTTTCTAAAAAACACTTCTCGATACAAATCACTTCATCTTATTATGTGATTCACTCGAAGTGACAGTGGACAAATATTATAGTAATATCCTGTGAAGGAATAAGAAGAAAATCTTTCTAAAAACACTTCTCGATACAAAGCACTTCATCTTATTCCATGATTTACTCGAAGTGACAGTGGCTAATATTATAGTAATATCATGAGAAGGAATAGGAAGGAAATCTTTCTAAAAAGCACTCCTCGATACAAACCTCTTCATCTTATTACGTGATTCACTCGAAGTGACAGTGGACAAATATTATAGTAATATCCTCTGAAGGAATAAGAAGAAAATCTTTCAAGAAAATACTTCTCGATACAAAGCACTTCATTTTATTATGTGATTCACTCGAAGTGACAGTAGTAATTCTTGAAAAGAAAAATATATTTTACCCCTTCCATTTGATTCCACAACCTACACTTGGTTTGCCTTTGTGGGTATAACGTTTATTGTTTATCAAATCTTCGAAGGCAATTTTTATATCATCACCTGTAACTTTAACAGCATTTCCTGGTCTAGAATCATCTAACTGACCATGATAATATAATTTTAAATCCTTATCAAATAAGTAAATATCTGGAGTACAAGCAGCATTGTATTCTTTTGCTACGTTTTGACTTTCATCATATAAATAAGGAAAAGGATATTTATTTTCTATCGCATGTGATTTCATCAACTCCGGACTATCTTGAGGATATCTTTCTACATCATTACTGCTAATGGCAATAAAATTAATTCCTTGAGGCTGATATTGATTTGCCAATTTCACCAATAATTTATTGACATGAATCACAAAAGGGCAGTGATTGCAAATAAACAAGACCAATGTTCCTATTTCTCCTTGGATAGCTTCTAAAGGAATATGAACTCCTGAAACCGTATCAGGCAATACAAAATCTGGAGCAATGGTTCCAACTCGCATAGTATTAGAAGGGGTCAACGCCATAATTTATCTTTTTTTCAAAGATATAAAACCTATCTAACACCTGGTGTAAAATCCATATTTCCTCCGTCAATATTTAATTGTGGCACATTCTTTTTAATTTGCCATTCACTTTCATCAAAAACAGTATTCGGAATTGAAATATCTATTTTCCTAACAGCCACTCCATCTTCATACTCCCAAGCAGAACCTGTACCATCAACATTTGGAACCCCATACACATCTTTCACTTTGTTTAAAGGGTCAATCAACTCATATGCATCATCTCCGTTTCCATCAATATTACTATGGGAAATCATTGGAGCAAATCCAAAATAAGTTTCGAACCAAGTTTTATTAGTTTGATCGTCCAGAGCATCATTTGCAATCAATAAAGTTGAATTCGGAGCTATAGACAAGTCATCTAAAGAAATGATATAAGAATAGTTATTGGCAGAAGTTTTATTGTATCTAACCAAATTCCATCCCTCCAAAGAAACAGTGTTTGGAGTTGGATTAAAAATTTCAACATACCTAGCAACCTCACCGGTTCCAACTTTAGGGTCAGCTACTTCGGTTATCAAAAGATCTGGAGTTATAATTTCAGAGCAATTAACATAAGGTCCAGATGGAATTAAATCTTCTATTTGGTTCAACACCAAAATAGGTTCTTTATCAAAACTAATATGGTAAATAGCTGTAATATCTACTTGAGCATTTGGAATTTGTTCTTCCGAAAAATCTGCAAAATTACTAGTTTCTAACAAAATAGAATCCTTCCTAAAGGTATTACAAAACACTAAAGTTCTTAACCCATTAAAATCATCCGTTGGTAAGCCCGAAAGAGGTAAACCTATTTGGTTTTCTTTAAAATGGACATCTTTAATTTTTACTAAAGTATTTAAATCACTACTTGTTAAATTAGACAACTCAATTGGTTTTGGAACGACCTCGGCCACCTCGGTTGTTTTTAAAATATGGGTATCTAGGTCAAACTCTAAAATATCTTTAATATAAGTACCATTTGGCTTTCCTAAAGTTAATAACTTATTGCTCGTGGTTCTTTTTAAACCCTCTAGGTTAATGATTACTTTTCTTCCTAGAGCATATTTTGTACTAGCTGAGGCAATCCCCACACGAATTCTCATTCCCATTCTAGGGTTCTCAGGAGCAATATCAGAAAGCCCTGTAGTGTTTTGAATAAAAACTTCTTTATAAAAATTCCCTTGAATATCCGAAGAAACCACATAGCCTACCACCACAGTATCTTTTCCAATTTCATTACCGTGTAAATCATAAAGTTGTTTAAAGGTAATTTCTGTTTTTTGACTGATGTCTGGATTGACAATATCAGTATCAATCATTTTGTGATTTACATCTTCTACACAAGAAATTAAAAGCAGTAATAATATAAATAAACTATATTTTTTCATGACGTTTCTTTTAAAATGAATAGTATAAACCCGTGAAAAAAGTCCTCCCATTTCCTACAAAATATCTATTTCCAAACAAGGGTAATTCCCTATTATACTCCTTTAGTTGTTCACTATAATTTGCCGCCCTACTACTTGCAAAACCTCCAGTATTATATTGAATATTTAACAAGTTTTGAACATTCCAATACAGACTTAAATAGCCAGTATTTAATCTCCAGGATTTCCCTCCAGATAAATTTATAAACGTAAAGTTTTTTAACTGTTCTTGCTCCCTAAACAAAGTCACCAACTGTTGATTCATATTAGCAATGGGAGTTCCATTAACTTCGTTGGTAAAATTACTGGTATAACGAATGGGAGCAATATCTGCATAACTATTTCTAAAATGGTTAACACTCAACCTAATTCTCCAATAATCAGGATCGTTATAAGCCAACATGATAGAAAATGCTTGTTGAGGACCCACCGATAACTTTTTGTTCTTAATATGAGTAGTTCCTAAATTTTTTACTCCATATACAAAACCTAAATTTTGTGCACTTGAAACATCTTCGGTATACAACAATAAATTTGGGTTATTAGAATACATATAATCTCCTAAACCTACTACTCCTGTTAATTTTAGACTTGAACTAATATTATATGAAGTTCCCAACTCCAAACCCATATATTTTTTATTGATATTGTTTAAAACTTCTTGAACAAACAATCCGTTTTCATTTTGTAAATCTCCCGCATTGGGATTATCATCTGCTGCAGTTCCAAAACCTTCGGCAAAATAGAAACCAGTTTCGGTTACATTTGTTTGTAAGTTGTAATAACCTGTTAATTTTAAATTGTAGTTTAATCCTCTATGAATATAACTAAGCGCATTGCTAAATAGATTTTCTGTTGCTAAGTTTCTTAGAACAGCATTACTTACACGAGCATTAGGAAATATTTGTTTTACACTTGGCGTTTTTTGAATATAAGCCGTTTTAAAATTGAACAACTGTCTACCCGAAAGCTTATACAACAGCTCGCCTTTGGCTTGATAAGCCCACAAACTTACTTTTTTATTTTTCCCTTGTGCCTCAGCATTGTTTTCATAATCATACAAACCCTCTCTTTGATGGTGAACATAAAAAGCACCCAAAGCACCAGACCACTCAAACTTTTTTTCTTTCCAACCTACTTGGGCAAATCCTAATATACTTGAACTATTGATGTTGTAATTGTATTTAAATCTATCACCCTCTTTTACCACTCTATTAGGATGATTTAAATCACTTTGAGCTAAAGTAAAACTTGCTACATCTAAATATCCTATTCCGCCTAGTAAGTCTAAAACTTCTGCATAATTTTCTGATCTAGTAGTTCTATATTCTACACTTGCATTAAATTGTCCGTTTTGCTTTATTTTTTGAGTAATATTTGAATTTAGCTGAATTCTACTCTCCGCTCTTTTATCATCATATAACACATAAGCTGCATTTTGATTGATTGCTTTCATCTCTGCATTTGCTTGATATAAAGAATTCCAATCTAACTGACCATCATTAAAAAAAGCTTGTTGATATCTATAAACATTTTCATAATCAACTGTATTTCTTGACAACCAATAACTCGGCATTTTTTGATAATAAGCCGCATCGGGGTTTGTACCTCCATTGTAATCTAATCTAGAGTAGCCAATACTTCCTTTTTGTAACATGAGTGAATTTTCCCAACGCGTTTTATCTTTATTTTTAAAAGTATGAGTAAACAATAATATAGGTTCCTCAATAGTCCTTATCCTAGCATTTCTTTTATTCCCATGCTGAAATCCCCAATTCCCATTGTAACTATTTCCTTTTAAAGAATATACTTCGTGAGTATAAGCTCCCGCCATCCCTCTCCTGTTTGGTGTATATAAAAAACTTGCGGTGAAACTATTTTTAGTATTTATGTATTTCTCCACACTAAGCATTAAAGAATTTGCTTCATAAAACGTTCCTGTTCTGTACCCTTGATTCCCCCAACGCCTACTAGCAGAAACAACATAATACCACTGATTTGGCATGCTTCCTACATGACTTAAAGCAACTTTGTTTTGATAAGTTCTATCGGAACGAGCATAGACAACTCTTGATCCCTTTCTGTACTCCGAAGCTCTAGTGGTTAAAGAAGTAACTCCCAAAGCACCACCAAAAGTTTTTTCTGAAGCTCCTAAAGGCTCTGTTACCACTTGGGTTCTATATATTCCCTCTACTCCTCCCCAATTGTTCCATGCGGGTCTATCATCATACAATCTATTTTGATGAACACCATTTAACAAAAAAGCTCTTTGATTTAACCCTAAACCTCTAGCACTATAAAAGACTCCTTGAAACTCAAACCCAACTGTATTTAGATACACATCATCCGAAGCAGAAAAAATTCCAGTAATATTCGTCACTTCCCCACTTTCATCCTCTAACTGATCCTCTGTTAAATTCAGTAAACTAAATTCTTCATGATCATCCTCAATTGGTTTTAAATAAATAATAGCTGACTTTATTTTCTTAACGGTTGTCCGTAAGTTTTGATATCCTTTAGATTTAAATACCAATTCATTTACATTAGTTGGCAGCAATAAATCGTACCTTCCTAAAGGATCTGTAAACAAATACTGCTTATTGGTATTAGCTATTTCAACCTCAAAAACAGACAAGGGTTTGTTGGTTTTAAAATCTTTAACCACTCCCTTAAACAAAGATTGCTCTTGACAGAACACAGAAATGCTGAACAAACAGCAACAAAGTACCTTGTGATTTAGCAACATTTTTCTTTTCCTTTTCTTTCTAAATTAAGTTATTTTTAATTTCAAAAAAACATGCTATCGAAAATCAATCAAATAACACTCATTGTTTTAACCCTCTGTTACAGTAGTTTTTATGCACAGAAATCATATATCGTTCAAACCGTTGCGTTTTACAATCTTGAAAATCTCTTTGATACTATTAACGACCCAAACAAATTGGATGAACTAAGTCCAATGATGGAAATAAAATCTAATCGAAAAGAAATTTACCAAGACAAACTATCAAAACTTTCTCAAGTACTTTGCGAAATAGGAAAAGAGCAAAACAAATTACCACCATCTATTATTGGAGTAGCAGAAGTAGAAAACCGAAAAGTTTTAGAAGATTTAATTGCAACTCCTCCTTTGAGTAATTATCACTACGGAATTATTCATTTTGACTCACCAGATCTTCGTGGTATAGACACTGCATTGTTATATAACAAAGAAGTTTTTAAACCCACACATAGCGAAGCCATTCCAGCAAACTTATATCACAACAATGTTAAAATTCACACTCGAGATATTCTTTGGATTACTGGCTATTTGATTGATGAAAAAATACACGTTTTGGTAAATCATTGGCCATCAAGGCGAGGAGGAGCTCAAAAAAGCAGTATTTTAAGAGAGCATGTTGCCAAAAGAAATTTAGCGATTATTGACTTAATTCACGAAGAAGAACCTAATGCCAAAATTATTGGAATGGGAGATTTTAACGACAACCCAACAGACAAAAGCTTTAAAAAAATATTAAACACCAAGAACTCTAAGACCAAATTAAAACCAGGAGACCTATACAACCCTTTTGAAAAGATGTTTAAAAATGGTTTTAACACCTTAACTTATCAAGGAGAACTCTTTTTGTTTGATCAAATATTTTTTAGTGATAATTATATTACTTTAAACAAAAACTACCATCAATTTAAATTTTATAAAGCAGGAATATTTAACCCCAATTATATGACATTACAAAAAGGAACTTACAAGGGAAGCCCTAAAAGAAGTTTTTCGGGAAGTAGTTATTTAGGTGGATATAGCGATCATTATCCTGTTTATAGCTATCTTATCAAAGAAAACAACTAAAATTAATCTTAAAATTTTAAGAATAGTAAAGTATATTTGTTTTTAAAACTAGTCACATGGCATTGATCCTAAATATAGAAACCTCTACCAAAAACTGCTCTATAAGCCTAGCAAAAGATGGTATTTGTCTTTATTTAAAAGAAGAGAATAACGGAGACTACTCACACGCCGAAAAGCTACATGTTTTTATAGAAGATGCTTTAAAATCCGAAAACATTAAGGCAACAGATTTAGATGCTATTGCCGTAGGTAAAGGTCCTGGATCATATACAGGTTTAAGAATTGGTGTTTCTACTGCAAAAGGATTGGCTTATGCTATTAACAAACCATTAATTTCTGTAGATACTTTAAAAGCTTTAGCTAAAAGTATTCGTATTGAACAAGGAATTATTGTTCCTATGATTGATGCAAGAAGATTAGAAGTATATAGCGCTGTTTTTAATCAGAACTACGAATACAGTAGAAATCCAGAAGCAGAAATTATTGATGAAACTTCTTATCAAAACTTATTAAACGAGCAATCTGTTTATTTTTTAGGAGATGGAGCTGCTAAATGTAAAGACCTCATTAAACATAAAAATGCTGTTTTTATTGATGAAAAATTTCCATCTGCAAAAGAAATGGCTGTTTTAGCCGAAGAAAAATATCAAAATAAATCTTTTGAAGATACAGCCTATTTTGAACCGTTTTATTTGAAAGATTTTATGGTAACCCCTCAAAAAAATAAACTTTAACACTGTGAAATGCACTTAAATAGGATGTACATTTCATAACATTTAATTAACATTTGAACTTGCTTTTTTTTAGTAATTTTGAGCCCTAATTTAAATTTTCCCCATGGAAGACGTGTATTTTTTAATGATCATTGCTTTGGCTGTATTAGCCACAATAGATTTAGTAGTTGGTGTTAGTAATGATGCCGTTAACTTTTTAAATTCAGCAATTGGATCTAAGGCAATAACGCCAAAAAAGATAATGATTATTGCAAGTATAGGTGTACTTGTAGGTGCTGTTACTTCTAGCGGAATGATGGAAGTAGCCCGTAAAGGAATTTTTGTTCCAAGTCAATTTTATTTTGATGAAATCATGTACATATTTATGGCTGTAATGATTACAGACATTTTGTTACTCGATATCTTTAACACCTTGGGAATGCCTACTTCTACTACAGTTTCTATTGTATTTGAATTATTAGGAGCTGCTGTTGCTATGGCATTGATTAAAATATCTGGAGATGACTCAAAAAACATCGCTGATATTTGGCAATACATCAACCATGAAAAAGCCTTGCTTATTATTTTTGGAATTCTGCTCTCTGTAGCTATTTCCTTTACAGTAGGAGCATTAGTTCAATTCTTATCTAGAATTGTATACTCTTTTAACTTAAACGATAAAAAATCTTATATCAACGCTATCTTTGGTGGTTTGGCTATTACTGCAATTACATATTTCATTTTTGTAAAAGGAATGAAAGGAACGCCTTATTACTCAAACACAAAACACTTAATTGAAGGACAAACTTTTAATATTCTTGTTCTTGGATTTTTAGGTTGGACCTTAATCTCGCAATTACTTATAAGTCTTTTTAAAATTGATATTTTAAAAGTAATTATTGGTATCGGAACCTTTTCTTTAGCCATGGCTTTCTCTGGAAACGACTTGGTAAACTTTGTAGGGGTACCAATTGCCGCATGGAACTCTTTCCAAGCGTGGTCTGTTTCTGGTATAGCTGCCAATGAATTCTCTATGGGAATTTTAGCAGAAAAAGTACCTTCTAACCCACTATTATTAGTATTTGCTGGAGGGGTGATGGTTGTTACCTTATGGTTTTCTAAAAAAGCAAAAACTGTTATTGAAACTGGAGTAAACTTATCTAGACAAGGTGATGGACATGAAAAGTTTGAACCTAACCCAGCATCTAGAGGGATTGTTAGATTTGGTATGTTAATCAATACAGGAATAAACTTTTTTATTCCTCAAAAAACTAGAAAATATATAGATTCAAGATTCGAAAGACCTTCTATTGTCATCTCTAAAAACAAGAGCTACGAAGTTCCTGCTTTTGATATGGTAAGAGCCTCTATTAACTTAGTTGTTGCAGGTATTTTAATTTCTATAGGTACTTCTTTAAAACTGCCTTTATCTACTACTTACGTTACATTTATGGTAGCTATGGGTACTTCTTTGGCTGATAGAGCTTGGGGAAGAGAAAGTGCTGTTTATAGAATTGCAGGGGTATTAAGCGTAATTGGTGGTTGGTTCTTAACTGCTATTGTAGCCTTTACTTTTGCTGCTATTGTTGCTTTCCTAATCAATTTAGGAGGACCATTAATGATTGCTATTTTACTTTTAACAGTTCTTTTCTTAATTGGAAGAAACTACGTTAAACACTCTCAAAAAGAAAAAGAAAAAGAAGCTAAAAAAGCTATCAAAAAAGAAACTATAGACACGATTAACGGAGTAATTAATGAAAGCTCTGATCACATTATACAAGTATTAGGTAGAGTACAAAAACTTTACTCTAATGTGGTAAATAACTTAGCTGATCAAAACTTAGACAAGCTAAAGAAAAATGACAAGCACGTTAACAAATTAAATCAAGAAATTGACGAGTTGCGTAATGATGTTTTCTATTTTATCAAATCTTTAGAGAAAAGTTCTGTTGAAGCAAGTAAGTTCTACATTTCTGTATTAGGATATTTAGAAGATATTTCTCAATCTATTAGCTATATTTCTAAAATTAGCTACAAGCACGTTAATAACAATCACAAACCTTTAAACAAGGAACAAATCAGTGATTTAAAAGCAATCATGAAAGGATTAGACGCTGTATTAACTGATATTTCTTTGGTTTTAAAAGAACAAAATTTTGATGAGCTTTCTATTATTTTAGAAAAGAAACAAGCTTTATTAGAAAATGTTTCTGACTCTTTAGGAAAACAAATTGATAGAATTAGAACTGTAGAAACAAGTCCAAAAAACACCACTCTACACTTTGGTATTATTATGGAATCTAAAGATTTAATTATGGCATTAATTAATTTATCTGAATTGATTAATGAAATACAATCTAATGTAAAAAGATAAGTCACCTTATCAACAATAATTCAAAAATCCGTCTTCATAAAAATGTAGACGGATTTTTTGTTAACATTAATTTAACATTAGAGAACTGAATTAACACTCACTTTATCTGAGACATAAGCCTAAATCCATTAGCAAACAAGAACTACGAAGCCTTTACTATAACATTCCTCCCTTAACCACACCCTTACATCTTAACATTGAATTAACGTTAGTTAACAAAAAAGTAACGTAGTTTTGCACTTCATTAATGAAAAACATGAAGACAGCTAAACTATTTACTTTACTCGTTCTAACCTTAACCATCTCAAACTTAAGTGCTCAAAAGATAGGAAAAGACACATTTGGAAAGGGAATTTTTAATTCAGTTGCTAAAGATAGTACTTGGAGCATGAAGTTTGGATTGCGTATGCAATACCTTACTTCTGTAGGTTTGGATGCAGATGCAAACAATAATTTTGACTTTGACCCAAAAAACCTTCAGACAGACACTAAAGTTAGGAGATATAGATTAAAATTTGATGGATTTGTATTAAGCCCAAAGGTTAAATATAAAATTGAATTAGGAATGTCTAACAACGACACAGGATCTTCTAATGAATACACTAAACTTGGCCCTAAGTTGATTTTAGACGCCGTTTTAAAATGGAACTTTTATAAAAACTTAGAAATCTGGGCAGGTCAAACCAAATTACCTGGTAACCGTGAACGTGTAATTTCATCAGCAAACATGCAATTGGTTGACAGATCTATCTTAAACAGAGAGTTTACTTTAGATAGAGATATGGGGTTTCAATTAAGAAACCATCACACCATTGGTAAACAGTTTTTAATTAGAGAAGTTTTTGCCATTACTCAAGGAGAAGGAAGAAACATTACCACTGGAAATGTTGGAGGTCAACAATACACTAGTAGAATAGAATTTTTACCTTATGGAACCTTTACTAGTAAAGGGGATTATAAAGGAGGTGATTTAAAAAGAGAGCCTAAGCCAAAACTATCCGTGGGACTAACCTACAATCACAATGATAGAGCTTCTAGACAAAGAGGAAGTCAAGGAAGTATTATAGAATTAATTGACGATAGTGGAAGCCCAGAAGACCATGTATTTGCTACTACGGATGTAAATACTTCTTTTGTAGATTTTATGTACAAGCACAATGGTTATTCAATGATGGGAGAATTTGCTTATAGAAATGCAGATGACACCACAATAGGTACAAATCCTGTTAAAGTAGGAAAAGGATATAATTTAACTGCAGGATATTTATTTCACAACAACTATGAAATAACGACAAGATATAGTCAAGTAGATTATAAAGGAATTGCCAATACCAAAGAACAATATACAGTTGGAGTCTCTAAATACATTGTAGGACATGCCTTAAAAATTCAAACAGATTTAAGCTATACTACTGTTGATGGTGCTTCGGATGGATTACAATATAGATTACAATTTGAAGTTCATTTTTAGAAAAAACATTCTAAATAAAAACGCCCTCTTTTTGGTAAAAGAGGGCGTTTTTATATTAAAAATCTATCTGAACTCTTAGCTGAGAGATGTTTGCATTTCCTTTATCATAAACATCGGCATAAATCTGATTAAACATAAATCTTGTATACGGATTTAAATACCAATTTAAACCAAGAGTATAATCATCTTGAATACCTCCAGCCACATCTCTATGATTCATGTCTACGTGTGAATATCTAAAAGCAAGTTCCCAAGCTCCACTTTTGTTCGCACTAAGATTATGCTTAGGCCTAAAGCGGTTGAACATACTGTAAGGATTCTTTATTTGCTTATGCTCCCCGGTAAGATACCAACTTACCTGACCATAGTAGGTAGAAAAATGATTTACAGAATTATAACGTCTAACATCAACATACATATACTCTCCTTGAAAATTAAAAGCTTTGTTACTATAGGCTATTTCTGAGTTAACAATATTTACATGATTCACATCTGTTAAGCCTGTAATGGCTACATAAGAAATGTTACTTAAATTTACCTCTGGTTTAGCATCTACATTAAACTCATGATCATCATATTTTCTATAAGAACCAGCAATTCCTAAATGTAAAAACTCTGTTTGTTCATAAATAGGCATCCCTGTAAACCTTCCTGTAACCACAAAACTGTCATCAGCAATCTTATCATTCCCAGTGTTTTTATCTGAATTTCTAAAGGCTCCTAGTTGATAAGAAAGTCTGTGTTCGTAATAATCATCCATCAACAAAATTCCACTATTACGAATGGGCATAAAATCCGTATTAAAAGAACGTTCTAAAAAAGTTAAATAGTTACTACTATTTAAAACATCTAACCTAATAGGTTCTTTTACCTGACCAATTCTAATTCTTCCCACTATAGGAACGTTTTTAAGCCCTATAAACGCATCTCTTATTCCTACTTGACCATTGATGAAATTCAACTGTAATTTGTATTCTAAATTAGAATAAAGCGCCCCCGTTGCATAAAAAAACAATCTTCTAAATTGTTCACCACTTTTAATTTGCTTTTCTGCATATGAAGCATTTAACAGATTCGATTCGGAAAACACCGCATTGTCAAACATAATTCGTCCTCCAATATTCAATGACTTTTCATTGGATATTAACTTTATGTTTTGATCATGGTCTAATGAAAAGTCATTATCATCCTGAGCAAAAAGGGAATTTGTAAGAAAAAATAAAATAAAGGATAGTACTGGGGTATTTAACTTCATAATGTTTTAGTATCTAATACAAAATTAAAAAACCGCTTTTGTTTCAAAAGCGGTTTTGTGATATAAATTAAAATTATCTAATTATGACAATACTGATTTAATTCTAGCTACTGCCTCTCTTAATTGCGCTTCAGAAGCTGCATAAGAAATACGTATACATGTTGGTGCTCCAAAATCTTCACCAGATACGGTAGCAACATTAGCCTCTTCTAACAACAACATAGAAAAATCTGCTGCTGTATTAATTGCATGACCTTTAATTGTTTTTCCTAAGAAAGCAGAAACATCAGGGAAGATATAAAAAGCTCCTTTAGGAACATTTAATTTAAATCCTTCAATTTCACCTAACAATTCTAACATCATGTTTCTTCTTTTTTCAAACTCAACTACCATGTAGTCAATTCTTGAAACAGGCTCTGATAATGCAGTAATTGCAGCTCTTTGAGCGATACAGTTAGTTCCTGAAGTAATTTGCCCTTGCATTTTTGTACAAGCTTTTGCAATCCACTCTGGCGCTCCAATATATCCAATTCTCCAACCTGTCATTGCAAATGCTTTTGCCAATCCGTTTACAGTAATCGTTCTATCGTACATAGATGGAATACAAGCAATACTAAAGTTTGGTGTTCCGTAATTGATGTGTTCATAGATTTCATCAGAAACAATATAAATATCTGGATACTTTTCTAATACTGCTGCCAAAGCTCTATAATCTTCCTCTGTATAAACAGTTCCACTTGGGTTGTTTGGAGAGTTAAAGAAAATTAATTTAGTTTTAGGAGAGATCGCTTCTTCTAATTGCTCAGGAGTAATTTTAAAATCATTTTCAATAGTAGAAGGAATTTCTTTAAAAGTAGCTCCACCTAAAATCCCTAATGCAGAATAAGAAACCCAATAAGGTGCAGGCAACAAAACCTCATCTCCTGGGTTTAACAAAACTTGAGTAATATTTGCCAAAGATTGTTTTGCTCCTGTAGAAACAACAATTTGACTAGGCTTATAATCTAAATTATTATCTCTTTTAAACTTTAAAGAAATTGCCTCTTTTAAATCAGCATAACCATCAACTGGACTATAAGAATTATAGTTGTCGTTAATAGCTTGAATAGCTGCATCTTTAATATAATCTGGAGTGTTAAAATCTGGTTCTCCTAAGCTTAAGCTAATGATATCTTTTCCAGCTGTTTTTAACTCTCTTGCTTTTGCAGCCATTGCTAATGTAGCAGATGCTGGTAAACTCGTAATTCTGTCTGATAAAACTTGTTTCATTGTGAAATTTACTTATTATATATTCTTTATCCCATTTGGGGTTGTTTCCCTAAAATAATTAACTGATTGATGTGTGCAGCTAAAGCTTCTTTTATTGTTTCATATTCGTGATATGGCAACTCAAACTCTTTGGCTGTCTTTTTTACAATTTTAGAAATGTCTTTGTAGTGAACATGCGAAATTGTAGGAAATATATGGTGTTCTATTTGATAATTTAATCCTCCTAAAAAGAAAGAAACCACCTTGTTTTTAGTTGCAAAATTTGCTGTTTCTTGTAATTGATGTGCAGCCCAACTTCTTTTTTCACTTTCTAACTGCTCAGGAGAAATTACCTCAACAGCATCTGTAATATGTGCCAATTGGAACACAACACTTAATACCAAACCAGCTACATAATGCATTACCATAAATCCTATTAGCCATTGATACCATGCAATTGGCATCACTAATAAAGGTAATGCCAACCAAAATAAGTAATACACTATTTTGGTCATGATTAAAAGGGTCCATTCTTTAGCAGGATTCAACTCCCCCTCTGCACTTAATTTGTGTTTGATGTATTTAGGTGTTTGTCTAAAATCTACCACCAAAGCCCATTGTATGGTTAACAAACCATATAAAAAGAAAGCATAAAATCTTTGATACTTATGAAAACGCTTCCAAGGCTCATGCTTAGACAAACGTATTACTCCTTGTATATCAATATCCTCATCAATCCCTTCTATATTTGTGTATGTATGGTGCAATAAATTATGTTGTACTTTCCAGTTATACACATTTCCTGCAAGAATATAAATACTGTTTCCCATCAATTGGTTTACCCACCATTTGCTAGAAAAAGATCCGTGATTACTATCGTGCATCACATTCATCCCTACTCCTGCCATTCCTAAGCCCATTAATACACACATCAAAATACGATAAGCATTCCCCATAGGGAAAAACATCAAAGCTAGATAGGGTATAAACAATAAAGAAAACATCAATACAGCTTTTGAGTAAAGTACCCAATTCCCTGTACGTTTAAGGTTATTATCCTTAAAGTACTTATTAACTCTTTGATTTAGAGTTTTAAAAAACTGGTTATTAGTTTCCCTTGAAAAACTTACTTGTAGCATTTGTTATTAATATTCAGCCTACAAAAGTAACTAATTTTTACTCACTTTATTTCAAATCGGCAATAAGAAATTTAAGATTTAAACGTATTTTATATAAATGTAAAGAACATTTAACCAAAGGTTTCCTATTTATTTTCACAGGAAATCAATTACTTTTGCACTACGATGATAACAGTAGACATAATTTTAAAATACTTTCCGGATTTAACGGAAACGCAAATAGCTCAATTTACACAACTAGAAAACCTTTATAAAGAGTGGAATGCTCAAATAAATGTTATTTCTAGAAAAGATATAGATGAGCTATATATCAGACATATTTTACATTCTTTAGGAATTGCTAAAGTCCAAACTTTTAACCCAGGTTCTAAAATTTTAGATGTGGGTACTGGTGGAGGATTTCCTGGAATTCCATTAGCCATTTTATTTCCTCAAACTGAATTTTTATTAGTAGATTCTATCGGAAAAAAAATAAAGGTTGTTAATGGTGTTGCTCAAGGAATTGGTTTAAGCAATTTAAAAGCTGAGCACATGAGAGCAGAAAAAGTAAAAGGTGAATTTGACTTTATAGTAAGTAGAGCCGTTACTGCCATGCCAGATTTTGTAAAATGGGTAAAAACCAAATGTGCTAAAAAAAGCAATCATCCATTAAAAAATGGTATCTTATATTTAAAAGGAGGTGATTTAACCGAAGAGTTAAAAGATTTTCCTAGCTGTACTTTATATGATTTACCAAATTATTTTGAAGAAGCATTTTTTGAAACCAAAAAAGTAGTACACCTGCCATTAAAATTTAAACCAGGTAAATAAATGAATTTCAAAAGCGTCATTTTATTACTCATGCTTTCTTGCTCTCTTTTTGCGCAACAAGAAGATGATGAGGTTGAAATTTATATAGATGACCATTATCTTGAAGATCAATTTTATTTAGGAATTCAATACAACTTTCTTTTAGGCACAAAAAACGGCATTGAAAACACAGGAGTCCCTTTTAGTATTGAAACAGGATTTATAAAAGATATTCCTTTAAACCGAGCTAGAAACAAAGCTTTAGGAATAGGTATAGGTTACAACTTTGATGTTTTAAGACCCAATATTGCCATTACTAAAAATGGTGATGATTTGGTCTACAACATTAACAACAACTACAGCAGGTATGATTATAGCTCACACAACCTTGAGTTTCCAATAGAATACCGATGGAGAACCTCAACACCTACCAACGATAGTTTCTGGCGAATATATTCTGGTGCCTCTTTTGTTTACAACCTAAGTAACAGTGCTAGTTTTGATGATAATAGTGGAAACACAACAAAATTTACAAACCTATCTGCATTTAACAGCACAAACTTTACTTTGTATACTTCTATTGGTTTTGGTACTTGGAATTTTCACGTAAAATATTACTTAAATCCTCCGTTTAAAGACAGTGTAAGAACCGAAACTGGAGAAAAACTAAGCTTTAATCAACTAAAAGTTGGTGTAATGTTTTACATCTTATAACACAAAACTGATTAAAATAGGCAATAACAAGCCCAAAGCAGTTCCAAGTATAATTTCTTTAAAATTATGCGCTTTTAATTTTAACCTTACCGTTGCTAACAAACCGGTTAATATAAACAATAAAGCAATAACAAGAACAGGATAATCGTATACAGATCCGTATACAATGGTAAAACCTAACAAGCCTGCCATCCCTAGCATATGCAAACTCACCTTTATTTTTTTATACAACAAAAAAATAGTGACTATTAATCCTAATGCCGTAGCATAAGCTAAAATAGTTAGCTCTCTTAATTGCCAAATACGTCCTAGCATTTGTGCTAAGAACACATAATTAACAATCATTAAAGCCACTGGTAATTTTCTTTCATGTGCAGTAGTTACTTGAACACTTTTAATGTAACCCATAAATCTTAATAAAAATATGGTTAACAAAGGCACCAAAAATGTAGCTCCAGTTACAATGAAAAAGATTAAATATATCTGCATTTTAGATATGGGCAAAGGCAATACATTTAAGTAAACCCACGTACCAAACATGGGCAAAAAAATAGGGTGTAATATTACAGATAAAGCCTTGTATATTTTGTCCATACTTTATATTTCCTTTCTTAATCTCGCAACAGGAATATCCAGCTGTTCTCTATACTTTGCTACTGTTCTACGAGCAATTAAATACCCTTTTTCTTTTAAATGTGCTGATAACTTATCATCGGTTAACGGTTTCTTTTTATCCTCATCTTCAATAACCGTTTTTAAAATACTTTTAATTTCTCTAGTAGAAATATCTTCCCCTTGATCGTTTTTCATCGACTCTGAGAAAAATTCTTTTACCAATTTAGTTCCGTATGGTGTTGAACAATATTTACTATTAGCAACCCTTGAAACAGTGGAGATGTCCATGTCTATTTTCTCTGCCACATCTTTTAAAATCATTGGCTTTAGTTTGCTTTCATCTCCAGACAGCAAATATTCTTGTTGCATTTCCATAATGGTACTCATGGTTACCATTAAAGTTTGTTGACGCTGTTTAATAGCATCTATAAACCATTTTGCAGAATCTAATTTTTGCTTAATAAACTGCACAGCATCCTTTTGCGATTTGGTTTTTACTTTTGCCTCTTGATAACCTTTTAACATGTTATTATACTCTCTAGAAACGTGTAATTCAGGTGCATTTCTTGAGTTTAACAACAACTCTAACTCACCATCATTAATTCTTATGGTAAAGTCTGGCACAACTTGTTCTGCTATTTTAGAATTCCCAACTATAGCTCCTCCTGGCTTTGGATTTAATTTTTCAACCTCTTTAATTGCTAATTTTAATTCCTCTTCTGTAATATCAAATTTAGCTAATAACTTATCGTAATGTTTTTTTACAAAAGCATCAAAAGCAGTGTCTAGCATTTTAGCAGCCAACTCAACCGATCTTGTTTGATTTTTGGCTTCTAACTGAATAACTAAACATTCTTTTAAATCCCTTGCTCCCACTCCTGTTGGCTCTAATTTCTGAACCACATCATACAAGATGTCATCAACTTTATTTTCATCAACAAAAATATTTTGGGTAAATGCCAAATCATCAACAATATCAATCGTATCTCGTCTTAAGTATCCATTATCATTAATACTCCCTACCAAAAATTCGGCAATTAAATATTCTTCATCACTTAAACTAAATGTATTTAGTTGATTGATTAAGGATTGATGAAAACTTAAACCACCCGCATAAGGCACTTCTCTATCTTCGTCATCGGCAGAATAATTGTTTGCTTGTAGCTTGTAACTAGGAATATCATCATCACTTAAATACTCATCAATATTGATGTCATCAGCCGCAATAGACTCATTTCCTTCATCTGCGTAATCATCGTAGTTATCTTCGTACGTTTCCTCTTGTTCCTTCCCAGACTCTAACGCAGGATTTTCTTCAATTTCTTGTTTCAACCTCTGTTCAAAAGCTTGGGTAGGTAGCTGAATCATCTTCATCAACTGAATTTGCTGAGGAGATAATTTTTGAGATAATTTTAAATTTAAGCTTTGTTTTAACATAATATTGGTTGGGTTCTACAGAACTATTTCTCTAAGATAATAAAGTATTTATTAGAAACAAGCGAATGCCTTATCAAAATTAATACCAAACTTTTAAAACGTGTTTTTTAACATTGTTTAAGAAATTAAAAATATTGTTACACAAAGGCTAAATGACTATATTTAACTATAACAACAAAGTAATATAACACTTTATGAATATTGAGGAAATAGACAATATTGAATTAAAATATCTAGATATAAACGACTATCAAGAGTTAAAAGAAGCTATGATGGTTGCCTACAAAGCTCTAGACGATTCTTATTGGGAAAAATATCAAATACAATCTTTGATAGATAAATTTAAGGAAGGACAAATTGTAATTAAAGTAAACGGACAATTGGCCGGTTGCGCCCTTTCTATTATTGTAAATTACGATGAATTTTCTGACAATCACACTTACGAAGAAATTACAGCCAACTACACTTTTAACTCCCACAGCAACGAGGGAGATATGTTGTACGGAATTGATGTATTTATAAAACCTGAGTTTAGAGGTTTAAGACTAGGTAGACGTTTGTATGATTACCGAAAAGAATTGTGCGAAAACCTAAACTTAAAGGGAATTGTTTTTGGAGGAAGAATTCCTAATTACCACAAACACGCCCACAGGATAAAACCCAAGACTTATATAGAAAAAGTTAAACGTAAAGAAATTAATGATCCCGTTTTAAACTTTCAGATTTCTAACGATTTCCACCCTACTAAAATTATGACTGGTTATTTAGAAGGAGATACTGCTTCTAATGATTTTGCGGTTTTAATGCGTTGGGATAATATTTACTATCAAAAGCCTACTAAAGTAGCAGCTCAAACAAAAGAAATTGTTCGTTTAGGATTGGTACAATGGCAAATGAGACCCTATAAAAACTTAGATGATGTATTACAACAGGCAGAGTTTTTTGTTGATGCTGTATCTGGGTACAGATCTGATTTTGCTTTGTTTCCAGAGTTTTTTAACGCTCCTTTGATGGCAGAAAACAATCACCTACCTGTGTCCGAAGCTATTAGAGAACTAGCCAAACACACACAGGATATTGTTCAAAAATTTTCAGAACTATCTATTTCTTACAACATTAATATTATTGCCGGAAGTATGCCCGAAATGAAAGGGAGCAAACTTTATAACGTAGGATATTTATGTAAAAGAGATGGATCTGTAGAACGATATGAAAAAATTCACGTTACACCAGATGAAGAAAAAGTATGGGGAATGCAAGGAGGAACTGAAGTAAAAACTTTTGATACCGATTGTGGAAAAATTGGAATTTTAATTTGTTACGATTCTGAATTTCCAGAACTAAGTAGACTACTAGCCGATGATGGTATGGATATTTTATTTGTTCCTTTTTTAACCGATACTCAAAATGGATATTCTAGAGTTAGGTATTGTGCACAAGCAAGAGCTATAGAAAACGAATGTTATGTTGCCATAGCCGGTAGTGTGGGTAACTTACCAAAAGTAGAAAACATGGATATTCAGTACGCACAATCTATGGTATTTACTCCTTGTGATTTTGCCTTTCCTACCAACGGAATTAAAGCAGAAGCCACCCCAAATACCGAAATGATTTTAATTGCTGATGTAGATTTAAGTTTGTTAAAAGAATTAAACCAACATGGTAGTGTAAGAAACTTAAAAGACAGAAGAAAAGATTTATACGAATTGAAGAAAAAATAAAAAATAAAGTTTTTTCACTAAATTTAGAACACTAAACCAAAATCTAAAAAACAATGAAAAACAAAATTCTTTTTGTAGTGAGCCTATTATTTGGGCTAATGTTTATAAATGCTGGACTCAATAAGTTTTTTAACTACATGCCCATGCCCGAAGAAATGCCTCAAGAATTATTAGATGCTATGACAGCAATGATGAGTCTTAAATGGTTGATGCCTTTAGTAGCTGTGGCGGAAATTGTTGGAGGAGTTCTATTTATTTTTAACAAAACAAGAGCCTTGGGAGCTATTATTATTTTACCTGTAATGGTAGGGATTGTACTTTTTCATATTGTTACCGAACCAGATGAATTAATTATGCCATTTGTTTTAAGCGCAATTCTTGCTTGGGTGATGATAGAAAATAAAGACAAATACACACCCTTACTTAAATAAAAACTAAACAAAACCACAAAGCGCCTAAACATATTGTTTAGGCGTTTTTATTCATAACTTATTCTCTATATTTGTTATGCGTCAATAATATTATCCATTCCATATTCATGTCTGACATACTGCTAGATTTATTTTTACCTTGTTCTTTAGCCATCATTATGCTTGGGATGGGGATGTCACTTACCATTCGTGATTTTTCAAGAATCTTTAGACAGCCCAAAGCCGCTATTTTAGGAATTATCAATCAAACCATTATACTGCCACTAATTGCTTTTGGTCTAGCCATTTTTTTTAAACTAGATACCACCATGGCTGTAGGTTTAATTATCTTAGCTTCCTGCCCTGGAGGTCCTACAAGTAATATCATCACCCAAATTTGTAATGGAAACTTAGCCCTATCTGTTACTTTAACTGCTGTTATCAGTTTTATCAGTATTATCTCTACACAAGTTACTATTTCCTATGCGCTAAGTTATTTTAACACTTACTCTAACATTAAAATAGAACTACCATTTGCCGAAACCGTAATGCAAATTATGGCTATTACCGTTCTTCCAATCACAATAGGAATGATGATAAAAAAATATCATCCAAAGGTTTCATCTCGTATGATAAAACCTATGAGAACTGCCTCTACAATTATTTTTATTTTGATTTTAACCGGAATTATTGCCACAAACTACAGTACTATAGGAGATGCGATTCAAAGAGTAGGATGGGTAACTTTACTATTAAACCTTAGCATTATTGCATCTGGATTTTTATTAGCCAAAATTTTTAAACTTCATTTTTCTGATGCCATAGCTATTGGGGTAGACGGAGGTATACAAAATGCAACTTTAGCCATTGTTATTTCAACTTCTATGTTAAACAATATTGAAATGGCCATACCTACAGCTGCTTATTCTATTTGGATGTATATTACAGGAGGAATATTAATGTGGATTCTAAGTAAAAAGAATCAATAATTTATCCACTACCATTAACGCTTTACCCAATACTCCCCTCTCTTTCTCCCAAAATTTATTTTTTTTTGAAAAAAAATAAAACCGTTTAGATTTCTTTCTCGTAGATATTGCAAATAACATTCACATGAAACGTTTTTGCAGTATTCTTATCATCTTAATTCATAGCTTTTCTTTTGCCAATGCAATTGACTGGCAAGAGTTATCTGCCAAAACCTTTGAACAAGCCAAAAAAGAAAATAAAATTATTCTTTTAAATCTGGCTGCTAACTGGTGTCATTGGTGCCATGTAATGGATGATGAAACTTATGAAAACAACAAAGTCATCAGTTTTTTAAATCAACATTTTATTAGTGTAAAAGCAGATCAAGATGCAAACCCTGAATTGTCTAACAGGTATAAGGATTACGGTTGGCCTGCTACTATTTTTATTAATGCAGATGGAATTGATATTGTAAAAAGAGCTGGGTTTATAGCTCCTGATAATTTTCTAAAACTATTAAAAGCCATTGTTAAAGACCCAAGTCCAGAAGAAAACCCTGTTGATTTTACTAAAGTCATCAATAACAATCAAAACAACAACACTCTAATATCCACCTTAGAGAATAACTTTATCAACTCTTTAGATTTTAAACAAGGAGGATTTAATCAAGCTCAAAAATATATTGAATACGCCACTTTTGAAAAAGCACTATTTAACAGCAAACATCCTAATATAAAAACATGGATTTACAATAGTATTAAAGGAGCTAAAAAACTAAGCGACCCTGTTTGGGGTGGTGTTTATCAATATTCAACTCATGGAGATTGGGAACATCTACATTTTGAAAAATTATTAAAAATACAGGCTAGGTATTTAAATATTTTTTTACTGAATTACCAATATAACAGAGATGAAAATTCTTTAGTATATGCTCAAAACATCATTAAATATATTGATGAATTTTTAATCCATAAAAACGGACTGTATAGTAACGCACAAGACGCAGATTTAATTCAAGGTAAACATGCTGCTGATTATTTTAAGCTAAACAATATAGAAAGAAGAAAGTTAGGAATTCCAAAAGTTGACCAAAACACTTTTACAGACAACAATGCAGCTATGGGTACTGCCCTATTAAGAATGTACCATGTTACACATAACAAAAAGTATTTAAACAAAGTTAAAAACATAGAAAATGCTTTGTACAAGCGAAAGAAAACATCTGGTTTATACGCACATGGCAGTGAAGAGAGCAAAATTACAAGTCTAAGAGATCAAATAGCTATGGCTAATTTTTTAATCAGCCTTGTTAAAAATGACATCAACAACAGTAAAGCAAAACAAGAGCTAAGATCAATTTGTATGCAAATTAAAAAGAACTATTTATTAGAAAATGGTGCTTTTAAAAGTTTTAGCGGAAACAATGGGTTGACAGCCCAACCATTAAAGGAAGAAAACATCAGTATAGCAAGAATTTTTAACTGGTATGGATACTACTCAAAAGACAACAACTATATCAATATTGCTAAAAAAACATTTCAGTTTTTAACCTCAAAGGCATTGATTAAAGATTATTATTCAGAAGCCTCTTTACTGCTTTTAGCCTATGAGTTAAAACAAGAACCTACACAATATGTGTATTTAGATACTGGAAAAGGAAATGAATTTAACCATGCTTTACAAAGTATGTTGCCATTTTACAGTATGGTTTATAGCGGGAAAATTCATCAACTCCCAAAAGAAAAACAAGAACTATTTGGAAGCTTTAAAGAAAATGTACTGTTTAGCTGTACTTCTACTTATTGCTCTACACCTATATACTCGGAGGAGGAACTCAAAAAAGAATTAAATAAAAACAAATAATAATTATTAAAAATCAAATCTTATGAAAAATTTCACAAAAAACTCGTTATTAACAGGATCATTAATTGCTGGAGCTTTAGTATCATCTACCGATGCAACTGCAACAAATTTAACTGTTGATTATTTAGGAACAGGATCACAAGTTCGTACACAATTATTAACTAACACTACCAATCTTTTATCTTCTGCTGTTGATGGATTAAAATCTATTCAAGGAGCTTGTGGAGAAAAGAAAACGACTGATGCAAAATGCGGTGAAGCAAAGGCTAAAGACGCTAAGTGTGGTGAGGCTAAAGCTAAGGATGCTAAATGCGGAGAAGCAAAAGCTAAAGATGCTAAATGTGGTGAAGCAAAGGCTAAGGATGCTAAGTGTGGTGAAGCGAAAGCGAAAGACGCTAAATGCGGTGAGGCAAAAGCTAAGGATGCTAAATGTGGTGAAAAGAAATAACAATCGCCCCTAAAAATTTATTAGACGGATCGATTTTAATATTGATCCGTCTATTTTAAACAAAAAATTATGGTAGGAATTGGATACAGAAAAGACTTTGCAGAAGATTTTGCAAGCAACAACATTCTAACACCTTCTTTTATAGAGGTAGCTCCAGAAAACTGGATGAACGTTGGTGGATATTATAAAAAGTTATTTGACAAAGCTTTAGAAAAACATCCACTTTTTGTACACGGCCTATCTTTATCTGTAGGAAGTCCTGAAGGAATTGATATTGACTTTGTAAAACAAGTAAAACAGTTTTTAGACGATACCAACACGGTTGAATACTCTGAGCATTTAAGTTTTTCTAAATGCGATAATGCTCATTTATTTGATTTATTACCCATTCCTTTTACCCAAGATGCAGTAAAACACGTAGCCAAAAATATTCGTTTGGCTCAAGATATTTTAGAAAGAAAAATTGCCATAGAAATTGTGAGTTACTACTCTCCAATTGCAGCAGAAATGACGGAATTGGAATTTATTAACAACGTAGTAAAAGAAGCAGACTGTAATCTATTGTTAGATGTAAATAATATATATGTTAACAGTTTTAATCATCAATACAATGCTAAAGAATTTTTAGCAAACCTTGATTTAGACAGGGTAAAATACATACACATGGCAGGTCACACTCAAGTTTCTGATGATTTGATTATTGACACCCATGGAGAAAACATTATAGATCCCGTTTATGATTTGTTTGGTTTCGCCATGCAACAATTACAACGTGATGTACCCGTATTGTTAGAGCGAGATTTTAACATTCCTGAATTGGACATTTTACAATATGAAATGAATCAATTACAAAACATAAAAACCAATAGTTTAAAAAAACATTCCCATGTTATTAGCTAAAACACATCAACACCAAAGTAGCTTGGCTACTTATTGTAGAACAGGAGACCTTGTTGACATAAAAGGTGCTGTGCAAAAAAACCTAACACATTACAGGCGTTTGGTTTTTAACAATGTGTTAGATACTTTAGAAACTGCCTATCCTGTTGCTAAAAACTTATTAGGCGATGACCATTGGGAAAACATTGTGAATTGTTTTTTTAGTACTTACAACATACAAAGTCCACAAATTTGGAGGATGCCCGAAGAATTTAAAAACTACCTTATTAAACAAGAAGATGAGCTATTAAAAACCTACCCTTTTTTAGAAAATCTATTAGAATTTGAATGGCTTGAAGTAGAAATTTTTATGATGCCTGATGTGCCTTATGAAAAACCTAAAGATGGTTTTTATGTACTAAACCCGGAAATAGATATATTGATGCTTTCTTACCCTGTACATATTAAAAGTCCACATTTAATTACAGAAGAGGATAGAGGTTCTTATTTTGTTTCTCTTCACCGAAATCCTGATACAGGCTCAGTTCAATTTACCAATTTATCTATTCCCTTTGTAGATGTTTTAGAACATTTATCTGCAAATCCTTTGACGGAACAAAACATCAAACAAATTCTAAAAAAATACGCATCCGAAAATGATGTAAATGTTGCTTTTAAAGAATTTATTGAGCAATCTTTGGTTACACAATTACTATTTAAATAATTACCCCTAACCCAAGACTAATTAAAAACCAAAACAGCCTAATCAAAAAATGATTGGGCTGTTTTTTATGCTTTTATAACTGATAATTTACTTTGTTAAAAACTCAGTTACGTTTTTGTTTATTCTGTCTAACACATTAGAAATATCTGCTTTTACAAAAGTTTCTCCTGTAATTTGCTCGTATAACTCAATATATCTGTTAGAAATTTCTTCTATTTTTTCATCAGTCAATTCAGGAATTTGTTGTCCTTCTTTTCCTTGGAAACCGTTTTCTATTAACCATTGACGAACAAATTCTTTAGACAATTGCTTTTGAGCTTCTCCTTTGTTTTGTCTTTCTTGATATCCTTCTGCATAAAAATAGCGAGAAGAATCTGGCGTGTGAATTTCATCAATCACCACAATTTTTCCATCTGCTGTTTTTCCAAACTCATATTTGGTATCTACCAATATCAATCCTCTATCTGCAGCTAACTCAGTTCCTTTTTTAAACAAAGCCAAGGTATAAGCCTCTAATTGTTCGTAATCTTCTTGAGATACAATTCCTTTAGCTAAAATTTCTTCTCTAGAAATATCTTCATCATGATCTCCTAAATCAGCCTTAGTGGTTGGAGTAATAATTGGATTTGGAAACTTATCATTTTCTTTTAATCCCTCTGGCATGGTAATTCCACACAACACTCTTTCTCCACTAGCATAAGTTCTCCAAGCATGACCTGTACAGTACCCACGCACTACCATTTCTACTTTAAAAGGCTCACAAGCATACCCAACAGTTACATTAGGATCTGGTGTTCCCAACACCCAGTTTGGACAAATATCTTTGGTGGCTTCTAACATTTTAGCCGCAATCTGATTTAAGATTTGTCCTTTATAAGGAATTTGTTTTGGCATAATTACATCAAAAGCAGAAAGTCTGTCTGATGCAATCATCACTAATTTTTCGTTTACGGTATATACTTCACGAACTTTTCCTTTATAAATAGCTGTTTGCCCAGGAAAGTTAAAATTGGTATCGTTAATGGTGTTACTCATCTTATGAATTAATTTGATGCAAAAATAACTAAAGTTTATAAAGTTATCAGGTTACAAAGTTAAAAGTTTAAAGACCGACCTTTTATATCTTTACCAACTTGATAACTTTTGACTTACTCAGTTTCTATACTTTTATATGCCGTAATAATTTCTTTTACCAAACGGTGACGAATCACATCTTTTCCATCTAAATAAACCTGCGCAATTCCTTTTACATCCTTTAAAGCCAATAAAGCTTCTTTTAATCCGGAAACTTGTTTTCTTGGTAAATCTATTTGTCCTGGATCTCCTGTAATCACAAACTTGGCTCTTTTTCCCATACGAGTTAAGAACATTTTCATTTGGCTATGAGTGGTGTTTTGGGCTTCATCTAAAATAACAAAAGCATTGTCTAAAGTTCTACCACGCATAAAAGCTAGAGGTGCAATTTGTATGACTCCTTTTTCTAAATGAGAAGCCAAACGTTCTGCCGGAATCATATCTCTTAATGCATCGTATAAAGGTTGCATATAAGGATCTAACTTTTCCTTCATATCTCCAGGTAAAAAACCTAAATTTTCTCCAGACTCCACCGCAGGTCTTGTTAAAATAATTTTTTTGACTTCCTTTTCTTTTAAAGCTCTTACTGCCATGGCAACAGCAGTATAAGTTTTACCTGTACCAGCAGGACCTACTGCAAACAACATATCATTAACAGCAATGGCTTTTACCATGTTTTGTTGATTTTCTGTCTGGGCTTTGATAAAATTCCCACCTACTCCATGTACCAAAACATCATCGTATACGCGTTTCTTTTGTAATTCTTTTTGCGATGCCAATAACAATTGTTCTATACTGGTTTCATCTAACTTATTATACTTAATAAGATAATTGACAAGTACTTGAATTCTTTTTTCAAATTCATCTAACAAAACAGGTTCTCCAAAGGCTTTAATCACATTGCCTCTAAATACTATTTTTAATTTAGGATAGTAAGATTTAATTAAATTTAAATGCGAATTATTAGATCCAAAAAAGTCTACTGGATTGATTTCTTCTAGGGTTATTAAGCGTTCGTTCAAGTTAAAAATCTGTTTATAAATTGCCCTTACAAAGTACATAAATATCATTTACAATTCTGTAAATTTGCTTAGAATAATTATCACAAAAAAACTTATTACCACTCCCATTGTATGGCATTTATTACCCTAACTACAGATTTTGGAAGAAAAGATCATTTTGTGTCTGCAGTAAAAGGAGCCATATACACTTTATTGCCAGAGGCTAATATTGTTGATGTATCTCACGAAATTTCTCCTTTTAACATTACGGAAACTGCTTATATTCTAAAGAATGCTTATAAAAGTTTTCCTAAAGGAACTATCCATATTATTGGGGTAGATTCGGAAATGACTCCTGAAAACAAACACATTGCCTTGTTGTTAGACGGTCATTATTTTGTTTGTCCAGACAATGGAATTATGTCTATGATTGCTTCGGAAATCAACCCGACAAAAGTGGTAGAAATTAATATACACGACAGAATAGAAACTAGTTTTTCTGTGTTAGATGTATTTGTAAATGTAGCTTGCCATATTGCTAGAGGAGGTACTTTAGAAGTTATAGGAAAACCTCTTTCTGAAATTACTAAAATGGTAGAGTTACAACCTCAAATTGTTTCGGAGAGTAAAATTATTGGTTCTGTTATTTATATTGATAATTACGGAAATGTAATTTCTAACATCACCAAAGAAATGTTTAACACAGTGGGTAAAGGAAGAAAATTTACCTTATCCGCAGGAAGGTACAACTTTAAAAAAGTATTAAGTAAATACAGCGATATTGTTGACTTTAAACTACCTATTAACGAACGAAATTCTGCGGGGAGTAAGTTGGCTTTGTTCAACTCTGGAAATTATTTAGAAATTGCCATTTACAAAAGTAATTTACAAACCGTTGGAGGAGCTTCTAGTCTACTTGGTTTAGATTATAGAAGTAGCGTTAGTGTAGAATTTGAAAAAGACACACCTGCCTAATGAAAGCCATTTTTAACAAAGAAATACAATCTTTTTTTAGTCATGCGGTAGGCTATTTATTAGTCTCTTCTTTTCTAATTATAAACGGATTGTTGCTTTGGGTTTTTAAAGGATACAGCAATGTTATTTATAGTGGATTTGCCAATATCAACGCTTTTTTTAACAATAGTTCTTGGGTACTAGCTCTGTTGATTCCTGCCATCACGATGAAAAGTTTTGCTGATGAATACAACAACGGAACTTTAGAGATTTTAAAAACATTACCTATTTCTCACACTCAAATAATTCTTGGGAAATTTTGGGCTTATATTGCCATTATAATCATTGCACTTATTCCTTCTTTGGTTTTTGTATACAGTACTTATCAACTAGGAAACCCTGTTGGAAATATAGACTTAGGGAGTACCTTTGCCTCTTATTTAGGATTGATTTTACTATCCGCTACTTATATAGCTATCGGAATTTTTAGTTCTATCATCATGAAAAACAACATCAGTGCTTTTATTTTAAGCATACTCATTAATACCCTATTGTACTTTGGTTTTTCTGCTTTAGAAAATTTATCAGAAACAACTACTTACGGATGGAACGCTTTAGGAATTCCAGAACATTTTAATAGCATTAGTAGAGGAGTGATTGATACTACAGACCTTGTCTATTTTATCTCTATTAGTTTTGCTTTTTTAGCACTTACCAAATTAAAACTAGACCATGAATAAAAAGAAAAAACAGATCTTTTTAATGATGGCATTTCTTGTTTTGGTAAACATTATCGCCACTCAAATACATTATAGATGGGATGTAACCAACGACCAACGTTATTCCATTTCTACACCCACCAAAACGCTATTAAAAAACTTAAAAAAAGAAGTAGAGATTTCCGTTTTTTTAACTGGTGATTTACCTTTTGATTTTGAAAGATTAAGCAAAGAAACTCTTTACTTTCTAGAAGAAATTAATGCTAAAAAAAGCAGTATTACTTTTAAGTTTATCAATCCGCAAGGAAAAGAAGAAAGTTTGATAAACCAAGGATTAAATCCAAGTAGACTAACTGTTCAAGAAGATGGAAAAGTATCAGAAAGTGTTATTTTTCCTTATGCTATTGTAAGTAGCGGTAAGAAAAAAGCATTGGTTAACTTATTAAAAAGTTCTTATTTTGAAAGTCAAGACTCACAAATAGAGAACTCTATTCAACATTTAGAATTTGCTTTTGCAGATGCTATTCAAAAAGTAACCGCCGTAAAAAGACAAAAAATTGCCATTATTAAAGGAAATGGTGAGTTAGAAGATATTTATCAATATGACTGGTTAAAAACTTTGGGAGAAAATTACTTACTTGCTCCAATTACCTTAGATTCTGTTAACCATCAACCACAAAAAACATTAACAGAATTACAGCAATTTGATTTAGCAATTATTAGCAAACCCACAGAAGCTTTTACCGAAAAAGAAAAATTTGTTTTAGATCAATTTACCATTAACGGAGGAAAATCTATTTGGCTATTAGACATGGTTCACACACCCAAAGACAGTTTAATGCAAAATGGAAAAGTTTTGGCTTATCAGCGAGATTTACATCTAACCGACTATTTATTTAACTACGGAGTTAGAATTAAAAAACATTTGGTGAGAGATTTATACGCAGCTAGTATTCCTTTAGCCACAGGAAAAGTAGGAAACAACCCTCAGTTTGATGAATTTTTATGGGACTATTATCCGCTCATCAAAAGCAACAACAAACATGTAATTAGCAAAAATATTGGAGAAGTAAAATTAGAATTTGTTAATAGTATTGATACTTTAAATCCGAATATCAAAAAAACACCTTTGTTAGAAAGTTCCGCACTTACCAAAACACTTACCGTTCCTAGTTATGTAGATTTGGCTAGCATTGCAGAAAATGCAGATATCAAAACTTACAACCAAGGGAGTAAATTATTAGGAGTTTTGTTAGAAGGAAATTTTGAATCTGCATACAAAAACAGAATCAAGCCTTTTAAAAATAATTTCATTTCAAAAGGAACAAAAAACAAAATGATTGTGATTGCCGATGGAGATATTAGCACCAATCAAATAAGTAAAGGACAACCTTTAGAACTTGGATTAGACAAATGGAATCATCAATACTACAGCAACAAAGAGTTTTTAATGAATGCTGTTAACTATCTCCTAAACGATGATGGTTTGATACAACTACGTTCTAAAAAAGTAGTACTTAATACTATTAACAAACCCAAAGCCTATCAAGAAAAATTAAAATGGCAGTTGATCAACCTTACTATTCCAGTAAGCATTTTAGCTATTTTTGGTTTGATTCATTTTTATCTCCGAAAACGAACCTTACAGTAAAAACAGTGATTTTATAAAGGTAAAACTGTTTAAAATAGCTGTTTAACAACTCAAAGTTAAGCCTATATCTCATCAAAAAGGTTATTAACACTTTGGCGAATTATGTTCAAAAGATTTATTGCAATCAACAGCATTTCAACCTATATTAGCTACTATATTTAAAGTATTATTCCATACAACATAACCATATGAAATTTATAGTCTCAAGCTCACAATTGTTAAAACAGTTGCAAGTTTTAAGCGGTGTTATTAGCGCAAGCAGCACCTTACCTATTTTAGATAATTTCTTATTTGAATTAAGCGAAAACGAACTAAAAATATCTGCTTCGGATTTAGAGACGACTATGTCTACTACTATCGAAGTACAATCTGATAGTGAAGGATCTATTGCTGTTCCTTCAAGAATTTTATTAGACACTTTAAAAACGCTTCCTAACCAACCTTTGACTTTTAAGATTGAAGGAAATAGTGAAGTTGAAATTACCTCTGAACAAGGAAATTATGGAATGCCATTTTTTGAAGGAAGTGATTTTCCTAAAGCTGTTTCTTTAGAAAACCCAAGCACTACTTTAGTTCCTGCAAATGTTTTAGCCAATGCTATTTCTAAAACTATTTTTGCTGCTGGTAACGATGATTTAAGACCTGTAATGAGTGGTGTTTTCTTTCAATTTGGAACAGAAAACTTAACTTTTGTTGCTACAGATGCTCATAAATTGGTTAAATATACTCGTACAGATGTAAAAGCAGATGAGTTGGCAGAATTTATCATGCCTAAAAAACCTTTAAATATTTTAAAAGGAATTTTAGCGACTTCGGATGCTGAAGTTTCTATTTCTTACAACGAATCTAATGCTAAATTTACTTTTGACAACGTAACTTTAACTTGTAGATTGATTGATGGAAAATACCCTAACTACAATGCGGTAATTCCTAAAGAAAACCCAAATAAGTTAACCATTTCTAGAGGTTCTTTTTTAAACTCTACCAAACGTGTGTCTATTTTCTCTAGCAAAACAACACACCAAATTCGTTTAAAAATGGCAGGAACAGAATTAAATATTTCTGCAGAAGACATTGATTTTTCTAACAAAGCAAACGAACGTTTGAACTGTGATTATCAAGGAGACGATTTAGAAATTGGATTTAATTCTCGTTTTTTAACAGAAATGTTAAACAATTTAGCTTCAGAAGATGTTCAATTAGAAATGTCTTTACCAAACAGAGCTGGAATTTTAACCCCTGCTGATGGTACCGAAGAAGGAGAAGAAATTACCATGTTAGTAATGCCTGTAATGTTAAGCAACTAACAATTATACTTTATATTCAAAAGGCGTTTCGCATTCGTGTGAAACGCCTTTTTTTATTAACTTCATCTTGTCAAAAAAACAGCTATGAATTTTCTTGCCCACTTGTATTTAGCAAACACCGATAAAGAAATCATCATCGGTAATTTTATAGCTGATACAATTAAAGGAAATCAATTTCATCACTTTTCTGATAAAATTCAGTTCGGTATTAAAATGCATCGAGCTATTGATGTTTTTACGGACGAACATCCTATTTTTAGACAAAGTAAAAGAAGACTAGACGATAAATATAGATTGTACAAAGGCGTAATTATAGACATTATTTACGATCACTTTTTAGCTAAAAACTGGCTGCAATATTCAACTACTCCATTAGATGTTTTTAGCCAAGAAATTTACACCTTATTGTACGATCATTTTGAAATTTTACCCGACAGAGCTAAACACCTCTTGCCATATATGTCTAATCAAAATTGGCTGTACAGCTATAGAACCATTCATGGAATCACAAGTATTTTGCATGACATGAATGTAAGAACTAAAGGTTTATCCAAAATGAATGAAGCCGTTATAGACCTTAAAGAGAATTACACTATTTTTGAAAAAGATTTTACTGCCTTTTTTAAAGAATTAGAAGCATTTTCATCAACTTATCTAAAAAATTATGACAGCAAAAACCATAAGTAACGGACTTTTAAGAACCATTGCAATACTCGCTGGAATTATTGCTTTAATTTGGTTTTTTATACAAATACAAACCATTATTGTTTACATACTTGTCTCTGCTGTTTTGGCTTTAATTTCTAGACCTTTGGTTAGGTTTTTTAAACAAAAATTAAAGTTTAAAAACAGTTTTGCTGTAATCACTACTATTTTAATTTACACCTTTTTTATTGCGGTTATCATCAATTTATTTGCACCATTAATTAGCAAACAAAGTGAAAATATTGCTTTATTAAACTCCGAAACTTTTAAAAAGAACATCACTCATATTAGCAATGAAGTAAACGAATATTTACTTCTTAAGAATATTGATATTTTAGAAAAAACAAAAAACATAGATTTTTTACCTGGAGTAAAAAACATTCCTAATGTAATCAATGTTGTTTTATCAAAACTAGGTTCTTTTAGCATGGCTTTGTTCTCTATCTTGTTTATTACTTTTTTCTTTATGTTAGATGCTAAGATTTTATCAAAAGGAACTTTTGTTTTAATACCTCAAAACCATCTAATTCACGCAGTAAGGTCTGTAGAAACTATTAAAGATTTACTCTCTCGTTATTTTATTGGCTTGGTAATTCAAATCAGTATTCTATTTTGTATCTACACTTTAATTCTAAGTATTTTTAACATAGAAAATCCTATTATTATTGCCTTTTTATGTGCCTTATTTAATTTGATTCCTTACATAGGTCCTTTAATTGGTGCGGTTGTAATGTTTATTTTTGCCACCACTAATAACTTAGCTTTAGATTTTCAAACAGAAATTTTACCTAATACTTTATACATCATGATAGGGTATGGTATTGCACAGTTGATTGATAATTTTGTTAGTCAACCCATTATATTTTCTAAAAGTGTAAAGTCACATCCTTTAGAAATTTTTTTAGTGATTATGATTTTTGGAAACCTTTTTGGCATTTTAGGAATGGTGATTTCTATTCCAGTTTACACTGCTTTAAAAGTAATTGCTAAAGAATTTTTTTATAAGTACCAAGCAGTAAAATTACTGACCAAAGATTTTTAATTTGAACGTAGCCATTTTACAAAAAGAGGTTCAAGATTTTATTTCTCAAAACCTACAAACAGATATTACCAAATTGGTTTTAAAAGGAAGTCCTTTTAAAACCATTACTACTCCTGAACTTGTTGAACAAATTGAAGCTAAAAAAAAGTGCGACAAAAAATTACCTAATTGGTACAAAACAGATAATATATACTATCCAAACAAATTAAACATAGAGCAAACTTCATCAGAAGCTACTGCTCAGTTTAAAAGTTCTTTAATTAGCGGAAATACTATTATTGATGTTACTGGTGGATTTGGAGTAGATTGCTATGCATTTTCAAAACATTTTAATTCTGTTAAGCATTGCGAATTAAACAGTGATTTATCGGCTATTGTAAACCACAATTTCCAACAGCTTGAGGTTAAAAATATTACCACAGTTGATGGAAATGGAATTGATTACATTCTAAACAACAACATTTCTTATGATTGGATTTACATAGATCCATCAAGAAGAAATGATATAAAAGGAAAAGTATTTCTATTAGAAGATTGTTTGCCAAACGTTCCTTTACATCTTAAAGATTTATTAGAAAAAAGCCAACAAATACTTATTAAAAACTCTCCTTTAATGGATATTACAAGTTGTGTTCAAGAACTACAATTTGTAAAAGAAATACACATTATTGCGCTACATAATGAGGTAAAAGAGGTATTGGTTTTTATAGAAAAAGATCATGCTAATGAAATAACTATAAAAGCTACCAACTTAGGAAAAGAAACACAAAGTTTTGAATTTACTTACTTACAAGATTACGATTACGAGCTTTCTCTACCTTTAAAATATTTATACGAACCCAATAGTGCTATTTTAAAATCTGGTGGATTTTCGGCCGTTGCAAATCAATTTAGGCTTGGTAAATTACATCAACACTCCCACTTATACACTTCTGATGATCTTATTGATTTTCCTGGAAGGCAATTTGAAATTCTTGAAGTATTATCCTATAATAAAAAGGAACTTTTAAAAAGATTACCCTTAAAAAAGGCCAATATCACCACAAGAAACTTTAAAGAAAGTGTAGCTAATATTCGCAAAAAAACAGGAATCAAAGACGGAGGAGATATTTATTTGTTTTTTACCACAAATAAGAAAGAAGAACAAATTGTTCTTCTTTCTAAAAAAATATAAATTTTCCTTTTTCTATTGTCATGAACACATTTCGTGTCGCCTGCAATCATATATTTATAAATATAAAGTGCTATGCTTCATAAATATAGCGAAAAATTTCTTCATAAATAAAGTTTAACTGTTCTTCTTGCATAATATATGGAGGAACTATGTACAAAGTATTCCCTAAAGGCCTTAAATAAATCCCCTTATCCATAAAATAATTAAAGATTACATTTCTGTCTTTTCCATACCTATCAATAGAAATATTTAGGTCAATTGCTAAAATCACCCCTTTAACTCTAATGTTTTCAACCTTAGAATGATTCCTTAATTTATCAGCAAAAATTAAGTGATTTTGGTTAATCATTTTAATTCCTTGCTGTATTTCGTCAGATTGAATCAACTCAATACTAGCAATTGCTGCGGCACAAGTAATGGGATTAGCCGAATAAGTATGACCGTGAAAAAAACCCTTAGCAATCTCATCTGCATAAAAAGCATCATAAATTTTCTGAGTACAGGTTGTCAATCCCATTGGAACCATTCCAGCCGTTAAGGCCTTAGACAAACACATAATATCAGGTTTGTTTTGCAACTCATCAGCAGCAAAAATACTTCCTGTTTTACCAAAACCAGTCATCACCTCATCTGCCACACAAATCACATCATTTTTCTGTGCTATTTCTATCAGCATATCTAAATGTTCAGCTTTATGCATACGCATACAATTAGCTCCTTGCACCAAAGGCTCAAACACAAAACAAGCCACTTCATCTGTTTCTACAATTGCTGTAAAAGCGTTAATGACATCTTTTAAATTAGCATCATTAGGAACCGAAATTCTATCTATATTTAAAACAACGTCTTCAAAAGGACCATTATACACATCTAGGCCAGAAACAGACATTGCTCCAAAAGTATCTCCATGAAATGCATTTTCAAAAGCAATGATTCTCAACTTTTTTTTACCTTGGTTAAAATGGTATTGCAAACTCATTTTCATTGCGATATCGACCGTAGTAGAACCATTGTCCGAAAAGAATATTTTTTGTTGGTTCGACGGCAAAATTTCCATCAACTTTTCTGAAAGCTCCACAGCGGGTTCATGAGTAAACCCAGCAAACACAACCTGATCTAATTGAGAGACCTGATCTGTAACTTTTTTTACCACCTGCGGATGACAATGTCCATACACACATGTGTACCAAGAAGAAATAGCGTCTATATATTTATGCCCTTGTTCATCATATAAATAAATGCCTTTAGCACTTTTTATAGCCAAATGATCTTTGGTCATTTTGTGCTGGGTTAACGGATGCCATAAATGTTTTTGATCTCTTTTATTTAAGCTCATTTTCTAAATTTTCTTTAAATAAATCTGCATACTTTTTTACTACAGATTTATCAATTACAGCCTCTTCTTCTACTCGACCAATCACCTTTACCCCAGTCATCTTTTTAATAATGTCTTCGGTAGTTTTATGCTCATTTCCACTAAAAACAATCACAACATTAAAACCTTTTTGCTTTAACAATTCAACAGTCATTAAAGTGTGGTTGATGCTTCCTAAGTAATGTCTAGATACCACCACTACTAAAGCTTCTTTTGGAATGATGTCTATTATTAATTCTTGATGGTTGATTGGCACTAAAATTCCTCCTGCTCCCTCAATAACCAAATTATTCTCAGTTTTTGGGGTGATGATTTTATCAAGCTCAATAGTTATTCCATCAATATCAGCAGCCGCATGTGGACTCATTGGCGTATTTAAGGCATAAGTGATAGGATGAAAAGTAGAAATCTGATTAGAAATTAAACTCTTTACTTTATCTGCATCAGAAAATGATAATTCTCCAGCCTGTACTGGTTTCCAATAATCTGCATTTAATGCCTCAACCAAAATAGCAGACACTAATGTTTTTCCTACTTCTGTAGAAATACCTGTTACAAAAATTGATTTTGACATGGCTTATAATTCTTTTATTTAACAAGTGAACTCAACAATAACAATAAGTCCTTAATTTCTTTTTTGCTATTATGAGCGTGTAAACAAATTCTCAATCGTTCCTGACCTTTAGGAACCGTTGGGGACATAATAGGTTTTACTAAAAAACCTTGCTCTTGAATACTTAAAGCTACTTTTTTTACTTCGTCATTTCCAGGAACTAAACAACATTGAATAGCACTGATACTTTCAATAAAATAATCTTTTAGATGTAATTCCTCTAGCTCATTTTTAAAATAAGTAATGTTCTCTTTAAGTAAATTAATTGCTTTTCCTTTACTCAACTCAGCAAAAGCAGCCTTTATAGTTGCTACAGCGTGTAACGGAATAGCAGTAGTATAGATAAAAGCTCTAGAAAAATTGATTAAATAATCTCTTAAATCCGAAGAACCTAAAACAACTGCTCCATGACAACCTAATGCTTTTCCAAAAGTATGGACTCTTGCAAAAATTTTAGATTCGACTCCTAATTCACAAGCCAAACCTTTTCCATAGTCACCAAAAACTCCTCCTGAATGGGCTTCATCAACAATTAAATTTGCATTGTGTTTTTCACATAAAGCAACTAGCTTCTTTAAAGGAGCAACATCACCATCCATAGAATACACAGTTTCTACTGCAATATATATAGTTGTTGCAGCTGTTTTAAACCTAAGTATTTTAGCTTCTAAATCCGCTAAATTATTGTGCTTAAACTTATAGTTATTTGCAGTACTTAATCTTATTCCATCCCTTACAGAAGCGTGAATCAATTCATCAAACAACAAAACGTCATTTTTTTGAAGAATGGATGAAAACAAACCAACATTGGCATCATAGCCAGAATTGTATAGCAAGCCCGATTGAGCATTGTGATATTGAGCCAATTCATTTTCTACCTCTAAATGTAAAGGATGAGTTCCCGAAATCAGTCTTGAACCCGTACTACCATTCTGCACACCAGAATCCAATAAAACATGAGATGCCCTATTGGCTATTACTGATGATTTTGCAAAACCTAAATAATCATTAGAATAAAAATCCACTCCTAAAGGATTGGCTACATGCAAAGTTCTTAACGCATTATCTTTGCGTCTGTCTTGTAGTTTTTTCTGTAATGATGTTGGGAGTTCCTGCATGCTACAAAAGTAAAAAACGCTACCTATAGTTAGGTAGCGTTTTTAAATATTTTGATTAGATTTCTTAGTCTGCTAAGATGATTGCTCTATTGTCTTTCATCTCAATTGTACCGCTTTTGATTTTTATAGTTAACACTTTATCATCATCAGCATGTGGTTCAATAATACCAGACATATTATCTAATTCTAGGTGTTCTTGAGTATGTACATGAATTTTCACAACTCCTTTTCCTAATACAGAAACTATAGGTGCGTGATTGTTCAACATTTGAAACTCTCCTTGAATTCCAGGTACCGATACTGAATCAACTTTAGATGAAAACAATACGGCTTCTGGTGATACTATTTCTAAATACATTTTTTATCAATTAACAATTAATAATTAACAATGTTCAATACTTACAAATGGTCAATTAAAACTTATTGTTAATTGCTCATTGCAAATTGTTCATTGATTATGCCTCTACTAACATTTTCTCTCCAGCATCAATCGCTTCTTGGATAGATCCTTTTAAGTTAAATGCCGCTTCAGGATATTTATCTAATTCACCATTCATAATCATGTTGAATCCTTTGATAGTATCTTTAATATCAACCAATACTCCAGGAATACCTGTAAATTGTTCTGCAACGTGGAAAGGCTGAGATAAGAAACGTTGAGCTCTACGTGCTCTATGAACTACCAATTTATCTTCTTCAGATAATTCTTCCATTCCTAAAATAGCAATGATATCTTGTAATTCTTTATAACGTTGTAATAACTCTTTTACGTTTTGCGCACATTCATAGTGCTCTTTACCTAAAATATCAGCAGATAAAATTCTAGAAGTAGAATCTAACGGGTCTACCGCTGGATAAATACCTAATTCCGCAATTTTACGAGATAATACTGTAGTAGCATCTAAGTGAGCAAACGTTGTTGCTGGTGCAGGGTCAGTTAAATCATCCGCTGGTACATAAACCGCTTGTACAGATGTAATAGATCCTGTTTTTGTAGAAGTAATACGCTCCTGCATAGCTCCCATTTCAGTTGCTAATGTTGGTTGGTATCCTACTGCTGATGGCATACGACCTAATAAGGCAGATACCTCAGAACCCGCTTGAGTAAAACGGAAAATATTATCAACAAAGAATAATACATCTTTACCATGTCCTTCTCCTTGTCCAGCTCCATCACGGAAGTATTCAGCAATTGTTAAACCAGATAAAGCTACACGAGCACGTGCACCAGGTGGTTCATTCATTTGTCCAAATACAAACGTTACTTTAGATTCTTTCATTTTTTCTTGGTCGATCTTTTCAAGATCCCAACCACCTTGCTCCATTGAATGTTCAAAAGCTTCTCCATAAGAGATAATTCCAGCTTCGATCATTTCACGCATCAAGTCATTTCCTTCACGAGTTCTTTCACCAACTCCTGCGAATACAGATAAACCTCCGTGTCCTTTTGCAATGTTGTTGATTAACTCCTGAATCAATACTGTTTTACCTACTCCAGCACCACCGAATAAACCAATTTTACCTCCTTTTGCATAAGGCTCAATTAAGTCAATTACTTTAATCCCTGTAAATAAAACTTCAGTAGAAACTGATAAGTCTTCAAATTTAGGTGCTGCACGGTGAATTGGCAAACCATTATCTCCGTCTGTTGGTAATACTGGTAAACCATCAATAGGATCACCACTTACGTTAAATAAACGCCCGTAAATGTTATCCCCAACAGGAACTTTAATAGGCACTCCAGTAACTATTACCTCTTGACCTCTTGATAATCCATCAGAAGAATCCATAGCGATACATCTTACTGTACCCTCACCTACGTGTTGTTCAACCTCTAACACCAACGTACTACCGTTAGATCGATTAATTAATAAAGAATCGTAAATTTTTGGAAGCTCAGTCCCAGTTTCGAAAGCAACATCAATTACTGGTCCAATAATTTGAGCGATTTTTCCTGTTGTTTTAGACATTTTTGTACTATTAAAAGAATTTAATTTCTAGTTTTCCCTCAATTCAATCAGTCCGAATTAAGTGTTTGCAAAGATAATTTTTTTATCAATGCCTACAACTCATTTCTCAAAAAAATAGAGGAGTTTTTATTTATAATATAAATTGCCTTAGGGATTTGCAGTTTTATTTTCGATTTTTAAAAATTATAGGTCCATGATCCGTAAAACTGAGAACCAATTGTTCCTGCTCCAGGAGCTGCCTCATATTCGTTTCCTAAAATATTAGCTCCTCCTATTTTTACATTAGAATTCCAATTTTTAATATCATACATCAACTGAACATCTAATAATGTTCTAGCATCAATTTGACCATCTACAAAAGTAGACTCCCAATAATAAGCATCTTGCCAACGCGCATTTATACCAAATCCTAAACCTTTATAGAAATCTGAATTTCCAAAAGACAACTTTACTTTATGTTCTGGAGTATTAAAACTTGTTTCAAAATCTGGATCTTGAGATTGATCAAAATCTTGTTTAGCATAACTATAATTAATTCCAAAATCATAGTTTCCAAAAATTTTAGCCTCTATACCTATGTTAGCTCCGTATGAAGCTATATCAGCACTTGTATTTGTGTATAAAGAAGTTGGAGTGAACTCGTCTTTTCCTAATGCATTTAACAACAATTGCGTATTTACATCTGTCGCTGCTTCTGCAGGCTTTATTGCCGACACATTTCCATATAAAGGAGAAACGGTTGTAACTACAGCAATAAAATCTTTATACTTATTATAGTATGCACTTAAATCAACTACAATAGTTCCTCCTAATCTACCTCTATACCCTAACTCATAAGATGTTACTTGTTCAGGCTTTACATAATTTACATTTGATTTTTTTAATAATCCTGCATTTGCTCCAGCAGCCATTGCATCGGCAGCAGGTTTACTATGCCCTCCTCCAGCAGGAGACTGTAAATAATTAGATGTAGCCTCTACAGCTTCCCCAAATTTTTCAACCGAAGATCTTGTAAAAGAGTTGTTATACCCTTGTAATCCATTAAAATTAACAGTAGCACCACCAACAGCTGATTGACCCGCAGGAGAATCAACGCTAAATACTTTGTTATATCTTATTGGGTTATCTGGTGCAGACCCTAATAAAATGGTGTTCCCTAAATTCAACCCAATATACTGATCTTGTGTTGTAGGGTTTCTAAACCCAGTTTGATAAGAAGCTCTAAAAATATGATTACTTTCAGTATCTGGACTAAAAGCAACTGAAAGTCTTGGAGAAAAATTACCATTAAAATTTTGCGCTTTATCATAACGAATAGATCCTGTTAACTTTAACCTATCGTCTAAGGCTTTCTTTTGCAATTGCGTATAAATACCATATTCATCATAAGTAATGTTTCCATCTGAGGTATCTGTAAATATTGTTCCGTCAGAGTTCAACACATATCTTCTTGCAGAACCTCCAATTTGTACCTCCGCAAAATCAATCAATTCATGAAAATTGTAATTAATATCTGTATGATACAATCTTGAACTATCAACAAATTTTGCCCCTTGAGTTAAATCTGGATTATTAATAACTGAGTTAAAAATTGATCTAAACTCAGCGCTATTAGGATCTGTTCTAAAAGAAGCGTCAGCTGCTCCTCTTGCTGCTACTCTATTTCCGGCAGGTACTCCAGGAATATTTCCTGCCAAGGCATTCCCATAAGTTCCAAACCATAATTCATCCACAGACAAATTAGTTCCATTTACTTGATTATATGCTTTTGTTGCAGCATTTTCAGCCCTAAGTGTATTAATCCCCGCAAATCGGATATCATAAGAATCCCCAGCATTTTCTATAGTTACATAACTACGCAACATTAAATGTTTTGATTGGATTTCTAATTTGTGTTGGTGCATTACAAAATTACGAAGTGCATACCTACTAGCTCCTTGGTAAATAGTATTTCCCGTTCCATATTTACTACTATAAATAACTTCCGTTTCGTCATTATCTTTAAAAGGTCTCCAGTGCATAGCCAATGCAGCTCTAAAACTATCGGTGTCTGGGTTAATTAAACTTTGCTCACTATATCCTGTTCTTGACACTATTCCAAATCCTAAATCTGTAGGATTTGTAAATTCATCTCCATATATATTGATACCATTATAATCTATCTCGGTACTTCTACTCCCATCTATAATCTTTCCATCTTCATCAATATTTCTACTGTCGGTAGCAAACCAATCTGTAGCTTTTAATAATGATGTGGTAAATTTAACAGCAAACTGATCTGTTACTTTTTTAGCCACTCTAACTCCAACATCTATAAATTCATTTGTTCCAGCATTTTCAGAAGAAGTTACTCCTGTTTTTCCATAAACACTAGTTCCTTCTTGGCTAAATGGACTTTTACTACGCATAAACAAAATTCCGTTAAATGCATTGGCTCCATATAAAGCAGATGATGCCCCAGGCAATAATTCAACAGACTGCACATCTAATTCATTTAAACCTATTAAGTTTCCTAAAGGAAAGTTTAAACCCGGTGAAGAGTTATCCATACCATCCACCAATTGCACAAAACGAGTATTTGCAAAAGTTGCAAAACCACGAGTATTGATAGACTTAAAAGTTAAACTACTTGTATTTACATCAACCCCTTTTAAATTTTCTAATCCATCATAAAAAGTAGCCGATGTTGTATTCTCTATTTGCTTAGTCCCCAAACGCTCTATAGATACTGGAGATTCAAAAACACTTTCAGGAGTTCTTGATGCTGAAATTACAATCGCATCTAAACTAGTAACTCCTTCTTTTAACCTTATTGTAATATCTTCTTCTCTTTGAGTGATGATATATCTATAGTCTTTAAACCCTAAAGCATTAATAACAATTTCTACAGGAAGTGATTCAGATAATTCTAAAACGAAGCCTCCTTTAGCATCTGTAATTACGACCTCAGACGAGCCAGTAACTGAAATTGTTGCCGATGTGATTGGCTTTCCATTTTTCTCTTCTAACACCTTCCCTTTCACATTAATCGTCTGCTGAGCATAAAAATTGACACAAAAAAGCATCATTAAAAAGAATAAGCAATTAGTTTTCATATTATTAATAGTTTAATAGTGTTTAACGTAAAATACAAAAAATAAACATATGTTAAAAAGTAATTTTACTTTTCATTATTTTAGATTGTTTATTTATCGTTTTATCGATATTGATTTTAAAATAGTATTCTTAAATTTGCTCTCAAATATTTTGAATTTGCAAGTAATTCACAACTATCATAATTTTCCAGAAAACATCAGTACTGTAGTTACTATAGGAACCTTTGATGGTGTTCACATAGGCCACAGAAAAATTTTAGACCAACTTATTTCTGAATCTAAAAAGAAAGGTCTAAAATCTGTACTCCTTACTTTTTTTCCCCACCCAAGAATGGTGATACAGGCAGATAACTCTATCAAACTCATCAACACTATAGAAGAGCGCATTGAAATTTTATCTGAAACTGATTTGGATTATTTAGTGATTCACCCTTTTGACAAAGATTTTTCTAACCTTAGCGCTTTTGATTTTGTTAGAGATGTTTTGGTGAATCAGCTAAATGTAAAAGAATTGGTAGTGGGTTACGATCATCGTTTTGGAAAAAATAGAGAAGGTGATTTTGAACAATTAAAAGAATACAGTCATACTTTTGATTTTAACATCAAAGAAATCAAAGCACAAGACATCAATAATACCGCAGTAAGCTCTACTAAAATTAGAACTGCACTACAAGCTGGGGATATTAAAACTGCTAATGAATTTTTAACTACTCCATTTTTTATTAAAGGAACAGTAGTTAAAGGCCAGCAATTAGGAAACACTATTGGATTCCCAACCGCCAATATAGAAATTTCGCAAGTTTATAAATTAACTCCTAAAAATGGAGCTTATATTGTTAGAGCCACTCATCAAGAAAACAAATATTTTGGAATGTTAAACATCGGAAACAGACCTACTGTTAACGGAAAAAACCAAACTATTGAAGCTCATCTTTTTGATTTTAACAATGATATTTACGGTGATGAAATAAAAATTGAGTTCTTACATTTTTTAAGAGAAGAACAAAATTTTCATTCTGTAGAGGGTCTTAAAGAGCAGTTAGAAAAAGACCAAAACGACAGCTTAAACTTCATCCAAACAATTACGCCTAACACTGCATCTTAAACAAAAGATTGTTTCTGTGTTTCAACGGAAAGTTTAACTTTGTTGCAAATATTATTATAGGTATGTTACAAGTCCCTTTTATTAGAGAAAATAAAGAACAGGTATTAATTGGTTTAGCCAAGCGTAATTTTAAAAATGCCGAGGCAATTATTAATGAAGTACTTGCTACTGATGAATTAAAAAGAAGTATTCAAGTAAAGCTAGACAATAGTTTGGCTGAATCCAATTCTTTAAACAAAGAAATAGGAATACTATATAAATCTGGCGAAGCAAAAAAAGCCAATATTCTAAAAGAAAAATCTGCTCAACTAAAAGTAAGCTCTAAAGAGTTACAAGAAGAATTTAACAAGGCTGAGCAAAACTTATTAGACTTATTATATACCATTCCAAACGTACCTAATAAAATTGTTCCTGCGGGATCTTCTGAAGAAGATAACGAAACAGTTTTTGAAGAAGGGGATATTCCTAAACTTCATACAGAAGCTTTACCTCATTGGGAATTGGCAAAAAAATACAATTTAATTGATTTTGAATTAGGTAATAAAATTACTGGTGCTGGTTTTCCTGTTTACAGAGGGAAAGGAGCTAGGTTACAACGCGCCTTAATCAATTACTTTTTAGATAAAAATACCGCTGCAGGTTACGAGGAAACACAAGTACCTCATTTGGTAAACGAAGCTTCTGGAATTGGAACAGGACAATTACCAGATAAAGAGGGTCAGATGTATCATGCTACTATTGATGATTTATACTTGATCCCAACAGGAGAAGTTCCTATGACAAATATTTTTAGAGATGAACTTTTAAAAGAAGAAGATTTTCCTATTTGCTTAACAGGTTACACTCCATGTTTTAGACGCGAAGCTGGTTCTTATGGAGCACATGTTCGTGGATTAAACAGATTACACCAATTTGACAAAGTAGAAATTGTAAGGATTGAACATCCTGATAAATCTGCTGAAGCCCTAAACGGGATGGTAGATCATGTTAAAGAAATTTTAAATGAATTAAAATTACCATATAGAATTTTAAACTTATGTGGTGGTGACCTAGGATTTACCTCAACTTTAACTTATGACTTTGAAGTTTTTTCTACAGGTCAAGACAGATGGTTAGAAATTAGTTCTGTATCTAATTTTGAAACATTCCAAGCAAACCGATTAAAATTACGCTACAAAAACAGCGAAGGAAAAAGTCAACTAGCACATACTTTAAACGGTAGTTCTTTAGCTTTACCTAGAGTATTAGCTGCCATTTTAGAAAACTATCAAACAGAAGATGGTATTAAAATTCCAGAAGTATTAGTTCCTTACACAGGTTTTGATTATATTAGGTAATAATTACTTGATATCATCAAAAAAAATATGCAAACACAGTACAAAGCCAAACCTATAACACTACTAGTAATGTTTACTATGGTACTTTGTATTGTGTTTGCCTCATCTCTTAAAGTTGCTACAGATTTAGGTAAGACTGCAAAAAAAGTGACTTCTCAACAACTTTTAGAAGAAGAACCTAATGAAAAAGAAATTAAAGTAGGAAAAGAGGTTTTTACCAAATATCATTTTTCTCAAGACTTTGCTGAAGTAAATTTTATAAATCCTTCTTTAAAAAGTGTTTTTAAATCCTTAATAAAATTTTCTAACCCTTATTTAAAGGTACACACCCCACCACCGGACTTTTTTATTTTTTTAAGCTAAAATTTAACCTATACATTAACCAAGCTACACCAATTACACCCTGTTTTAAACTAAGGTGTATTCTTTGCTGTGCTTAAAAACATAAAGAGAATGAAACCATCTAACAATAACTTTAAAAAAAATCTAAAAAAAGACTTCTCTGCAAGTATCGTTGTCTTTTTAGTAGCTCTTCCTTTGTGCTTAGGAATTGCTTTAGCCTCTGGAGCACCTTTATACTCGGGTATTATTAGTGGTGTTATTGGAGGAATTGTTGTCGGGAGTTTTTCTAATTCTGCATTAGGAGTTAGTGGTCCTGCTGCCGGGCTTGCTGTAATAGTTCTTAACGCCATTACCGATTTAGGAAGTTTTAACATTTTTCTTGTCGCTGTAATTATTGGGGGACTACTACAATTAATTATGGGAATTTTAAAAGCAGGAATTATTGCTTATTATTTTCCTTCCTCGGTTATTAAGGGAATGCTTTCTGGTATTGGTATTTTAATTTTTTACAAACAAATCCCTAAAGCATTTGGAACTGAATCTATCCAGAGTATTACCGATGGTATTGACATGAATGTTACCATTATTACATTTGTTTCTTTAGGAATTTTATTGCTATGGCAATCAAAGATCATTCAAAACATTAAGTTTTTAGCAGCTGTTCCTGGTGCATTATTAGCGGTTGTTGTTGGTATATTATTACAATTATACACTTTACCTATCAACTCAGAATTCTTAGTAGAAATACCTATCTCTACCTCACCTACTGAATTTTTTAACAACTTTACATTTCCTAATTTTGGAGCTGGATTAACCAATCCTAAGGTATACTCCACTGCTATTGTTATTGCTGTAGTTGCAAGTTTAGAAACCTTATTATGTGTAGAAGCATCAGACAAACAAGACCCTAAAAAAAGAACAACTTCTACCAATCAAGAACTAATTGCTCAAGGTATAGGAAACATGTGTGCAGGGTTTATTGGAGGATTACCAGTAACCCAAGTAATTGTTCGTAGTTCTGCTAACCAACAAGCGGGAGGACAAAGTAAAACCTCAACTATCTTTCACGGAATATTATTATTCATAAGCATCTTATCTATCCCAACTCTTTTAAATCAAATTCCTTTAGCAACCCTAGCTGCTATCTTATTAATTATAGGATACAAACTAGCTAGTCCTGCAAACTTCAAAAAGATGTACAAGGAGGGATTAGATCAATTTATTCCATATGTGGTAACCGTTGTTGGTATTGTAGCCACTGACTTATTAATAGGTATTGGTTTAGGTGTTGGTGTTGCTATTTTTATTATTTTAAGAAACAACTACAAGATTCCATATTTTTTAGAACACTCTAAAAATGGAGAAATTGGATCTTATACTATTGAATTGTCCGAAGATGTTACTTTTTTAAACAAAGCATCTGTTTTAAAGATATTAGATAAAATTCCACAAAAAAGTAAGGTAACTATTATTGCAACTAAAACACAATTTATACATTTGGATATTATTGAAATTATTCAAGATTTTGCTATTAAAGCGGCTAATAAAGAAATTGAATTAACCTTGGTAGACTTAGATCTTAACTTGCACAAGTACGACCAACCAATGCCTCATTTAAAAGTAGTGAAATCGTAATTTTAAGGAACAATATTTGTATTTAAATAACTTATTTATCTTATAAAAAACACAAAAAGATGAAAGCTCATACTAAAGAAACACAAGCAACAATGACTCCTGAAAAGTCATTACAATTTTTAAAAGAAGGAAACCAAAGATTTCAAGACAATTTAAAAGCTCATAGAAACTTATTAGAGCAAGTGAATGATACAAGTGATGGACAATTTCCTTTTGCAACAATTTTAAGCTGTATAGATTCTAGAGTTTCTGCAGAACTAGTATTTGACCAAGGATTAGGAGATATTTTTAGTATCCGAATTGCAGGGAACTTTGTAAACCAAGATATATTAGGTTCTATGGAGTTTGCTTGTAAATTAGCCGGAACAAAACTAGTAGTTGTTTTAGGACACACGAGTTGTGGTGCTGTAAAAGGTGCTTGTGACAATGCTAAGTTAGGAAACTTAACAGCAATGCTTAATAATATTAAACCTGCTGTAAACTCTGTTGCAGAACCAAAAGAAGAAAACTTAAGAACTTCTGCTAACTTAGAATTTGTAGATAGTGTTGCTGTAAAAAACGTTAAACTTACTATTGAAAGAATTAGAAACGAAAGTGATGTTTTAGCTGATATGGAACAAAAAGGAGAAATTATGATTGTTGGAGCCATGTACGATGTTAACGATGGTTCAGTATCATTTTTTTAATTTAAAATAAAATTACATCAAGTTTTAAAGAGGTCATATGACCTCTTTTTTAGTATATAACACTATCTTAGAGATAGGAACAACAACACTAAAAGCTCTAAAGCATGAAGATTCAAAAGATATTTGAAAACAATAAACAATGGGTGCAAAATCAATTAGCTATTGATAAAGATTATTTTAAAAACCTGTCTAAAGGACAAAGCCCTGAAATTTTATACATAGGTTGTGCAGACAGTCGCGTTACTGCCGAAGAGCTTATGGGAGTTGGTCCTGGGGAAGCTTTTGTACATAGAAACATTGCCAACATGGTTCCTAATACTGATTTAAGTGCCATGTCTGTTATAGACTACGCCTTAACCCATTTAAAAGTAAACCATGTAGTTGTTTGTCGACATTATTATTGTGGAGGGGTAAAAGCAGCTATGCAATCTGAAGATTTAGGAATTTTAAATCCTTGGTTACGTAATATTAGAGATGTTTACCGAATTCATAGAAAAGAATTAAATGCTATTGAAAATGAAGATGAAAGATACAAAAGACTTGTAGAGTTAAACGTACAAGAACAATGTGTGAATGTGATTAAAACCTCTCAATATCAAAAGGCATTTGCAGATAGAAATGTAACTGTTCATGGTTGGGTTTTTGATATTCACTCTGGTAAATTGATTGATTTAAAAATTAACTTTGAAGACAAATTAAAAGACATTCAAGAAATTTATAGAATCTCATAAAACAAAACAGCCTTCTGAATTTTCAGAAGGCTGTTTTGTTTTTTTTTGCGTTAGGGATTGCACCTTTGTTTGAGCTCTTTTGGATGCTGAACTTGTTTCAGTATACAAAAAGCGAGTGGTAAAAGCCCGACCGAAGGGAACGCCCTAATTAATGATATTTTTTACAAAAGCATCAATAGTGTCTACACCATTTGTCCCAACATGTTTTACAAAAGCAGAACCGATAATAGCTCCGTTTACATGACTACAAACCGTATTAAACGTTTCCTTGCTAGAAATTCCGAACCCTGCAATTAACGTACTTTTTAAATTGTAAGATTTAATTCTGTTAAAGTATGCTATTTGCTCTTCTGAAATAGTTCCTTTAGCTCCTGTGATAGAAGATGATGCTACCACATATATAAACGCATTGGTCATTTCATCTATCTTTTTAATACGCTCCTCTGATGTTTGAGGGGTAATTAAAAACACATTGGTAAGCCCATATTTTGCGAACAAATCTTTATAAATTGTTTCGTACTCAATCATAGGCATATCAGGTAAAATTAGAGTTTCTATACCTACTGATATACATTTTTCACAAAACTTTTCAGTTCCGTAACGCAACATTTGATTTAAATAGCCCATTCCAACTAAAGGAATATTTATTTGCTCTTTTATTGCTGCTAATTGATCAAAAATGATGTCTAAATTAACCCCATTTTTTAAGGCAACAGAACTACTTTCTTGAATAGTAGGACCATCGGCCATAGGATCTGAATAAGGAAAACCTACTTCTAAAAAATCTACTCCTGCAGCTTCTAAATTCTTTACTACAGTTGCAGTATCATTTAATTTTGGATATCCTGATGTAAAATATACCGAACAAAGTCTGTTTGGTTTTTCTTTAAATAATTGATTTAACTTACTCATGATTTCTAGCTTCTCTTTTTTCTAATTCGTTGATATAAGTTTCTAAATCCTTATCTCCTCTTCCTGATAAATTAACCACAACTACTTGATCTTTGCTTAAATCCATCTTACCAAGTACCGCTAAAGCATGAGAACTTTCTAAAGCTGGAATAATTCCTTCTAACTTTGTTAATTCAAAAGCCGCATCTAAAGCTTCTTGATCGGTTGCGTTTAAAAAAGTTCCTCTTTTGGTATCAAATAAATGTGCGTGTAAAGGCCCAACTCCTGGATAATCTAATCCTGCAGAAATTGAATAAGGCTCAATAATTTGCCCGTACTCATCTTGCATTAAAATGGTTTTAGAACCGTGAATTACACCAACCTCTCCTAATTGAGAAGTTGCAGCACTTTCTCCCGAGTCTATTCCCAATCCTGCAGCTTCTACCGCTACCAAATCTACTTCTTCATCATCCATATAATGATAAAAAGCTCCAGCCGCATTAGAACCTCCACCAACACAAGCTATAATTGTATCTGGATTTTCTTTTCCTGTTTGTTCTTTTAATTGCCATTTAATTTCTTCGGAAATAATGGCTTGTAAACGTGCTACCATATCTGGATATGGATGTGGCCCCACTACAGAACCTATTAAATAATAAGTTTCTTCTGGGTGTTGAATCCAATCACGAATAGCTTCGTTAGTTGCATCTTTTAAAGTTTTAGAACCACTAGTTGCTGCTACTACTTTTGCCCCTAACATTTTCATACGTGCTACGTTTGGAGCCTGACGTTTGATGTCTACCTCTCCCATAAACACAATACACTCCAAGTTCATTAAAGCACAAACTGTTGCTGTAGCCACTCCATGCTGACCTGCACCTGTTTCGGCAATAATTCTCTTTTTACCTAAATGCTTAGCAATTAAAATTTGCCCAATAGTATTGTTTACTTTGTGCGCACCTGTATGGTTTAAATCTTCTCTTTTTAAATAAATATGTGCTCCGTATTTATCGGATAAATTAGGAGCGTAATACAATGGTGTTGGTCTTCCAACATATTGTTTTAACAAGTATAAATACTCTTTTTGAAAAGCTTCAGAGTTGATAATATCTAAATAATTATCTTCTAATTCTTTTACGTTTGGATACAACAATTCTGGAATATAAGCTCCTCCAAATTGTCCGTAATAACCATTTTTGTCTACTTGAAATTTTGACATCTCTTTATGTTTATTTGCTGAACTGTTTATTTGTGAAATTGATTTAACGATTACTCAAAAAACAAATCAACTTTTTTAATCCTTATTTCTAAACCGTTCTCGACTACGCTCGAACACCTCTTTCGTAATTAGGTCATCGAGCGGAGTCGAGATGTTATTATTTTAAACACACTCCCCCTTTATTTCTTTAAAAAACTGATGTAACAAATTTACATCCTTTTTTACCCCATCAACCTCAAACTTGCTATTGATGTCTAGTGCGTAAATAGGCAATTCTGTTTTTAAAATTTCTTTTACTTTTTCTATTTCTGCAACTCCAATTCCGCCACTTAAAATAAAAGGCTTTTTTGATGGATAGTTTTTTAACACTGACCAATCAAAAGTATAGCCGTTTCCTCCTTTATCTTTCCCTTTGGTATCAAACAAAAAGAAATCTACAAAAGGTTCGTATGGTGCTAATACAGAAAAATCAAACTCATCTTTAATTGAAAAGACTTTAAATAGCTCGATATCCAAATCATAACTATTTAATTCTTGACAATAGGCCACAGATTCTGAACCGTGTAATTGAATTGCTTTAAATCCGTATTGATTTATTTTTTCAACAACAAAATCAATTGGAGCATTTACAAATACTCCTGTTTTTTTGATGTTTTCATCAATCTCTGGAATTTCTCCTTCAAAATTTCTTGGCGATTTTGGATAGAATATAAACCCTAGATAGTCTGGCTTTAAGGCAGACACCTCTTGGATATTCTCTCCATATTTCATTCCACAAACTTTGATTTTCATTTTTTTCTAGTACTGAGTACAGAGTATTAAGTATAAAGTACCGTAGCAATGCTATCTTTGTACTTTTTACTACTACTTTGTACTATTTTACAATTGCCCTACAAACTCTTTACAAGCTTGTCCTGGATTATCTGTTTTCATAAAGTTTTCACCAATTAAAAATCCTTGAAAACCATATTGTTTTAATCCCATAATAATTTTAGGATCGCTAATTCCACTTTCAGAAACTTTGATACAGCTATCTGGAATTTTAGAAGCTAATTCTATAGAATGCTCTAAATCTACCTTAAACGTGTTTAAGTTTCTGTTGTTAATTCCAATGATTTTATCGTGAGCATCAATTTTATCAAGCTCCTCTTGAGTATGAATTTCATACAACACATCCATTCCTAAATCAGTTGCTAACTGACCGTAATTTTTTAACTCTTCTTTGGTTAAACATGCCGCTATTAACAAAATAACATCAGCACCAATCGCTTTGGCTTCTACAATTTGAAAACCATCAACAATAAAGTCTTTTCTAAGGATTGGTTTTACTTCGTTAATGCTTCGTGCTTTCATTAAATCTACCATAGTCCCACCAAAAAAATGAGTATCTGTTAAAATAGATTGTGCAGCAACATTGGCATCTAAATAACCATTGGTTACTTCTAAAATATCGGCCTTATCATTAATAATTCCTTTAGATGGTGATTGTCTTTTAAACTCAGCTATAATTCCAGTTGACCCCACCTCTAACAAAGATCTTTTTAATGAAAGTGGTGTTCTTTTAAAATTTGGACTTTCTACCAATTTTTGAACAGGAACTTCACTTTTTATTTTAGCTACTTCCTTTTTTTTATGTGCGATTATTTTTTCTAAAATTGTCATACTTTATCAATTAGCGATGAGCAATGTACAATTAACAATTATTTTATGCCTTTACATTTTTTATTGTCAATCATCTCATTGTCAATTGTTCTCTGTTAATTGTTAATTAATACTTTTAAACTTTGTTTTGCTTTACCTCCCATTAAAGAATCTTTGGCTTGAGCAAAAGCCTCTTTAAATGTTTTGGTTTTATCAAAAGTCATTAATGCATAAGCGGCATTTGTTAACACTACATTGTTTTGTGCATCGGTTCCATTTCCATCTAAAATTGAAGTGAAAATTTCTGCAGCTTCTGGAACACTATTTCCTCCAAAAATATCAGAAGGTTTAATAATATCCATTCCGATTTCATAAGGCTTAATAATCTGTTCTTTTTCTTTAGTATACATTTTAAAATTTCCTGTTAAAGAAATTTCATCATACCCATCTAAGGCATGTACTACAGCAAAATTTTCAGAGGTTTTACTCAACACTTCTTTATACAATCTTCCTACATATAGATTAAAAACCCCAACCATTTGATTTTGTGGCATACTTGGATTTACCAAAGGCCCTAGCATATTAAAGAAGGTTTTCATTCCTAATTCCTTTCTAACAGGTCCAACGGCCGCCATAGCAGGATGAAATAGAGGTGCGTGTAAAAAACAGATATTTGCTTTGTCTATTTGATTTTTAAGAACACTCTCATTATTGGTAAACTTATACCCTAAATGCTCTAACATATTTGAAGAACCAGAAGCCGAAGAAACACCGTAATTACCATGTTTAGCTACTTTGTTTCCTGTTCCTGCAACTATAAAAGAGGTTAATGTAGAAATATTAAACGTGTTTTTTCCATCACCACCCGTACCGCATAAATCTATTGTGTTGAACTCAGATAAATCAATTTTTAACGCCAATTCTAACAAAGCTTCTCTAAATCCGGAAAGTTCTGCTACGGTAATAGGCCTCATTAAAAACACAGTTACAAATGATGCTATTTGTGAGTGATTACAATCACCATTGGCAATCTTTATCAACGCCTCTTTAGCTTCTTGTTGACTTAAATGTTCGTACTCAAATAATCTCGCTAATAATTTCTTCATTTTTTTGGTATTGGATCTCTAAATAGCAAATTGTTAAAACTAATCTGTTAAGTTTACTACTTGCTACTCATTCCTTTTTTTACATTCTCAATAAATTCTCTAACCATTACTTCACCATCAGGAGTTAAGATAGACTCTGGATGAAATTGAACCGCACTGATGTTGAATTTTTTATGTTGAATAGCCATTACTCCACCATCTTCATCAATACAAGTAATTTTTAAATCTTTAGGCATTGTTGCTGCATCAGCAATCCAAGAATGATAACGAGCTGCCGTAAATAATGTTGGTATTTTCTTAAAGATTAAAGCGTCTTCATCTACTACTTTCATTTCTGTAGCTACACCATGGAAAACATCATCCATATTGATAATTTTCCCACCGAACACTTCTGTAATAGCTTGTAACCCTAAACAAACTCCAAAAATAGGCTTCTTTCCTGCATACTCTGCTATAACTTCTTTTAGAATCCCTGCTTCATCAGGAACTCCTGGCCCTGGAGACAACATAATTAAATCATAATCTCCCACTACTTCTAGTGGAATTTCATCATTTCTAAAAACATCTGGTGTTTCTCCTGTAATTTCTTCTACCATATGAACTAAGTTATAGGTAAAAGAATCGTAGTTATCTAATATTAATATTTTCATATTCTTTTAGTACTGAGTACTGAGTATTAAGTATTAAGTACCGTAGCAACGCTAACTTTGTACTTTGTCCTTTTTACTCAATACTAATTTATATTTTCTCTGCCATCACCAAAGCTTTCTTTAGTGCTGCTAATTTATTATTTACTTCTTGTAGCTCTCCTTCTTCGGTAGAATTTATTACAACTCCTGCTCCAGCTTGGTAGTACAACGTGTTATTTTTACTAACAAATGATCTAATAGCAATGGCTAAATTTACATCACCAGACAAACCAATAACCCCTACTGCTCCACCATAAAAACCTCTACTTTGAGATTCGTATGTATCAATCAACTGCATGGCTTTGTACTTTGGAGCCCCACTTAAAGTTCCTGCAGGAAAAGTATCTCCTACAATTTTTAAAGGATTTCCTTTTATTTGTCCTTCTACAGTAGACACTAAGTGAATTACATGGCTAAAATACTGTACTTCTTTAAATACTTCAACCGTAACATTATCGGCATGTTTACTTAAATCATTACGAGCCAAATCAACCAACATTACGTGTTCTGCAGTTTCTTTTTTATCGTTTGATAATTTTTCTCCTAAAATATGATCTTCTCTTACATTTCCTGTTCTTCTAAACGTTCCTGCAATTGGATTAATGGTTGCTGTTCCATTTTGCACTTTAATTTGTGCTTCTGGTGACGACCCCATTAAACGGAAACTACCATAATCAAAATAGAATAAATAAGGAGATGGGTTGATAGAACGTAAAGCTCTGTACAAGTTAAAATCATCACCCTTATATTTTTGTTGGAATTGTCTAGACAATACAATTTGAAAAACATCTCCACGCTTACAGTGTGCTTTTCCTTTTCTTACATATTCTTTAAATTCTTCATCTGTACAGCTTGATGTTTCGCTATCTGCATCATAAGAAAAACTTTGTGTTTGATATGTTGGATTGTTAATGATTGAAATGATTTCATCAATATTAGACTCCTCTCCTTCTGGCACATTTTCTATAACCACCATTTCATCATTAAAATGGTTGATTGCAATTACATATCTAAAAAAACTATAGTGTAAAAAAGGAATGGCAGACTCTGCTTGCTTAGCATTTAACTTTATGTTTTCAAAATACTGAACCGCATCAAAAGTAGTATATCCATACAAACCATTATAAGCTTTGTGTTTTGGATCACAATCTGTCTGAATTAAATCGCTATAGTGCTGAAAAATTTCATGAAAATTTCTTTGTAATGGAGCACTTGTTAATAATTCATCTCTATAAGATAAATTTAAAGCATCTTTTTCAACTTTGATATGAACCAAAGGATCTATTCCCATAAAAGAATAACTATCTTCTTTAGAATGATAGTCTGACCCCTCTAACAACACAGTGTTTGCAAAACGATCTCTAAATCTTAAATAAAGTGATACAGGAGTTACCGTATCAGCCATTTGTTCTTTAATAACGGTCTTAAATTGTAATTTTTTCATACGTTATATGCTATAAAAAAAGGCTTATCGTGAGATAAGCCTTTATATATTTATTTTAATAAAATACACATTGATACTCACGCTTAATTAATTAAGAGTGTACCACCACCAAGTATTTTTTGTAATCATTTTCATTAGCACAAATTTAACATTCATTTTTAATAAACCAAATTATTTGAGTTCTAAAATTTACCTTATCCTTTAAGACTCTACACACACTCCTATTTAACTATATTTGCTTGCTAAAAATTAAGAAGCCAACTTATATTTTAAGTTGTTGTTTTTTGTCTTTCTGCTATTTAATCAAGTAATTTGTTTTTATTTATAAATACAAATTGTACTCATCAACTCAAAAGGTTTAATATCATTATGAACAACCCATTATTACAAGAATTTAACACGCCATATAACACTGCTCCTTTTGAACAAATAAAAAACGAGCATTACAAACCCGCCTTTGAGCAAGCCATTAAACAGGCAAGACAAGAAATTGATGATATTACCAACAATGCAGAAACTCCTACTTTTAAAAACACCATTAAAGCTTTAGATTTTTCTGGTCATCAATTAAGTAGAATTTCTTCAATATTTTTTAACTTAAATTCTGCTGAAACCAATGATGAAATGCAAAAAATTGCACAAGAGGTTTCTCCTATTTTAACAGAGTTTTCTAATGATGTAAGTTTAAACGAAGAGTTGTTTAAACGTGTTAAAGAAGTTTACAAGCAACGAGAATCTTTAGATTTAACTCCTGAAGAATTGATGTTACTAGAAAAAAAATACAAAGGTTTTTCTAGAAACGGAGCCAATTTAAGTGATGATAAAAAAGAGGAATTAAGAAAAATAGATAAAGAATTATCTAAACTTTCTTTAACCTTTGGAGAAAATGTATTGGCAGAAACTCATAACTACGAGTTACACATTACCAACAAAGAGGACTTAAGCGGTTTACCAGAAGGAGCTATAGAAGATGCTGCCCAAACTGCCAAAGACAAAAACAAAGATGGTTGGATATTTACTTTAGACTTTCCTAGCTACATTCCATTTTTAACTTACGCAGACAATAGAGAATTGCGTAAAGAAATGGCTATTGCCGCTGGTAAAAAAGGATTTCAAAGCAACAAGAACAACAACGAAAAAATTGTTCTAAAAATAGTTGAATTACGTGCCAAACGCGCTCAGTTATTAGGATATAACACTCATGCTCATTTTGTTTTAGAAGAACGCATGGCGGAATCGGCAGAAAAAGTAACTGAATTTTTAGAAGACTTTTTACAAAAAGCAAAACCAAAAGCTACTGAACAATTTAACCAGCTAAAAGAATTTGCTCGTAAAAAAGATGGAATTAAAGATTTTCAAAAATGGGATGGTGCTTATTACAGTGAAAAACTAAAACAAGAATTATTCGATTTTGATGAAGAAATTCTAAAACCTTATTTTCAATTAGAAAACGTGATCAACGGTTCTTTTGAAATTGCTAAACGTTTATACGATTTGTGTTTTGAAGAAGTTCACAATATAGAAAAGTATCACAAAGACGTTAAAACTTATAAAGTTACCAACGGAAATGGCGATTTTATTGCTGTGTATTATGCCGATTTTCATCCTAGAGCAGGAAAGAGAAATGGAGCTTGGAAAACAGGTTATAAAAGTCAATGGATTTTGGATGGTGAAAATTCTAGACCACACATTTCTATAGTTTGTAACTTTACCAAACCTACCGCTACCAAACCTAGCTTATTAACATTTAACGAGGTAACTACTTTGTTTCACGAATTTGGACACGCTTTACACGGAATGTTAGCCAACACTACCTATCCTAGTTTGTCTGGAACATCAGTTTCTTGGGATTTTGTAGAACTACCAAGTCAGGTTATGGAAAACTGGTGTTTTGAACAAGAAGCTTTGGAATTATTTGCCAAACATTATAAAACAGGAGAAATCATTCCTAACGAATTGATTCAGAAAATCAAAAAAGCTTCTAACTTTTTAGAAGGTCTACAAACGTTAAGACAATTAAGTTTTGGTCTTCTAGATATGGCATGGCACGGACTAAGTCCGAATAGTTTTGACAGCGGCAACGTAATAAAAAACGTAAAAGAATTTGAAAATGAAGCTTTTAAAAGCACGCAACTATACCCTGATGTTTCAGAGAATTGTATGAGTACCGCATTCTCTCACATTTTTCAAGGAGGATATTCTGCTGGGTATTATTCTTACAAATGGGCAGAAGTATTAGATGCCGATGCTTTTGAATATTTTAAAGAAACAGGAATTTTTAACAAAGAAACTGCCACTAAATTTAAAGACTTTGTGCTAAGCCAAGGAGGAACACAAAAACCTATGGAATTGTATAAACAATTTAGAGGGCAAGAACCTACTCCAAATGCTTTGCTAAAAAGAGCGGGATTGTTGTAAAACATATCTAATTTAAAAAAAGAGCTTCTTATCAAATTGAATAAGAAGCTCTTTTTTTTTTGTAACTTTATGTAAATGCCTCTGCCATGAAATCTTTTATTTTAAATTTCTTTTTTACCATATTTATCATTGCTAGCATCACCAATTGTTCTTCAGCAAAAAACAAAAACACTGATAAAAACCTACACTCAGAAACCGATACTATTAAAATTGTAAACGAAGAGGAAGAGTACGAGGTAATTATTATAGACCCTGGATTTAGATCATGGTTAACAAGTAGAGCCAAATCAAGAGGATTTTACTCACTTCAATTTTTAGAAAACAAAAACTACCTCTATGTTATAGAATGGAATGCTAGGGTTAATAATCCTCGTCAGTATTATTCAGATTTATACACTTTAAGAATAGACTACGACCCTAATATTAAATATGGCTACGAGGTAAACTACTTACTTTACAACTATTTTCTTTACTTCCAACAAAAGTACAACCAACGATTAGGTGGAGGGATAATTCCTTGGTAACAGATGAAAAAAACACTTCCCAAAAACAGCATTGAATTTGTTATTTGTTTTATAATATATCCGCTTTTTTTAAGCACCTCAATCTCTTTAGTTTACAAACTATACAGCATCCCTTTTGTAGTAATTTATATTTCTTATATCAGTTATCAACTCAGAAAAAAACTATTCGCTAAAAGAAAAGTTTTAAAACCACATTATTTTTGGAGAACAACCGCCATCCGTTTAATTTGTGTCATCATCTCCTCAGTGATATACATCATGTTAACCAACAAAGATTTATTGTTTATTTCTATCACTACAAAACCAATTTTATGGATAGAAATGATTTTTGTGTACACCTTATTTTCTGTGATTCCACAAGAATATATTTATAGAGTATTTTACTTTTATCGATACAAACACTTTTTTAAATCTTCTTGGAAATTTAACCTGGTAAATGCATTGGTGTTTTCTCTGGGACATTTAATGTTTAATAGTCCTTTGGTAATGCTCATCACCTTTATTGGTGGCTATTTTTTTGCTCATACCTATCAAAAAACAAAGTCTATGTTATGGGTAAGTGTTGAGCATATTATTTACGGTGGATGGTTATTTACAGTTGGAATGGGAAAAATGCTAGGCTTTCCTATTTAGGTATACAAAAAAATCAACAAAAAGTAGAAAAACGTTATTTGATGTTATTTGACTAAAACACTTGCCTGCTTTTATTTACTTTTGCTTTACACAAGAAAAAAAAACTTTCATGAACAAGTACGATGTAACCGTGATCGGTTCTGGACCAGGAGGATATGTTGCAGCTATACGTTGCGCACAATTAGGATTAAAAACTGCTATTATAGAAAAGTACAGCACTATGGGTGGTACTTGTTTAAACGTAGGATGTATTCCTTCTAAAGCGTTATTAGACTCTTCTCATCATTACCATGATGCTTTGTCTCATTTTGACAAACACGGAATTGGAGTTGACAATGTTACTTTAGACTTTCCTAAAATGATTGAGCGTAAGGCCGAAGTTGTTTCTCAAACTTCTGCAGGTATCAACTTTTTAATGGATAAGAATAAAATTGATGTATACGAAGGTCGTGGAGAGTTTTTTGATACAACACATATCAACATTCATAAAAATGATGGTTCAGTAGAAAAAATTGAATCTGCAAAAACCATTATTGCTACAGGATCTAAACCAGGATCTCTTCCTTTTATCAATATCGATAAAGAAAGAGTGATTACTTCTACCGAAGCTTTAAAATTAAAAGAAGTACCTAAACACTTAATCGTGATTGGTGGTGGAGTAATTGGATTAGAATTAGGACAAGTTTACAAGCGTTTAGGAGCAGAAGTTTCTGTGATTGAATACATGCCTAAAATTGTTCCAGGAATGGACGGAATGTTGTCTAAAGAATTACAAAAATCATTAAAGAAACAAGGATTAAAATTCTTTGTAAGTCACAAAGTAACTTCTGTAACTAACACTGGTGAAGGAGTAAGAGTTACTGCCGATAACAAAAAAGGAGAAGAAGTTGTTTTTGAAGGAGATTACACTTTAATTTCTGTAGGTCGTGTTCCTTTTACCAAAGGACTAGGATTAAACAACATTGGTATTAAAACTACCGAAAGAGGTCAAATAGAAACTAACGAACACTTACAAACCAACATCGAAAATATTTATGCTATTGGTGATGTGGTAAAAGGTGCTATGTTGGCTCACAAAGCAGAAGAAGAAGGAACTATGGTTGCTGAATTGATTGCTGGAGAAAAACCACATATCAACTACAACTTAATTCCTGGTGTAGTTTATACTTGGCCAGAAGTTGCAGCTGTTGGTAAAACTGAAGAACAATTAAAAGAAGAAGGAATTGCTTACAAAGCGGGTTCTTTTAACATGAGAGCTTTAGGTAGAGCAAGAGCATCTATGGATACTGATGGAGTCGTAAAAGTTTTAGCAGATGCTACTACTGATGAAATTTTAGGAGTTCATATGATTGGTGCAAGAGCTGCTGATATGATTGCTGAAGCAGTGGTTGCTATGGAATTTAGAGCATCCGCAGAAGATGTTTCTAGAATGTCTCATGCACACCCAACCTATACAGAAGCTATTAAAGAAGCTTGTTTGGCTGCTACTGCAGATAGAGCGATACATGCTTAATACTAGTAATAAATAATATAAAAAATCCCTTATGAAATTTCTCATAAGGGATTTTTTATTACTCTTAAAACCTATATTTCTCCCATTACATTTATAAATTATAAATCAAAAATCTAATATCCGCTAGAGTAACTCTTTCTGAGGAAAGGAAGAAAAAATAGTATCGAGAACTAATTTTTATAAAAACTGATTTCGATACAAATTTTGCTCATTTACAATCGTAAAATTCACTCAATCTGACATAGTTTTCTCCAAACGTATAATCGTTTATCTTTTATAATAAGTAACGATACTAGCTTTTGCCAAAGTATTGTTCCATAAATAGAAACCAACAGTTGCAGGATTGGTATTGGCCTTCAATCCCAATGTATTCGTTTTTAAGGCATGTACTGTTATAATATATTGATGTAATCCGTGACCTTCTGGCGGACAAGGCCCTCCATAACCAGGTTTTCCATAATCTGTAACACTTTGCACAGCTCCTTTGGGTGCTAATTTTAAATCTATATCTCCAGCATTGCTAACCAATTCATTTACATTGGCAGGAATATCAAAAATTACCCAATGCCACCATCCGCTTCCTGTAGGAGCATCAGGGTCGTACATGGTTACAGCAAAACTTTTGGTTCCTTCTGGGGCATTGCTCCAAGAAAGTTGAGGAGATTCATTTTTACCTGTACAGCCAAACCCATCAAATTCTTCTGTAATGGTTGCTTGGCCTCCTATGGTTTTACTAGTTAATGTAAATGTTTTTTGAGCAAATAAAGTACTTGTAAACACAAACATCATTAAACTCAACGTGTAAAATTTTATTTTCATGTGATTTTATTTTGGTTCAATAAAGTTAGTAATCATTCTGCAACAGTCCTAAATTTGTATTTTATATTATTATAGTATGAACAAACCTATTCCAACACCAAGAGCTTGTTATTTGATAAAAAACAAAGCTTATGCCTACTGTACTTGTAACCAAAGTAAAGACAAACCCTATTGCGATGGAACCCACAAAGGGACACAACACAAGCCCCTACTCTTTAAAGTGGCCGAAAATGAAAAGGCTTTTTTATGTACTTGTGGAAGTACTAAAAACGCTCCTTATTGTGATGGATCGCATTAAAAAAGGTTAACTCCCTAAGAAGCTAACCTTACTTTTACCCTTTCACATCAAACTTTATTAATCAAAAACTTCTTTTAAATTTTGTTCTAAAAACAAATGGCATGCGTTGTACAGTCCATCGCTATGTTTTGCACCATCTACCTCAACCCAACTCGCATTTTTAGAAAACCTATTTTCAATGGTTGCCAACGTAATTCCTCCTATTTTTTGATAAGCAGGATTGTTTAGCGTAGGTGCAATGGTCTGTTGTGCTTGATAGGCTTTTATTTTTTCCTTTTTAAGCACTCCATTTATTTCTAAAGACTTTTTTAAACCTCCATTGTAAGAAGCCAAAGCAGAACCTCCTATTTTATTTTTTCCATAAACCACAGAGAATTGAGTTAATACATCAGTAGCTATTTTATTCCCCGCAACACTTACTCCTAAGAGTGACTTTTTTTGGCTTCCAGAATTTACTACTGTATATCTATCAACCAATCTATAATTGGTGTTTATTTTTACTTTTGCCACTTTATCTAAACTTCCTAAATTAAATCCAGGTTTTGGAGCTTCGGTAAACATTACATACATATTTACATCTATAACCATTACATCTCCCAATTCTTTAGAAATGGTAGGTTTTTCATTGAGTTTGGTAAAATTGAACTTATCTGTTAACTTCGCTACAGATTTTCCTACCTCTGTTTTTTTAGGAACTTTGGCTAGAAAAGAATATCCCGAAGGCACACATTGTATAACCCCTGGTAACTCTTCTTTTTCTAATAACAACGGACCTTGATAGGTTTCAAAACCTTCAAAAGATTCAATGTTTTTTGCTTCGTCTACCGATACCAATTGATAACCACTGGCTTTTATTTTTTCTATAGTTTCTTGATATAGCAAATCTGTTTTTTGTTGTACTGCAGCAATATCAACTCCCTTTAAACCTACTCCTAAACTCACTTTAGCATCACCTACTACTTTCCCTCTTGTTCCTTTATACCCTGCTTTCTTATCTGAAATTTCTTTATAAATCTCAAAAAAAACGTTGAACGAATTAATATAAACTTTATCCTGCTTCTTTGCTTTTTTTAAACTATAAGCACTCGTTTTTAATTTTATACCTGAAACTTCCTGAGCATTTGCCATCATCATGGCAAAAAACACTATATAACACCACACATATTTTTTCATTTTTGTTTGTTTTATTTGGTTGATAAAAATTACACACCTATTATTTGACCTGTAAAAGTGGTTTCGGTACCATCTTCCGCTTTCATAAGAATATCTTTAAATTTTAAATCAATTTTAGAAGCATCGTCACTATTAGTAGTAACGGTAACCGTTCCCGATTGAGCAAACCAATTTTTTGCATCATGACTATAAAACACCATGGTCAATTTTCCAGCTCCTGGAACTACATTTATTCCTTCAGAAGCTAAAACAGTATAAGTACCTGCATTGATAACTTTCATTAAATCAAAATAAAAAGTTAATGCTGCACTGCTAGATTGACATGGATTAGAAATAATATGTACCGTAGAAACTAATGGTTTTCCTTGAGAAATAGGGGTACATTCCATATTATCATCTCCAAAAAAGTAATACGATTCTGTATTGGTTTCACTTGGGTTTTCGTTTATAGCAACCGTAACTAAAGAAGCGTAAAAAGTATTAGTTGATGTTTTAAAAACATTGATCTCGTTTATATAATTTTCTGCTGTTAAAGACAAAGCATAAGTCAAATCATGCTCTATGTCTTTCCATATATATTCGTTACCATTTATAGAAAAAACAGGTAATTCTATTTCGTCACCATCATTTTTTTCTGGATTGGTATCTATAAACAACATTCCAGAACTAGAAAAAGTAAGGGTTAGTTTTTGATTGCTTGTATAAGGAGCATTCTCAATTGCAGTTTCTGCATTAAACGAAACAACTTGTGTTGGATAATTAGATTTTAGTAACGCTATAAATTCTTTTTGTTCTATAGTTAATTCTGATTCTTTTAACTGAGAATCTTCCCCAGATGAACATGCCGACAGAAAAAAGCTGCATACAGTAAACACTGTAATCAAATAGTTTTTCATTTTGATTTAAGTTTTAGTTTAAACCAAAATTAGTATGAGCTACTTACAAACCCTTAATAAAACAAGAGGAATTCTGTCTCAAAAACAGCTTATGAGACAGAATTAAACGTCTTTACATACTGTGCCGGAGTTAAATTTGTTTTGTCTTTAAATACCCTATAGAAAGTAGCCCTGCTTTTAAACCCAGACAATTCGGCAATAGCGTCTATAGTTAAATCTTTTGATTTTTCTAACAAAATAATCTTAGATTCCTCTATTCTAAAATCATTCATAAGATCAGAAAAGTTTTTACCCATCACTTGATTGATAGTGTCTGACACCAATCTTTGAGATAATTGTAAATCTTTTGACAATTCAAAAATGGTATAATCTGACTTTAAATATAATTTGTTTTGATTTAGGTGCTCAAGTATTAATGTTAACGTAGTCTGTAAATCTTCTACATTCTCTTTTTGCTCTTTATTATTTTCAACACTACTTAATTCTTTTTTATCAAAAACATCTGTATCATATGTCACCTTATTTGTAAAACTTTTATACACCATAATAGGATAAAAGCACGAAGAAACCAGAGGTGTTGCTAAAAGGTCTGAATACATTATATAATTAGGAAAAAAACTCATTTGTACAACATATACAATCAATATTAAAATATTAAGATACAATAAACGAGTTACAAAAAATCTAAGCCACTTATAATTGGTTTTATCAGCAATAGATATGTATTTTTTTGTTTTCATTCTGTTTACTTTTCTAATGCTCCAAGTGATGTATATAGCAAAATGGATTATTTGTGCTAAATAAATAATGTTAGTAACCAAATCTTCTCCTGACACTATTCTTAAATAATTTTCATGAATAAATTCTTTCGATTGAAGATTGATGTATATACCATAAATAGTAACAATAAAAACTGGAAAAAAATGAATGAGGTGTTTTCTTTTAAATTGATAATTATTGCCTTGAACCAAATAAATATAGAAAAGTAACAGTGGGCCAAATAAAAAAGTAGTTGACGAACCTAAAAAAATGAACACCAGATATTCAGAAAAATATTCCAAATACAAAAGAGGGTTGATGATTAAAACAACACTAGGAATAAAAACCAATAGTCCCAAAACTTTATTGACTAACGTATTATTTTTCTTGAAAAATAATATTAAAAAAAGCACCATTAAATTTGCAGCTGCAAGTAAAGAAAATATGACTAATAATTTTAATTCTGTCAAATCATTCATAAAACCCAATATATAGACTAAAACTTATAATAAATACTAGAGATGTAACTAGTTTTTGCTAAAATATTATTTTTTCTGATAAGATATTCGTTCATAAGGGTTTGTAATAACTCCTAAAAATTAATTTATATTCTATCTAAAGGGAATTCTAATTAATTTTAGTTTTTAATCTAAAAGATAAAATATGCCAGTAATAGAATTAGTAAAAGGAAAAACCTATAAATATTGTACTTGCGGACATTCTGCATCTATGCCTTTTTGTGATAGTGCTCATGTAACTAAAGGAGGAGGAAAACCAATTCTTTTTACAGCAGAAAAAGATGGAGGGGTTGCTCTTTGTGGTTGTGGAAAAAGTAGTAACAAACCTTATTGCGACGGAAGTCATAACGGATAAAACAAAAAGCCTCACTAAAGTAGTGAGGCTTTTCTTTTATTATAATTAAAGTTAATTTCTTAAAAATTAGCTTCCATTTTTTCTTTAATCAAATCTAATCTTAAATTTCCTACAGAACCAATATGGGTATGATTTACATTTAAATCTGGTTTAAACTCTCCCTTTTGAATTTTAGCACCTACAATTTTATAAGCATCTCTAAAAGGAGTTCCAGCTTGTACCAAAGCATTTACTTCTTCTACACTAAAAATGTATTTATACTTATCATCTTCTACAATATTTTCTGTAATAATGATGTTTTCTAAAGAGAACACCATCATATCTAAACAAGATTTTAAAGTAGATACTGATGGAACTAATCCTTCTTTTACCAATTGTAAATCACGGTGATATCCACTTGGTAAATTGTTGGTAATTAAAGTTAACTCGTATGGCAACGCTTGTAATTTGTTACACTTTCCACGAATCAACTCAAATACATCTGGATTTTTTTTGTGAGGCATAATACTAGACCCTGTTGTTAACTCATCAGGAAAGGTAACAAAACCAAAATTCTGACTCATATACAAACAGATATCCATACTCATTTTTGCCAAAGTTGCCGATAAACTTGCAATGGCAAATGAGATTGATTTTTCTAATTTACCACGTCCCATTTGAGCTGCTACCGAGTTTACTTTTAAGTTCTCAAAACCAAGCTCTTTAGTAGTCATTTCTCTATCAATAGGGAAAGAAGAACCGTAACCTGCAGCAGAACCTAAAGGGTTTTGATCTGCAACTTTGTAAGCTGCATCTAAAAAATACACATCGTCAATCAAACTTTCTGCATAAGCAGAAAACCACATTCCAAAAGAAGATGGCATGGCTACTTGCAAGTGTGTATATCCTGGTAATAAGTGATTTTTATATTTTTCGGCCAATTCAATTAACAAATCGAATAATTTTTTAGCCCAATCTTTTAATTCTAAAATGGCATCTTTAGAGTACAAGTGCACATCTAACAAAACCTGATCGTTACGAGAACGTGCTGTATGAATTTTCTTTCCAGCATCTCCTAACTTTTCGGTTAACAACCACTCTACTTTAGAATGTACATCTTCAAAAGAATCTTCAATGGTAAAAGTTCCGTCTTCAACCGTTTTTAAAATATTGTTCAACTCGGCAACCAATCCTTTTAACTCCTCATCTGTAATGGTTCCAATAGAATTTAACATTCTAGATTGAGCAATATTTCCAAGTACATCGTACTTAGCCAATTGTAAATCTAATTCTCTATCGTTTCCTACAGTAAAAAGATCAATTTTTTTATCTGTAGCATATCCTTTATCCCAAAGTTTCATTTGTGTACTTTTTATATGGATGCAAAGATACTTTTTTAGATGCAGAGTGGAAAGTGATAAATTAACAGAGTTTAATATCGGATAATTTAGTCCGTTATTAATAATTTTATGTATCTTTGTACTAGACAATAAAAGTTAAAGATGTTTTCTAAAGCCTGTGAATATGCCATAAAAGCTACGCTACATATTGCTCATTCGAGTAATAGAGATGAAAAGTGCAGCCTAAAAAACATTGCCGAGGCCATTGCATCTCCTGAGGCTTTTACTGCAAAAATATTACAATCGCTAGCAAAGAACAACATTATTATTTCTATTAAAGGTGCTAATGGTGGCTATGTTTTAGACAATAAAAAACAAAAAACCACTACTTTAATGCAAATTGTAACTGCTGTAGATGGTGATAAAATATACAATGGATGTGGTTTAGGTTTACATCAGTGTAATGAAGATAAGCCCTGTCCTATTCACAATGAATTTAAATTGATTAGAAATAATTTAAAAGAAATGTTACAAAATACAACCATTGCAAAACTTAGTAGCGAATTATCAGAAGGTAATTCCTTTTTAAAAATCTAAAAAAAATTTATATACAAATCGGACAAAAATATCCAATTAAAAAATATCATTATGAGCATACAAGAAAACACCATTATCGGAGAATTAGTAGCAGAACATTATCAAACAGCTTCTGTATTTAAATCATTTAAAATAGATTTTTGCTGCAACGGAAATCGAAGCATTTTAGAAGCTTGTGAGCAAAAGGGAATTGATGTGCAGCAGGTTTTAAAAAAATTAAACGATTTGTCTTTTAATCAAAATGAAGGAGAAATTGATTTTAATTCATGGGATTTAGATTTACTAGCTGAATACATTCAGAAAAAACATCACAGATATGTTATTAAAACCATTCCTGAATTAAGTCTTTACCTTAAAAAAGTAGCTGCAGTTCATGGAGAACATCATCCGGAATTATTAGAAATTAGAGATTTATTTCTAGCTTCTGCCGAAGAATTATCTGCACACTTACATAAAGAAGAAAACATTGTTTTTCCTTTCATCAAGTACATGATTGAAAAAGAAAACGGAACCCTTGAACCGCCATTTTTTGGAGAATTAAAAAATCCTATCGACTGTATGAAAGAAGAGCATAACAATGAAGGAGTTAGATTTAGAAAAATTGCTGAATTAAGTGATAATTACACACCTCCCGCAGAAGCTTGTAACACTTATAAAGTAAGTTTTGCTATGCTAAAAGAATTTGAAGAAGATTTACACAAACACATTCACTTAGAAAACAATATTTTATTCCCAAAAGCCATTGAATTGGAAAAAGAATTACAATTTGTTTAAAAGGATATTCTAATATGAGAAATGCCATAAATTATAATTTATGGCATTTCTATTTTATACTATTTTATTCAATAAGTTGATATAAAAATCTACTCCATCATACACTTCTTGTACATAAATAAATTCATCTGCTGAATGAGAACGTAAAGAATCTCCAGGTCCTATTTTTACAGATTGGCAAGTCAACCTACATTGATCTGATAAGGTTGGAGAACCATAAGTTTTTTTTCCTAAAGCAATTCCAGATTTTACAATGTCGTGATTTGGATCTATAGATGACGAATTTAATCGTAAAGAACGTGGAATAACATCACACTCAGTATTTTCTGCTATAATTTCAGCAATTTCTGCATTGCTATATTGGTCCGTTACTCTACAATCTACCACAAAAGTTAATTCAGAGGGTACCACGTTATGTTGATTCCCTGCATTGATTTGAGAAACCGTCATTTTTACCTCTCCTAAAAATGGAGACACTTTTGGAAATTTATAAGAATTGATCCACTCTAAATCTTTTAATGCCTTAAATATTGGATTTTGATGATTTGGAATATGTGCTGCATGCCCAGGAGTTCCCGTTACTTTTCCATCAAAAACCACCAATCCTTTTTCTGCAATAGCCAAATCTAACAAAGTAGGTTCTCCCACAATAGCCACATCTATTTTAGGCATGATGTTTTGCATATAAGCAATTCCATTTTCCCCAGAAATTTCTTCCTCGGCAGTGGCTGCCAACACAAAATTGTATTTTAAATTTTCTTGATTGTAGAAATACACAAAAGCAGACATTAGTCCAACCAAGCAACCTCCAGCATCATTAGAACCTAAACCATATAATTTATCTCCTTCTATTTTGGCTTCAAAAGGATCTCTAGTATAAGCTTGGTTAGGTTTTACCGTATCGTGATGAGAGTTTAATAAAATGGTAGGTTTGCTCTCGTCAAAATATTTATTGGTAGCCCATATATTATTCAAATCTCGTTTTACTTCAACTCCTCTTTCCTTTAGCCATGCTGATAAAATTTCAGCAGTTGGTTCTTCTTCTTTTGAAAAAGATTGGGTTTGAATTAAGTTTTGTAATAATTCTAAAGCTTCTTTTTGTAGTGTTTCTATCATATCTCTTAGTTTGTAAAGTCCAAAAGTTTGTAAAGTCATCAAGTCACTTTACAAACTTTAAAACTTTCTCACTTTAAAAACTAATTACAACGTTAAGGTTGTAAACAATTGTTCTTTATTTTTAATCACTGTTGGGTTTCCTATAATCACTTCTGACACCCCTTGTTGTAAAGCATTAAAACAGTTTTCCATTTTAGGTAACATTCCATCCGCAATAATACCATCTGCCTTTAACTGGGCATATTTTTCTGAGTTGATGTCTGTAATCACAGAATCATCATCCTCTACAGAAGTTAACACACCGTTTTTCTCGAAAGTATAGACCAAAGAAACATCGTATAATTTAGACATTCCTACTGCGATGGTACTCGCAATTGTATCTGCATTGGTATTTAATAATTGTCCCTTTCCATCATGCGTAATCGCACAAAAAACAGGAGTCATTCCTCCGTTGATAAACGTAGCAATGTTTTCTGCATTGATACCATCAACATCACCAGCAAAACCGTAATCTACATCTACCACCACACGTTTATGAGCCTGAATAGAATTTCCATCCGCACCCGACAATCCCAAGGCATTACAATTTTTACTTTGCAACGTTGCTACGATGTTTTTGTTTAACAAACCTGCGTACACCATGGTTACAATTTCAATAGTAGCTTCATCGGTTACTCTACGTCCGTTAACCATTTTGGCTTCTATTCCTAAATCTCCCGCCAATTGAGTAGCACGTTTTCCACCTCCGTGAACCAATATTTTATTTCCCTCTAAAGCAGCAAAATCTGTTAGGAAACTCTCTAATGCCTCTGCATTGTTAATTACGTTTCCTCCTACTTTTACGATGGTTAGTTTTTCCATTTATTAAGTTTGTAAAGTTTGTAAAGTTTGTAAAGTTGAAAGTGTTGTAACTTTAAAACCTTCAACTTGTAAACTTTTAACTCATTTCTTCTAATATCTTTTTTAATACAACTTGTGCAGAATAAGTCCTGTTATTGGCTTGTTTGATGACAATTGAATTTTCAGAATCTATGACTTCATCCGCTACAATTACATTTCTACGAACTGGTAAACAGTGCATAAATTTTGCATTGTCTGTTACAGCCATTTTATCGGCTGTAATCATCCAAGAGCTATCTGTGTTTGCTACTTTTCCATAATCGTTATAAGACGACCAGTTTTTTGTATAAATAAAATCTGCTCCCTCAAACGCCTTCTTTTGATCGTACTCAATAGTAGCTCCTTTGGTTCTTTCTGGGTTTAATTCATATCCTTTTGGATGTGTAATTACCACCTCAAAATCATCTTCGTGAGCTAAGGCCATTTCTGCAAAAGAATTCCCTACTGCATGAGGCAAAGCTCTAGGATGTGGTGCCCAAGACAAGACTACTTTTAATTTCTTTTTAGCAGGTTTGTGCTCTTCAATCGTAATCGCATCAGCCAAGGCTTGTAATGGATGCCCTACGGAAGATTCCATATTTAAAATAGGCACCGTAGCATATTTTGTAAAAGCAGACAATACTTCTTCTGCTTCGTCTTTTTCTTTGTCTTCTAATCCTGCAAACGCACGAATAGCAATAATATCACAATATTGAGAAATTACCTCTGCAGCTTCTTTAACATGCTCAGATTTTCCCTGATCCATAATGGTTCCATCTTCAAACTCTAACTGCCATCCTTCCGAACCAAAATTCATCACTATAGGTTCCATACCCAAGTTCAATGCAGCTTTTTGTGTACTTAAACGCGTACGCAAACTGTTGTTAAAAAATAACAAACCAATGGTTTTGTTTTTTCCTAAAGCCTGATCTTTTAATGGATTCTTTTTGATTTCAATCGCTTCTTTTACCGTGTCTTTAATACTTGGTAAATCGTGAATGGATAAGTAGTGTTTCATATAGATGAAAAATTTTTATGAAGTTCAAAATTACGGAATTTGTAGTGGAATAACTATTTAGTTTTTACAAACAAAAAAGCCACTCCTAAGAGTGACTTTTCATAAAAAAACGAACCTTAACTAACTATCCAATTTTTGGTTTCTCAATCTTTTAATTTGTTTTCTAGTACCTCTAACCCTCTACCAGAGTGTTTGTAAAAGTATGGAAACACACCATCTCCATGCTGCATGTATTCCTGAGCAGATTTCCAAAAAGAACCATTCATATACCCTCTAGATTCAGAAGAATATGATTCTTTACGTATTTGAGCAATAATACTTTTTAATTGTAAACGTGTTTTCCAAACATCCATTAAGCGCACATGCATAAACATGGTATCCCATTTATCATACTCAGCTTTATGAGCTTCAATGATTATTTTTTCAATTTCTTGTAAAGCAAGTTCCATTGCATTTGCAAAATCTTTTTGATTTAAACTTACTTTATAGGCTTCAATAGCATCTGCCACAATTTGTAATGCTTTTGCAGAATACATATGAACAGCTACTTGGTATGTAAAATGTGCTTGATAAAAATCTTTTCTGTCATTAGGAATTTCTTTGGATAATTTTAAAGTTGATTCCCATAAACTAGGAAAGAAATCTGCTGTTTCTGCTAAAGGTTCTTTTGTCTGAGACAGGCTATTTATTCTTTTTAAACCTTTTGTACTTTCCATTATTTCATCAAAAGTTTGACCTTCTACAATTCCTTTTCCAAAACGTTGTAATGCTGATTGAATTAAATATTGTAACAAATGTTCTCCTCTAGCACCTTTCCATCTACCCTGTACCGGCATCTTCTCTCTCATATAAGGAATATCATAATAATGTAAACGTAAATCTGTTAGTCCCGAAGCCAGTTCTTCTCCAAACTCTCTAGCATACCATGCTATTAAATAATCTTTCATAGCTACTTCAGGAGACTTACGAAGTGCTGGTGTTGCATCCCATAAAAAGTCACTTATAGCATTTACAGACAATGCTGCAGGACGTATCCCACTAACATTAATCACAGCATATTTTGTCGCTCCTTTTTCTACATAACGCTTTAGTTCTTTATAAAAACGTGCTGGAGGCACTCCTTCTGTAGTACGGTTTTGAGTTAACATCATCATCATGACATGATAATATAAACCATCTCCTTTTTGCAAGTATTTTCCGCCATTATCCCTCATAAAACCACGTCCATCATCAGCAAACATTTTAGTGACTCCATCTGGGATTTTTAGCAAACCTTTGTTATAAAAAGCTCCTTGTTCGTTCCAAAGTGCAGCAACTATTGTTGCATCTGGCTGGTACTTTCTAATAAGATCTACTTGTGCTTGCATGGCCTCTGCAATCACTTTTGCTCTTCCTTCTTCTGTTTTGGGAGCTGCAGGATCACTATGCCAAAACGCACCATCGCTTTCTCCCCTAAATCCAATTGTCCATACAATTTCTTTGTCTGCTTGTACTTTTATAGCTTTTTCCCATGCATCTAATAAAATTTCTTTTTCTGTAATAAACGAAAAAGGAATATTTTTTGGCCAGTTCATCATATTTAAACCAACAGGTGTAACATGATGATGGTTTACGGCAACTCCTCGCCTTTTACACAAATCATAAACATTAGCATCTGGGTATTGTGCAGACTCCGGAATAATCATGTTTCCTTTGGTCCTTAACAAAGTTTCCAAAATTTTATCCATCCATTCTGATGCGATTACATTTCCTCCTAAAGGATCACGGTGCATACCATCATGTAACTCTTCATCATTGATAAACCAACCTCTATACTCAAACGTTGGTTTTTTAGATTTGATTTCGAAACCTGACTGTAATTTTATCTCTGATTTCTTTTTAGGAACATGATCTGTAAAAATATACATAGGATCTATTCCTAAAACTTTCTCTGTAAAAGTATAGATTGCATAAATAGTTCCTCTATCATCTGCTCCAGCAGCAAAAACAGCCGAGTTCTTATTTTTTGAGTTGATTTTATCTAAAAAAACATGAAAATGCTCTTTCTCTATAGGAAGCTCAACCTTAGTTAAACTTTTAATGTTTTTTGAAGATCCAAATACAATAACTGGTCCTTTCCAACTAGTGGCTGGTTTGTTATGAAAAATAACTGGCGGATAACCAAAAACTTTATACCAATCTTTTTCAGCATCTCTAATAGCCATCTGTATTGGTACTCTTCTATAATCTTCCTCACTAATCACCCAAGGAGTATCCCCCGTAACCTCAATTCCATTTATCTTTGTAGTTTGTGCCTTTGTAATAAAAACGCTCAAAAGAAACACGACAAATGTAACTTTACCTAATATATCACTAATTATTCTCATGTATTTACTCATTATTATTGGTGAAATTTTCAACATCAACTAGAATAATTTTTTCTCGAGCATCATTATTACGTTTTGTCAAGGTTACATTTTTAAATTCAATATTTTTAGCATGACGAACATAAGCTCCCCATGAAGGCAATACACCAAAGAAAAACTGTTCTGGATATCTTGCTATATCTTCTGGAACATCACTTTTAATCTCATTTTTTGTTAAACCACCTGGATAAGAAATGTTTATATTTTCTAAAACAACATTTTCAATATAATGCCCAGGTATTCCAGAAATCATAATAGGTCCTGTTTTAGACATCATCATGTCTCGTTCTTGTTCAGGGGTACGTTCTATGTGTTCTTTATAATTAGCACGTTCTAAATTTTGGTATTTTACCTGTGCCACCACATCACTAATTCTTATGTTTTTAAGTGTTCCTACAGGAACTCCTTCTGGCTGAGCATCTTTATTGTATTTTTGTCCTTCAAAATTTTCATAATTCCTTCCTCTATTTCCTAATCTTATAAAAATAGGATTCCCTACATCTTCCATTACGATTCTAGAGATATCTACATTTTCTAATCGTCCTCCATCAACCAATTGTAGTTTTATTGCTCCCATCGGACAATCATAAAAATAACAATTACTCACATTTACATTGATAAACCCACCTCTTGAAGAGGTTCCAAATTTTAAAGCTGCAGTATTGCTTGAAACTATACAGTTTTTAACTTCAATATTTTTACAAGCATTTAATGTACTTTTTAAACAGATCGCATCATCACCAGCATCTATATCGCAATTTTCTATAAGTACATTTTCACATCCATCTATATCTAAGCCATCATTATTATATCCATTATTTCTAAATCGAACAATAGTTCCATTAAAATGTACATTTTTGCTATCAATAATATGAATACCCCATGAAGCTGGGCGCTTGTATGTTACTCTTGAGAAAGTTAATCCATCACAATTCACCATTCTTAAAAGTCTTGGTCTTGGGGAATCTTTTTTTCTTGGAAAAAACTCAGGAGTACCTCTACCATCAATAACTCCTAAACCTTCAATAGTAATATTCTTTGCATTTTCAGCATAAATCAAACAGTGTATCCCCCCTTCTCTAGGTGCAATTAAGTCCGTAGCATAGTCTTTAATATCTTGACTTCCCAACAAATTAGCACCGTAATCTAAAGATAAAGTAACATTACTTTTAAGTTTTATTGTACCAATAATATAGTTTCCTTCTGGTATTCTAACTTTACCTCCTCCACTTTTAGCACAAACATCAATTGCTTTCTGGATGGCTTTTGTATTTATTGTTAAACTATCACCTACTGCTCCATAATTTTTTACATTATATACATTTTTATAGCTTCCAAAAGAAACTAAACATAGTGCTAATACAACAATTTTTAATAATTGATTTTTCATAGTTTATAAGAATATATTTTATCTTTTTATATCCTTCAAACTTACGTTCTGATGTTTAACTTAAAAGGCTCATATCAATCATTTTGTTTCTCAAATCTTGATTTCATCTATATTTCACATCCATAAACAGCAACATCTAAACAATTAATAATAAACCTATTAATTGTTTAGATGTTATATATAAAATCCCTTAAATTATTATATCCTTTTTTAAAAAGAACCTGTATTATTTTTTTAATCAATTACCTCTAAATCATACACCTTAAAATTATCGACTGTCATATGATTAATCGTTGTTCTTATTCCAAAATAACCTGAAGTAAGAGGTTCACTATCTTTAAAGTTAAAAATCAATTGATTATTTCGGTAATATTGCACAATACCTTTATAGTTAATAATTTTGATATGATTGACCACATTACCTCCTTGTATTAAATATTTTGGCTCTTGTAAATCATGTTCCGGCAACATTGGTCTAGTACCGTCTCCAGGATATCTTCTTAATCTTGTGGTAGAATTATTTCGCCCACCAAAACCTACATAGTACAATTTTAAATAATTATAATCTCCCAATCCTCCTTTTTGATTTATGATATTTACATAAAAATCATCTGGATTTTCAGGATCTGAAGCCATCCAAAAACAATTTAAATCAGACACTCTATCGTATTTAACTCCTTTATCAACCATCACCGCATCATATTCAATCATTAAGGGAGCTTCTAAATTCTGATCATACCACACAGTACAGCCTCTTTTAGAATTAATTTCTAATTTTCCATCTTTTAAATCAACATAACTACTATCTTTTTCAAACTGAGGTATCCATTTAGAAATATCACCACTAAAATCATCACTATATAACAAAGAAGCTTTTACAGTTAACGTATCGTTTATCACTACTTTTTTTTCTTGTGCTGATAAACTCAGCATACTTAAGAATATTAAAAACTTAGCGGCATACTTTTTCATATTGATTAATTTTAATTGATTTATATCCTTTACATAAAGATATTATCTGATAATTTATACTCATAAAAAAAGTCACATTGTTAAACATGTGACTTTTAAATTTTAAAATTGAGAATTGTTTACAACAATTCTTTTAATGCTTCTACAAACACATCAATATCTGCTTTGGTTACATTTAAAGGTGGTAAAATACGCAACAAGTTTTTGTTGTTAGCACCTCCTGTAAATATTTTATAGTCGTAAATTAATTTCTTTCGCAGTTCTCCTACTTCATAATTAAATTCCAATCCAAGCATTAATCCTTGTCCTTTTACTTGCTTTAAACCTGGAAGATCTTTTACTTGTTCTTGGAAATATGCATTTACATCTGCAACATTTTGCATTATGTTTTCTTGCTTCATTACATCTAACACAGCAATACCCGCAGCACAAGCCAAGTGAGAACCTCCAAAAGTAGTTCCTAACATTCCGTACCAAGGCTCAATATGATTGGCAATTAACACACCCCCAATAGGAAAACCATTCCCCATTCCTTTTGCCATTGGAATGATATCTGCCTTTACTCCATGGTGTTGGTGTGCAAAGAATTTACCAGAACGTCCGTAACCAGATTGAACTTCATCTAGAATAAGACATACATTGTTCTCTTGCGTAATTTTTCTTACTGCTTGTAAAAACTCCGTGGTTGGCATGTCTAATCCTCCTACTCCCTGAATAGGTTCTACAATTACCGATGAAACATCTCCTTTGGCAATCTCTGCTTTTACCAACTCAATATCATTCAACGGCAAAATAGTAACCGGATTGTGTGCGTTGATTGGAGCAATAATTTTTGGATTGTCTGTAATAGAAACGGCTCCAGAAGTACGTCCGTGGAATCCGTTTTTAAAAGCAATTACTCTAGATTTTTGATTGTAGAACGATGCTACTTTAATTGCATTTTCATTGGCTTCTGCTCCACTAGAACATAAAAACAAAGCATAGTCTTCTCCACAACCAGACAATTCCCCTAATTTATCAGCCAACTCTTGCTGTAAAGGATTTTGAATAGCATTAGAATAAAAACCAATATTACTCAACTGATTTTCTAAAGCTGCTTTGTAAGTTGGATGTGTGTGACCAATAGAAATCACACCGTGACCTCCGTATAAGTCTAAATATTTATCTCCTTTATTGTCCCAAACATAAGCTCCTTGTGCTTTTACAGGAGTTACGTTGTATAATGGGTAAACGTCAAATAATTTCATTTTGATTTAGCTTTTAGCCTTTAGTTTTTGACTATTGGCAGTTTATCATCTCGACTCCGCTCGATGACCTTATTAACGCCACAATGTGGCTAAAATGCACTTCCTTTTAAATTCAATCCTAAAGTTTCTTCAAAACCAAACATTAAATTCATGTTCTGAATGGCTTGTCCTGAAGCTCCTTTTAGTAAATTATCAATAGCAGAGTAAATTAAAATTTGATCTCCGTGCTTGATAATAGAAATAGCACATTTGTTGGTATTTACTACTTGTTTCATATTTACAGGTGCATCCGTAATGTGTACAAAAGGTGCCTCTGCATAATAATCTGTATATATTTTTTTAGCTTCTTCTAAAGTTCCATCGAACTTAGTATAGATAGAGGCAAAAATACCACGACTAAAATTTCCTCTGTTTGGAATAAAAAACAATTCTCCTGTTTTCCCTTCTTGCAATCCTTCTAACGTTTCTCCTATTTCACCTAAATGTTGGTGTGTAAAAGGTTTGTACACAGAAAAATTATTATCTCTCCAAGGAAAATGAGAAGTAGCACTTGGCGAAACTCCTGCTCCTGTTGCTCCTGTAGTTGCGTTGATGTGAATATCGTTCCCTAATTTTTTAGCTTTTGCTAAAGGCAACAAAGCAAACTGAATACAAGTAGCAAAACAACCAGGATTGGCAATGTATTTTGCTTTTTTAATTTCCTCTCTTCTAACTTCTGGCAATCCGTACACAAACTCTTTTCCTTCAAAAACCATATCGGCATTTAAACGAAAATCGTTACTCAAATCGATGATTTTAGTGTTGTCAGAAAACGTATTGTTTTGTAAAAAAGTAGTAGAATTTCCATGTCCTAAGCACAAAAACAACACATCAACCTCTGGGTTAATAGTATCTGTAAAATCTTGCTCGGTATCTCCTAACAAGTCTGCATGTACTTTGTATAATTTGTTTCCGGCATTAGAAGTACTGTATACAAAATCTAAAGTCAACTCAGGATGATTCATAATCAACCTAATTAATTCTCCTGCTGTATATCCTGCTCCTCCTACTATTCCTGCTTTTATCATTTTAATTTAGTTTATAAAGTTATAAAGTTACAGGTTAAAAAGTTGTTTATCTTGATTTAGATAACTTTTAAACTTTAAGAACTTGCAACTTGACAAACTAATTTTTATGCCTCTAACAAATCTTTATTTACGTGGTAAAAGATTTTGTTTTGCATTCCGTATATTTTTATAAATCCTTTGGCATCTTGACTAGACCAAGCATTGTTTTCTTCTCCGTAATCTGCAAATCCAGAAGCCATTAAATCGTATTTAGAGTCTATTCCTGTTACGATAAAATGATAAGGACGTAATGTTACATATACATCTCCACTTACTGTTTTTTGAGAATCTTCTAAAAACTTTTCTATGTTACGCATTAAAGGCTCTAAGTACTGACCATCGTGAAACAAGGTTCCGTATGTAGTTCCTAATCCTTCTTTGGTAATTTGTTGTGCTTTAGACAACGTGTGTTTTTCTAACAAATGGTGTGCTTTGATAATTACGGTTGCAGCAGCAGCTTCAAAACCAACACGTCCTTTAATTCCCACAATAGTATCTCCAACGTGAATATCTCTACCAATGGCAAAAGCAGAAGCAATTTCTTCTAACTTTAAAATATTGTTTACCGGTGTATCTTTCACTCCATTAAAAGCCACTAACTGACCTTTATCAAAAGTTAAGGTTACCTCTTCTTCATCTTCTCTTTTTAATTGACTTGGGTATGCTTCGCTTGGCAATGCTTTTTGAGACTTTAACGTTTCTACTCCACCTACTGATGTTCCCCAAATTCCTTTATTGATAGAATATTTAGATTTTTCCCAGTTCATATCTACTCCGTGAGATTTTAAATAATCTATTTCTGTTTGACGAGATAATTTTAAATCACGAATTGGAGTGATGATTTCAATTTCTGGTGCTATGGTTTGGAAAATCATATCAAAACGAACTTGGTCGTTTCCTGCTCCAGTAGAACCATGCGCAATGTATTTTGCTCCAACAGATTTTGCATATTTCACTACCTCAATAGATTGAAAAACACGCTCTGCAGATACAGACAATGGATAAGTATTGTTTTTTAATACGTTTCCATACACCATATACTTAATGGCTTTGTCGTAGTATTTTTCTAAAATATCTTTGTTTTCATGAGAAGTTACTCCCATTTCATAAGCTTTTTTCTCAACGGCAGCCAATTCTTCTTTGGTAAAACCACCAGTGTTAACCAAAACTGAATGTACTTCTAGCTTTAATTCGTTGATTAAATATTTTACACAATACGAAGTATCTAAACCTCCACTATATGCCAATACTACTTTATCCATGATATTATTTAGTTTGTAAAGTTTTAAAGTTAAAAGTTCGTAAGGTTTTTACTTCTCTTTTTAAACTTTTCTAAAACTTAATTTCTATTTATTTGCTTCATTCTAAAGTTGAATTTTAGATCAAAATTTTAACTTTTTAACCTTCAACTTTATAAACTAACAATTTCAGTCCGCAAAAATACGGAATGTGAATGAAACATTAAAAATTAACAGATGAAAACACTAATTCGGAACCGAATTAGATTTTTTTAACAATCTCTAGCTCTTTTTGCGAAAGAATTTATCTTTCAATTTAGCCAGCTTTGCTTTAAACTCCCAACTAGGTTCTTTAGTTGCTTTTTTACGTTCCACTTCTTTAGGATCGTGCAACATACCTGTACACAAACACATTTTGCGTTCGTTACGTTCTAAAATATCGAAGTTTTTACAAGATTTACATCCATTCCAAAAAGCTTCATCTCTAGTTAGCTCTGAAAAAGTAACAGGCTTATATCCTAACTCATAATTAATCTTCATTACAGCCAATCCGGTTGTAATTCCAAAAATTTTAGCATCAGGATACTTTTCTTTAGAGTGATTAAATACTTTTGTTTTGATTTGTTTTGCCAATCCTTGATTTCTATAATCAGGATGTACAATTAAACCAGAATGCACTACGTAAGATTTATTTTCCCAAGTTTCTATATAACAAAAACCTGCAAACTTTACTCCGTCTAAAGCAATTACTGCATCACCACTTTCTAATTTTTTCTTGATATACTCCGGCGTACGTTTAGCAATACCTGTACCTCTTACTCTTGCAGAAGTTTCAATAGTATCGCAGATAATGTCGGCGTATTTAAAGTGTGATTTGTTAGCAGTTACAATTTTCATTGTTGTTGATATAATTTATAAGTTGTTTTCATATTTTCTGATGTTGTCTAAAATTGTGAATAGCACTTTTTAAAGTGACTACTCCCTACATCGTCGCCTACGAAAACATACAACAACAGTCTTGTAGATAAACATATCTACAAAATAAGAAGAAAATAATAATTCACCTGCTAACTGCATGATTTAAAATAAAAAAATAGGTGGCAAAAGTACAATTATAAATTAAATTGATGAAAATTATTTAAGGTATTCTAAAAAAAGAAGGGTTCATTTTTAAATTTAAAAACGAACCCTTCTTTTTAGCTATGCATTCTCACTACTCAATTACTATTTTTTCTGTGAGTTTAACGCCATTTTCAAACGTTAATTTCATCAAATAAAAACCACTAGACAACTTAGATACGTTTATCCTATTGTTATCATTACTTGCTGTATAAACCTTACTTCCTGAAACATTATAAATACTTACCTCAGAAAGTTTATATGGAGAATTAATATTGATATAATCTCTCGCTGGAATTGGAGAAATTTGTAAAGTCTCTCTAACTTCACTTTCAAAACTTAAGTTCGAACTCGTTAAACTTGAAGTAAAAGAATCAAACAAATAAGTTCCTACATTTTTTCCACAAATAGCTTGTACCTCAATTTCAGTAACTCCAGAATCAATCGTAAATTCATGTTCAAAATATTGATAAGTGGACGTTAAAGAAAAGGTAGATGAAGTAGTAGCTCCAAGATTTGTTTTAACTTTAAACCCAAAATCTGCTCCAGCATCCGCTGATTTTGCATAACACCCTATGGTTAACTTATCACCATCAATAGTACCTGTATAATTAGTGTTTGACAATGCAACCTTACCATAAGTTGCTTCTGCAGTAGTTACAACAACCTTTGCTGCCACTGAACCTGCTTGTACATCACTTGTCTCACTACTCAATGAAGCTACAGCTGAACCAGAAGTACCTAAAGACCAATCTACATTATAACCAGACTCAAATCCTGGGTTCACAACCACTTCTGTACCTGGTGATGTTACACTAACTGGATAAGTACCAACCACATCATCTAAATACAATACTCCCTGTACTTCTCCACATTGAATTCTCAACACAACATTATCTGTATCTACTTCATCTAAAGTAAATGTTTCTTCGTATTTAGCATAAGTTGATGTCACATCAAATTTGGTGTTTCCTGTATAAGTTTTAGCAGAACCACTAGACTCTTGAACTTTTAATTGAAACTTTAATTTTGCTGCATCAGGAGATTTTGCATAAGTTGACACAGTGATTGTTTTCCCATTTAAATTCCCTTCAAATAAAGTATTTTCAATTCTTACGTGTCCTAAACTACCTGCAGTAGTCACTTCCACTTTAGCAGCTCCACTACTACTATTTCTTGACTCTGAAGATCCATCAGCTAACTTTGCAACAGCTGAGTTTGTATACGTTAAAGACCAATCAATATCAAACCTACACTCAAAATCTCCATTACGAACTATTGAACCATTTACAGGAGCAGCACATAATTCTCCAGGCTGAATATCAGAACCTGTTTCTGCATTCATTTCTTCATAAAGAGTTTGTTGTGTTTCTATAAAACTTGTATTGGTTACAGTATGAGAAGCTCCAACCTCACTACGCTTATCAAATAAAATCTTTTTTAACTCAGCAACTTTAGCAGCGTTATCAGCACTTATATCATTTGTTTCTCCTGGATCCGCAACTACATCATATAATTCATATTGCCAGTTGTACTTTAACTCAACCAACTTATACTGACCTTGTCTTACAGCTGCCATAGATGGATTTCCTGTTCCCACTTTAGCAAAATCATAATTCCAAACAATCGCTTCAGATCTTTCATAACCAGTATTTTCAAGAGCGTCCTTAAAACTTATACCATCTTTATGTTGAGAAGGAATCAAAGAAACTCCTGCTATTTCTAACATTGTTGGATAATAATCTGTACCTACAACCGGCGTATCTTCAACGGCACCATGTCTAAAACTTGGACCATAAACGATTAATGGCAAACGAATTCCTCCTTCATACAACCATCCTTTACCTGTTTTTAAAGGCTTATTAGAGGTTACCATTTCTCTATTACTAGTAATTGGCACGGTTGAAACACCTCCGTTATCCGAAGTCAAAATAATTACAGTATTATCATCTATCCCTAAGTCGACTAATTTAGCTCTAATATCTCGTAAGCTTTCATCAATACTCTGAATCATAGAAGCATAAGTTACATTATCTTGATACAGCTTTGTTTTTCCTGTTAACTCATTTACAGAAGCATCTACAGGGTAATTATTCACCGCATTCTTATCTGCATATTTTGATTCGTATGCTGCTTTTCCTTCAATTGGGGTGTGTACACCGTAGTGAGAAACCATTGCCACAAAAGGCTGTGTAGGATTTGCAGCAACATGATCTCCAATCCACTTATTCGTTTCCAAAGTAAGTCTATCTGTTAAGTACTCTTCATCATCACCACTTCTAGGAGTATCAGTATCATTTGTACCATCAAATCTTGTGGTACCAATATGCGGTAATTGCCCTTCTGATTGAGTTTCATATGGAAACCAATACGTTGGAGGCGCTCCAAATTCACCACCTGCAATATTGGTATCAAACCCTTGTGCTTCTGGCATTTCATCTGCTTGGTGTGCCAAGTGCCATTTTCCTGTAAAGAAGGAAGCATAACCATTATCATTCAAGGCTTCTGCCCAAGTATAATGACTTGCAGTTAATTGATCTAACTCTGGCCTATAAGCATACTGCCCTGACATGATAGATTTTCTTGACTCTACACATCTAGGTGCAGCTTCATAAGCATTGGTAAAACGAATTCCATCTGCAGCTAATTGATCAATTGCTGGAGTTTCGTAGTAGGTAGACCCATAACAACCTGAATCTGAATACCCAAAATCATCTATAATAAAGAAAATAATGTTAGGCTGTTGCTGTTGTGCCGAAGCTGACACATAAAACATACTACATAGAAAAAGAAATATAAGTCTCATAATTTAATTTAGATTAGCATCACAAATTTAATTACAAACCGCTATTACCTAGGTCTACAATACAACGCAATAGGTTTAACAATTAACCAAACGTAGGTTTTTTACTACTTTAAAGGTGATGATTTATGATTTCTCTATTCTTTTTTACTTCCTTAAAGTCAAAAAAAAACGCTGTCAAGTAACCAGCTTGACAGCGAAGAAATAATCAACATGAATATAATTAAATCAATAATTATGAAACAATAAGTTCAACAAAACATTATTTATATATATTTCAATATCCTCAAATATAAATATATTTTTTATTAAAAATTAAATTATACTTAACAAATTAGATGTTATTTAAATTTTTTATCAATACTTTTTATAATATCATCAATTCTACTAGATTCAATATTATAAGTCATATTCATATTTTTCTTTTCTGGAAACTCTTCAATCATTACAGTTTGAGAAGGGAATGCAAAATCTACGCCTAGCTCAGCTGCTAAATTTAAAATAGCCATATGAAGTTTATGTTTTGAAGATTGTTCAACCCCCCACTCCAAAGAAAGGAAATAGGTGTTTACCAAAATTTCTAAAGACGAATCTCCAAAACCAGTAAACTCAACATTATATGATCTTGTTAGTGTTTCAGGATGAATTTCTATAATTTTTCTAACTCCCAAAACAAAAGCCTCTATTAATTCTGGTGGAGTATCATATCTAATCCCCAACTTGGTTTGATACCTTCTATACTGTCTTAACCCTTTATTATTAATAACAATTTCTGACAACTTACTATTTGGGATTGAATAAACAGAAGTATCTACAGCTCTAATTCTTGTAGACCTAAACCCCACTTCTTCTACTGTTCCTTCAACACCTCCACCTTCTATCCAATCTCCAATTTGGAAAGGTTTGTCTAAGAAAATCATAAAAGTCCCTATCAGGTTCTTTACTGTGTCTTGCGAAGCCAAAGCCACTGCCAAACCTCCAATAGAAGCCCCTGCAATTACTGTTGTGGTATTTACCCCAAAAACAGTTAACATTTTTAAAACTCCTAGCAACACCACCAAAACTTTTAACAATCTGCTTAAAATAGGCGCTAATTGATCGTCTAACTTACTTTCTGTTCTAGAAGTATATGATACAAAAACCTCTATAATAACACTTACGATTTCTAAAAACACATAAATCCACAGTACGATTTGACCTATTTCTAAACCTTTGATAAGAAAAGAGTTTATATCAATTTGAAATTGTAGTGTAGGAATATAAATTTCTACCAAATAGAACACAATTAATAAAGCTGATGGCCTTGATAATTTATCTAAAGTTTTACTTAAAGAATTGTGACTAAACCTCATGAAAGAAGATTCTAAGGCTTTTAAAAAGCGGAAAATAATTTTATTGATAATCCAACTTAAGAACACACCAATTAAAACAAAAATAATCACCCCTAAATATTGCCACAATTCAATTCCTAATAATTCTATGTGCCCAAAGCCAGGAACTATACTTTTGATAAAATCTGTTCCTACAGGAAAAACATTATGATATAAAGCGAATATTTTTTCGTTGGTTTCTTCACTATAATACCATTTTCCATCAACTTTTCCCAAATAGATTTCTGGAATCCTATCTGGAAACAAAACATACTGACTTTTAATCTCTCCATCTGAAACAGTATCTTTATATTTTGCATTTAAAGGCACCTCTTTAAAATTTACCTTTAACCCTTTTCCATCTAAAACCTGCTTTATTTTTAATGCAATTTCTATAGATTTTTCTGGCGATTTACCATAAATAGTTCTAGCTGCTTTTGCCTCATCATAGCTTTCGGGTTGTAAAAAATGTAAATGCGTATAAATGGTTTTATACGGATTAGACAAATCTACTTTTACTTCATCTGTAGTTTGAGCAAACAGATTTAAAGAAATTAAACAGAATAAGAAGTATATTTTTCTCATGGTAGGTGTTTTCAATTTTACCTCAAAAATACGGATTTGAAACTCTCTCAAATAAAAAAGCTGAATAGAAATTCTATTCAGCTTTTTTTAACAATATCACTTTTAACTTATTGTTTTGATTCCTTCATTTTTTTGTACAACCTCTTGTTAGTAGCTTGAAATTTTTTATTTGTTACTTCTTGACTAATTCCAATACTGGTTCTAAAATCAAATAACATTTTTTTCATTTCTTTTACCTTATCAGGGTACTGAGCACTTAAATCATCATTTTCACCAACATCTTTCTTTACATTATATAGCTCATATGTTTTAGTATGTTTTAACTCTACCAATTTAAAATCACCATCTCTTACGGCAGCCATACTTGGGTTTCCTGTACCTATTTTAGCAAAATCATAATCCCAAATAATTGGGGCTCTTTTAAATGATTTACATTCTAAAAGCGGATAAAAAGATACTCCATCTTTATGTTGTTCTGGTTTTAAAGGAGCTTTTGCCATGTTTAATAAAGTAGGATAGTAATCTACTCCAACAACAGGTGTATCTTCAACTCTGTTTCCTTTAAAATCTGGTCCATAAACAATTAAAGGCAATCTAATTCCACCTTCATACAACCAACCTTTTCCGGTTTTTAATGGTTTGTTTGAGGTTGCCATAGCTCTTTTAGAACCAATTTCTGTAGTAGACAACCCTCCATTATCTGAAGTTAATATGATGATAGTATTATCAGCAATTCCTAAAGTTTCTAAAGAAGCTCTTAATTTACCTAAACTATCATCTATACTCTGAATCATAGCTGCATATACTGCATTATCTTGATGTAATTTAGTCACTCCTGTTAATTCATTTTTAAAAGCAGGACCTGAAAACTCCATGGTTTTTAATTTAGCTCTGTACTTTTTTACATATTCTGGTTTTCCCTCTAACGGAGTATGAACTCCATAATGAGATACATATGCTAAAAATGGCTGATTTGGATTGTTTTTAACCTGAGAGGCCATATACTTAATTGTTTCATCAGTCAACCTATCCGTTAAATACTCTCCTTCTTTTCCACCCTCTAAACCTGGTACTGGTTTTTTATTTCCTTTACCATATGGATACCAATAAGTTGGAGGCGAACCATAGTGGCAACCACCAACATTTACATCAAAACCTTGGTTTTCTGGCATCTCAGCTTCATTATGAGCCAAATGCCATTTTCCAGTAAAGAAAGTTCCGTAACCATTTTCGTGTAAAGCCTCTGCTAAAGTAACATGCTCTGCAGTTAAATTTTGTAATTCAGGTCTAAAAGGATATTGACCTGCCATGATAGACTTTCTTGAAGACACACATCTTGGAGCTGCCTCGTAACCATTAGTAAATCGGATTCCTTCGTTAGCTAACTTATCAATGTTTGGTGTTTCATAAAAGTTAGATCCATAGCATCCTAAATCCATGTAACCTAAATCATCAACTAAAAAAAAGATAATGTTAGGGCGTTTGTTATCTTTAGTATTAGCAAAAGTAATTGCTGCAAACAAAAGACAAACTAGGGTAATTTGTTTCATCTTAAATTATTTTATATTAAACAGTTATTTCAAAAATACGAATCTACAGACATATTTATGTAGTTTTTTTAAACTAAAAAACTCCTAACGCTAAATTAGGAGTTCTTAAACTAACTAAATACTGATTACAGCAAACAAAACTTAACTAATATATCTGTAACTAATAGCTAAGACACTCATCAAGTCAAAAGGTTTAATTCCTAAAACAAAAAAACCTTACATTTTTTATGTAAGGCCTTTTTAAATTATCTTTTTCTTCTTTTCGGTTTTCTTTTTCTCTCCGAAAATCTCTCTTCTTTTTTATCTCTATCTAACACACTTACAAAACCATCTTGATTTCTTTTTCCTCTTGTAGGTTTAGATTTTTTATTGATGATTCCTTTTGGAACATCAACTGTATCATCAAAAGTATTTTTTGCTTTAAAGTTTTTAGAAGGGTTTTTAAACTTTCCATCAGGCAACAATCTTCTAATTAAATCTTGACGACCGATTTTGGTTAACGAATTTCTAATCCAAGCCTGATTTTCTTTTTTATACCAGAAAAAGAATCGGTGTTGTTCTTCTTTTTCTTTAGCTGTTTTAGGCGTATCCATTTTTTCTAAGGTATAAGGATGATACCCACTATAATAAATAACCGTAGCTACTGTCATAGGTGTTGGTGTAAAACCTTGTACTTGCTCTAACTGAAACCCCATATCTTTAGTTTCGGCAGCCATGTTTGCCATATCCTCTAAATCAGATTGTGGGTGACTAGAAATGAAATAAGGAATTAATTGTAGGTTTAATTTCTTTCTTAAATTGATTTTATCAAAAATCTTTTTAAAATCGTGAAAATTAGAAAATGATGGTTTACGCATCAATTTTAAAACCTTATCCGAAGTATGCTCTGGTGCTACTTTTAAACGTCCAGAAACGTGATTGGTAATTACCTCTTCGGTATAATCTTCTAACTCTTTTGGATCTGCATTTTTATTAAAATCCGGCACTAACATATCGTAACGAATACCAGAACCGATAAATGATTTTTTAATTTTTGGATGCTTATCAACCGATTGATAAATATCCGTTAACGGAGCATGAGAAGTATCTAAGTTTGAACAAATCACTGGATTGATACAAGAAGGAGCAACACATTTATCACAAATTTCTTGAACCTTTCCTTTCATTTGATACATGTTGGCAGATGGCCCACCAATATCAGACAAATACCCTTTAAAATCTGGCATGTTTGCTACTTGATCTACCTCTTTTAAAATAGATTCTTTACTTCTACTAGCAATAAACTTTCCTTGATGTGCAGAAATGGTACAAAAACTACATCCACCAAAACAACCACGATGTGTATTGATAGAAAATTTAATCATTTCAAAAGCAGGAATAGGCCCTCTTTTGTTGTATTTAGGATGTGGTAAACGAGTATAAGGCAAATCAAAAGAAGCATCTATTTCTTTTTCCAACATAGTTGGATAAGGTGGATTAATCACCAAAACCTCATCACCTATATCTTGTAAAATTCTACCTCCATAAGTTTTATTAGACTCTTGCTCTACAACTTTAAAATTGGCTGCAAATGTTTTTTTATCAGCCAAACAATCTTCATGAGAACTTAATCTTTTATCTACCCAATTTTTATTTTTTTGGATAGGTTCATTTTTAGGCTGTAAATAAGCAGTTTGTTTAACCGTTCTTAATGATGAAAATGGAACTCCTTTTTGCATTAAAGTTACAATCTCTTTTAGAGGTTGTTCTCCCATTCCGTATACCAAAATATCAGCTCCAGACTCTGCCAAAATACTTGGCTTTAAAGCATCAGACCAATAATCGTAATGCGTTACACGTCTTAACGAAGCTTCAATACCTCCAATTAGCACAGGAGTATCTGGAAACTTTTCTTTTAATATTTTACTATAAACGGTAGTGGCATAATCGGGACGTAAACCTTTATCACCATTTGGGGTATACGCATCTTTATCACGTCTACGTTTGCTAGCAGTATAATTACTCACCATAGAATCCATTACTCCAGATGTTACTCCAAAGAATAATCTTGGTTTTCCAAGCTTTTCAAAATCTTGTAAATTATCTGTTACACTTGGTTGTGGAACAATAGCAACTCTTAATCCGTAACTCTCTAACAAACGGCCAATTACTGCAGGCCCAAATGATGGATGATCCACATAGGCATCTCCACTAAATAGAATTACATCTAATTCATCCCAACCTCTAATCTTACATTCTTTCTTAGTAGTTGGTAACCAGCTTGATAGTCTTAACTCTTGTTCCATTTTGCAAAGATACATTGATTAAAAGGAATAACAATATCTCTTATGTAAGATTCATCATTAAACCTTTTTTATTTTATTCCATCTTATATACATAATCCTTAAAATTTAATATCATGAAAAAAATAAGCTTACTGATTGCAACATTTGTATTTGTTGGTGCTTTTGCACAAAAAAACAAACCTAAAAAAGAATCATTTACTGCTGAACAAAAAACACAGTTGATGGTTAAAAAAATGAGTGTAGCGTTAGATTTAACCGAAAAACAAGAAGCTAAAATAACTCCTATTGTTGCAGATAAAGTAAAAAAAATAGAAGCTAAAATGGCTGAATTTAAAGATCGTAAAAAAGGAGAAAGACCTGAAAGAAAAGAAATTTCTAACGAAGAAAAGTTTAAAACAGCTATGGCTCATTTAGAAGAGCAAAAAGCTTTACAAAACAAAATGAAAAGCATTTTAAACAAAGAACAATATGTTAGTTGGAAAGAAATGCAAACCAAACAACACCACAGAAGAGGTGAAATGATGAAAAAACGTTCAGAAAAAAAGAGAGGTGATTCTAAAGGAAAAAGAGATCACAAACGTGAAAAACCAGCAGCATAATTTTCTAAAATAAAAAAAAGCGATGTTTTAAACATCGCTTTTTTATTCTCCTTTTAATTTTAATGATCTAGACTGTATCCTAAAACTTTAAACTGATAAGGGGTAATTTCTAAATTAAACTCATGCGCTACTTCTAACTCATCTAATGATATTTGGATAATTTTTTGCTCAGAAGGAACAGAAACATATAAAAACTCATCACTAACATCTATATTACTTGTTACAGAACCATGGTCTGTAGCCTCTGTATCTAAAGCAACACTTAACTGTCCTTGATGGGCCACACTCTTACTTTCTATTTCAGTAACATTTAAATATCCACTTTTAGTCAGTGCTACTACATATTCTCCATCTGAACTCACTATACATTTAAACAAATCTGTAGTTTCATAAACTGGAGTAATTTCACTGTTTTCTATATCAATATAATAAACACCTTTAGTAGCAGTATATCCTATAAACAAATTTGAGTCATGAGTACTTAACAAACTTCCAAACCAAACATCATCTTCAAAACTATCAGGATAGTGAATCAAACTTTGTTCTCCAGTGTCTTTTACTACCAAAACACCCGTATTAGAACCAAAAATAGCCACCTTATCTCCTGCTGCATTTCCATGAATACCCGAAGTTATAATTATAGACTGATTTGGAAAAAGAACTTCTCCACTTTGATTGATTATTTTAACAGATTCTGGCAGCGAAGCTCCATTCCCTAGCTCTGTAACAGCAATAGTTCCATTTTTGTACACAGCCATAGCTCCATGATGTGCAACAGATCCTGTATTAATTGTTCTTACAGGTGATGAATTATTATGAATACTATTCTCATTAAACAAACTTAAAGTTGCATCTCCATCATTATAAACCACAACATACCCTTGAGCAGATTTAAAATGTGTTGGTTTTTGACTTTCGAAACTTATTGCTGCTAAACCTGTTTCTCCTAAATCATGACTATGATCTCCGTGCGCAACCTCACCTCCTAGATTAAAGGTTTCTGTAAAGTTATTATCTCTATGAGTTATCACTCCGTATCTCCCAGACTCTGTAGCATATATTGATCCTTTACTATATTTTGCCTGATAGGTTTGAATAGACTCATCATGAGGTTTTATAAAGTTTAAAGTTTTAGAGTTGACATCCGAAACCAATAAAGCCATGTTTTCTTGTTCATCATGATGTTCGTGTTCGTGTTCGTGTTCAATATCATGGTCGTCATCAGAACATGAGATAAAGAATGAAAATGCTACTGCATAGACTAAGAATTTAAATTGTTTCATTTTAATTTATTGTTTAAAAATTTTGAAGCAAATATAGAATAAAAACAAACAAACGCAACAATGTTGCATTTAAAAAAAATGAAATAAAAAAACTCCTAAAAACCAATTGACTTTTAGGAGTTTTAAATCTAATTAACCGGAGGTTATTCTACTCTTAATTCTTGCCCAATAGACAAATCGTTATTTCTTAAATGATTGATTTTTTTTAACTCATCAACCGTTAAATCATATTTTTTAGCAATAGAATATAAAGTTTCTTTTCTTTCTACAATATGATAATTACTTCTCTCAGCATCGCTCCTTAACTTTAATTCTTCTCCTTTATGAATAATATTATCTGATAAGTTATTTAACGCTTTTATTTCATCTACCGGAATTCCATATTTTTGAGAAATAGAATACAAAGTGTCGTCAGATCCTACCACATGAACTCCTTTTCTATTGATTTTTTTTCTTCTTTTAGACTCAGTTTTATAATCTTTAATTGTAGCTTCAATTTCTTCTTTACTTACAGATACATAGTCTAAATCTTTTCCTTTTAGCACCATTTTGTCGTACTTATATAGCTCGTATTTTTCTATATAATTAATCAATTTATTTGGATACTTAGGATCTGTAGCATAACCCGCTTTTTTTAAACCTTTTGCCCAACCTTTATAATCATCTTTATCTAAACCAAACAAACTTGCATACCTAAAACGAGTGGTTAAAAACAGTGAGTGATCTTGGTAAGATGTAGCTGGATATTGGTACTTTCTAAAACACTCACCTTTTGCATCATCATCGTGATACACTTTTTCTCCTTTCCAACCTGTATGACATTTAATTCCAAAATGATTGTTTGATTTTAATGCTAAATTACTTCTACCACTCCCAGATTCTAAAATTCCTTGAGCCAAAGTAATACTTGCCGGAATTTTAAACTTTTTCATTTCTTCCATAGCCAAAGGAGCATATTGTTCAATATACTGTAGTGTATAATCACTCAAATAACTATTGGCATCTTTTTTAGTTTTTTCTACAACTTTTTCAACCTCTTTTAAAGCCTCTTTACTTGGCACTACTTTTACTTCCTGTTCTGTATTAACGTTTACTGCTTTGGTTCTTTTAGCGGTTACTTTTTTACTAGAACCACAAGAAACAATTACAAATACAGAAAGAAAAACTAAAATTTTATTCATTGATGATTGTTTTATTTTTTTGTTTTAAAAGAAGATTCATACCCGCTATTCCCTGTAACCCACCAGTGTGAATTGCCAAAATTTTAGACTCTTTTTTAAAGTGATTATTTTTAATTAAATCTAAAATTCCAAACAGCATTTTTCCAGTATAAATAGGATCTAGTAAAATATTGGTGTCTTTTTTAAATTGATTAATAAAAGTAATTAATTCCTCTGATACTTTTCCATATCCACCAAAATGATACTCTGATATTACCTTCCAATTTTGCTTGTTAGGCTTTAAACTGTTGATTTCATCTGCAATCCAACTTCCTTTTAACGATGGAAACACTAAAATATTCTGCTTAGCAGCACTACTATTAATAATTCCTGTTACCGTACCACCAGTTCCCAAAGCACAACAAACATGTGTAAAATCCTTGTCTGTTTCTGATAAAATTTCTTCGCAACCCTTAATCGCTAAAGAATTTGTTCCTCCTTCTGGAAGGATATAACAATTGGGATATTTATTTAAAAGTGATGCTAAAAAATCTGTTTCGTTTTTTTGTTGATACTCAGCACGAGAAACAAATAAAAATTCCATTCCAAATTGATGAGCTTGTTTTAAAGTAGGATTTTTATCAAAATTTTTTTCTAAATCTATCCCTAATTCTTCTCCACGAATTACTCCAACGGTTTTAAAACCAAACTCTTTACCTGCTGCTGCAGTAGCCAAAATATGATTGGAATAAGCCCCACCAAAAGTTAACAAACAGTCTTTCTTTTGATTTTTAGCTTCTTGTATGTTGTATTTTAATTTTCTGAATTTATTTCCCGAAATAAATGGATGAAGCAAGTCCTCTCTCTTTACATATAACAAAACTCCTTTGTCTTGTAAAAGAGGAATATTGATTTGTATGTTTTGGGAAAAATTCATGATTATTCAATTGATTCTCGATACTAATTTCATTCATTAGATTACTGAAATTCACTCGAACTGACATCTCGATTTTTTATAGTCACTTCGAGTAATTTTAAGAAACAAAAAATTGTATCGAGAAGTTTATCCTTCTCTTGATGAAATTTCATCATCAAGTTCAAACAGCTCTTCAGTTAAAGTATCCAACTCATCTTTTTTAGCCTGATATTTTTCAAAGAAAGTTCCATCAGCAGCGTGTTTTTCGTAATCTTCTGCCAACTGATCATCCATTTTTTTGATATCGTTTTCTAAATCAGCTATGGTTCTTTCTATTTTACTAAACCTGTTCTTTAATTTTTTTACTTCTTTTTCTTCTTCTCTACTTAATTTTCCGCTTTTTGGTTCTGAAGATTTTTCCGAAGCTACTACTGTTTTCATTTCTGCTTCACGCATATCTTCTAGCTTATGCTCTGCTAAGAAATAATCTAAATCTCCTAAATATTCTTTTATTTCTTTGTCTTTAAAATAGAACACTTTTTCTGTTAAACCTTGTAAAAAATCCCTATCATGCGAAACCAAAATTAAAGTTCCTTCAAAATTTTCTAAGGCTTTTTTTAACACATTTTTAGAAGCAATGTCTAAGTGGTTTGTTGGCTCATCCATTACCAAAACATTAAACGGATCTAACAACATTTTACACAAAGCCAAACGGTTACGCTCTCCTCCTGATAATACTTTTACTTTTTTATCTACATCATCACCTCTAAACAAAAAGGAACCTAACATATCTCTAACCTTTGCTCTATTACCATCATTGGCGGCATTTTCCATGGTTTCTAACAAAGTGATTTCGCCATCTAAATGTTCTGCTTGGTTTTGGGCAAAATATCCTATTTGTACATTATGTCCCAACTTTAAATTTCCTTGATAGTCGGTTTCTCCAACCATCATTTTTGCCAAGGTAGATTTTCCTTGTCCGTTTTGACCTACGAACGCAATTTTAGAACCTCGCTCTATCATCATGTTTACATTTGCCAACACGTGTTTATCTCCGTAACTTTTAGAAACATTTTCTGCTTCTACCACAATTTTCCCTGGTTCTTTTGATATAGGAAAACGAACATTCATCACTGCATTGTCTTCTCCATCTACTTCAATTCTTTGAACCTTATCTAACTGTTTTATTAAAGATTGTGCTAAAGATGCTTTGGTAGCTTTGTATCGGAATCTTTCTATTAATTCCTCTTTGGCTTTTATTTCTTTTTCTTGATTTTTTTGAGCTTGTAATTGTTTTTCACGAATCTCATCTCTCAACAACATAAATTGAGAATAAGATTTTTTATAATCGTAAATCTGACCCAAAGAAATTTCTATAGTTCTATTGGTTACATTGTCTAAAAACATTTTATCGTGAGAAACCAAAACAACTGCACCAGCATAGTTTCTTAAAAAGTTTTCTAACCATATAATAGATTCAATATCTAAGTGGTTGGTAGGCTCATCTAACAGTAAAATATCATTTTGTTGTAATAGCAATTTTGCCAATTCTATACGCATTCTCCAACCTCCAGAAAAAGTATCGGTTAACTTGTTAAAATCTGCACGTTGAAATCCTAATCCTTGAAGAATTTTTTCTGTTTCGCCTTGGTAATTATATCCTCCAAGCATTTCATAACGAGTTGTTTTTTCTTCCAAATTATGCATTAAGTCTACATAGTAGTCACTTTCATAATCGGTACGTTCTGCCAACTCATTGTTGATTTGCTCTAACTCAACTTCTATTTTTTTAATTTCTTCAAAAGCTTGATATGCTTCTTCTAAAATAGTTCTCCCTGGAATGAAATCTATATCCTGACGTAAAAATCCAATTTGGATATCTTTATCAAAAGCCATGGTACCTCCATCGCTTGGTAAATCTTTAGACAACACTTTTAATAAGGTAGATTTTCCTGCTCCATTTTTCCCTACCAAACCGACTCTATCTCCTTTTTCTAACTTAAAAGTAATTCCAGAAAAAAGATCTTCACCATTAAATGTAACTGTTAAATTATGTACGTTAACCATATGTAACTTTTGTTGCTTTTATCAAAAAAATAGGCACTATATTTGTTCTATTACAGAACCTCTTACTTTGTTATTTTGTCTTTTTAGACAATGCAAAAGTACCATAATTATACAGACCATGTTTACAAAAGAAAGCAAACTCTACAGCATCATTAATTCTAAATGTCCACAATGCCATGAAGGTGATTTTTTTGAGAACAAACTTTCTTTAAACGTGCTTAAAACTACTGCTACCAAAACCAATTGTCCTAAATGCAATTTAAAATACATGAGAGAACCGTCGTTCTTTTATGGAGCGATGTATGTAGGTTATGGATTAAGTGTAGGGTTAGCTATTGCCTTATATATTATAAGCTCTGTATTTGTTGGATTGAGCATGAGACAAAGCATTGTAACTATAGCCATAGGGCTATTTATATTAGCCCCATGGAGTTTAAGAATTTCTAGGGTAATTTGGATTCATCTATTTATTAAATACCAAAAAGACCCGAACAAAAGAGTAAAATAATTACTATTCTATTATTTCACCATCTTTCATTTTTACGATAAAAGCGTCCATAATTTTTAAGTCCGTTACAATTTTAAGTAAATTTTCAGCCTCTTTAATGGTTTTAAAATTTCCTAAAACATAATTACTCAAACCATTGTGTTTAATGTTTTTGATGTCTGAATCAAACTGCACATCAAACTTTCTATATGCTCCTATTTGCACTCCGTAAGTAATTACATTTACTGGCTTTACAACTTCAGGTTTAACAACCTCTTTTTTAACAGGGGCTACCACTTCTTTTTTTACAACTGGAGCTTCCTCTTTTTTAGTAGAACAGGCTACTGAAATCAAAACAAATAATGCACAAATTACTTTTCCAATATTTAGTAAATTTTTACTTCTCTTTAAACTCATAATATTAAATTTTTAATGGTTTTTCTTTTTAACAACTAATTTATTTTATTCAAATCTAGTAATATCTATTTCTTTAGACAAAGGTTCGTTATTTTCTAAATAATGATAAAGCTGTTTTGCTACAGTTGGTGCAATCATCACACCACGAGTTCCCATACCATTAAAAACAATTAAATTTTTATGTTTAGGATGTTTTCCCACCAAAGGTCTTCTGTCTTTTACCGTAGGTCTTATCCCTCCAAACTGATCTACAACCTCGTAGGAAACATCAATCATCGTATCTAATTTTTCTAACAATTCTTTTCTTCCGTTATCTGTAGGATTCAATGTTTTGTCTGTCCAATTAAAAGTAGCACCAATCCAATATATATCCTCGCCTACAGGCAACACAAACAAACTAGATTTTATTTGCTCTGTTAATTGTAAATCTGGAGCTTTAATAAATAACATTTCTCCTTTGGTTCCTGTTAATGGTAAGTAATTAAAAAAAGGATTTTCTTTTAAACCGTAACCTTCTGCAAAAATAACCTTAGTAGCTTTTATCTGCTTATAGGTAACAAACTCATCAGAAATTTCTAAATCATTATGTACAAAAGGAATTTCTAAAAACTGTTCTTTATCTTTTAGGTATTTAATATAATCATCTAACACATTTGTTACCAAAACCCTACCGGTTCCATTAACTTTACCAAATCCTTCGTAATGTGTAATTCCCTGTTTTTCTGATTTGATGATTTTAGGATCCATATATTTTTCTAACAATGGATTATCACAAGCCATAAACCAGTTGTTTTGATCTTCTACAGATTTAAAAACTTTTAAAGTGTCAAAAAAAGTAAGATACTCTCCACCTAATCTTTGACTGATATCTTTATAAAAAGGAAATAAATTATCCAATTGTTCATCTGCATTCCAAACAGGAGTAAAACGTTTTAAAATTACAGGATTAAAAACTCCTGCTGCTACTCTAGACGAAACTTGAGAAGCATTATCTAACACTACAAAAGAGTGTCCATGATCTTCTAACTCTTTGGAAATAGCCATCCCAGCCAATCCAAAACCAACAATTATATATTCTACTTGCATGGAGCTAATTTACAATTTTAAGAAATCGTTCTATATTAATTTACAACTTATTAATTATGAGTATATTTGACATTGGAACGGAATAGATTGATTATTTTTTTTCACAAACATAACCCTATGAAAAAAAAACTAACCATTAAAGACATTGCTAAGGAACTAAACGTTTCTATTTCAACTGTTTCAAAAGCACTGAATGACAGTCATGAAATAGCAGAAGTAACTAAAAAACGTATTCAGGCCTATGCTAAGGAATTTAAATACAAACCCAATTTTAATGCCCTTAGCTTAAAAAACAAAAAAACAAAGACCATAGCTGTATTAATACCTAATATGTTAAAATACATTTATGCTCAAGTTTTTAATGGAATTGAACAGGTTGCTAACGAAGCCGGGTACAAAATAATCACTTGTGTTTCTAACGAAAAAACTAGCAAAGAAATTGAAATTTTAGAAATGCTATCTAATGGTAGTATTGATGGGTTTATTATTTCTCCTGCCTTAGAAAGTAGTATTAACAAAGATTATCTTCATTTTCAAAACGTGATTGACGAAGGATTTCCAATTGTGATGTTTGATAGAGTTCCTAAAGAATTAGATTGCGATAAAGTCATGATTAAAGACAATAAAGCAACTTTTAATGCTGTAGAGCATTTAAAAAATACTGGATGTCAAAACATCGCTTTTATATCTACCCACAAAAAGCTTAGTAGTACTAAAAAAAGAAAAAAAGGATACTTACAAGGACTAGAAGAATTTAACCTTCCTGTTAATGATGAAATTATTATTGATTTATCTGACTACAACTACAAAGAATACGAAAAACTTCTTACTCCTATCTTAGAAAAAAATAAAATAGATGGTGTAATTACCACCAACGAAGCTACTGCCATAGCAGCTCAAAAAGTAGCGCTAAAATTAGGGTATAATATCCCTGGAAACTTTTCTGTAATCGCCTTTTCAAACGGTATTTTAGCTAGACATGCTAGTCCGCAAATGACAACTATTAGTCAACATGGTGAAAAAATGGGAGCTAAAGCCGCAAAAATATTGATTGAGAGAATTGAAAACGAAGAGGAAAATATTCCTTACGTTACCAAGATCATCAAAACCGATTTGGTTATGAGAAGCTCAACCAAAAACTTTTTAAAATTAAATTACAAGTAATTTTACTCAGAGAGTAATCAAAAACACTTACAGGAACATCAATATCATTTGTTTTAACAAATTTTACCAAATAAATTTATTAGAACAAATGATGAAAAAACTATTATCTATTTTTATTACCTGTATTGTGTGTCTTTCAATAAATGCACAATCACCTACACCTAAAAATATAAACGTTATTTTTCTTGGAGGACAATCAAACATGGTTGGTCACGGATCTTATAATGATTTGTCTCAAACTGATAAAGATAGAGTTGATGCAGTAGCTAATAGAGTAACAGTAAGTAAGCAAGTCCAAAACAACAATATATTCTCTGCTCCACTAGGTATCAATAAATCTTATCAACCTACTGTAAAAATAACTGGTTTTGGTCCAGAATTATTTTCTGCTATAAAATTAGCAGAAGACAACCCTACCGAAGAATATCTTTTTATTAAAACCGCATGGGGTGGATCTTCTTTATATGGTGCATGGAGTAACAACTGGACTGCTGAGAAAGCTGCATTTATAGAAAGTGGAAGTAAACAAACCAATCAATTTTACCAATGGCATATTAGTCACATTCAAAATGCATTACAAAAGATTATAGATGAAGGTAATACCTATACTATTCTAGGTATGTTTTGGATGCAAGGAGAAAATGACGCACTAAAAATTGAAGCTGCGAATAGTTACGAAGCAAATCTAACTAGTTTTATCAACGCCTACAGAACCACCTTTAATCTTCCTAAAATGCCATTTATCGCTGGACAAATAAATTCTAGGTATGGTGTTTCCGGAGGGCCAGAAACTATTAGGCAAGCTTTTTTAAATGTAGAAGCAGTAGTAAATGATGTTAAAATTATAAGAACTGCAGTAGATCCTACATCAACTTGGGCAGATTATCCAAAAAGAGATGATAACGTTCATTATAACAACGAAGGATTAAAACGCTTAGGGATTGAGTTTGCAAATAAATTAGTAGAATTAAACTCAAGCCTTTCAGTACAAAACAACAATGCTGATTTTAAAAAAAAAATCCATTTGAATTAGTTTTGCACTCCAATAGCTTCTCAATACTAAAACTAAGCAATGCTAATATTAGCGTTTATAACTTATATGGAAAAAAAATATCAGATGATCGTATTGATAAAGAAAGGAAATTCACTTCTATTAAATATGACCCTGGTGTCTATATCATTTCAATTCATAAAGAAAACAATCATTTTACAAAAAAAATAGTCCTTAATTAAGGACTATTTTTTTAAAGTTAAATTACAAATCATAAAAACCCATAATTATTGATGATAGCTTTATAGGTTTTATCTAACCAATAAAATTGGTATTTCTTATTGTGAAATGTACCTTTATACAAACATTTAGAACACATGAGATTTCACACAAGAAAATGGGTAAAACCCGAAGATTTAAACGCTAATGCTACCTTATTTGGAGGAAAACTATTAGCTTGGATTGATGAAGAAGCTGCGTTGTATTCTATTATACAACTAGAAAACAACAGAGTCGTTACCAAATACATGTCCGAAATCAACTTTTTAAGTTCTGCTAAAAAAGGAGATATTGTTGAAATTGGAATGGAGGTAGTAAAATTTGGAAAATCATCTTTGACCTTAAATTGTGAAGTCCGAAACAAAATGACTAGAGAGACCATCATTAAGGTAGAAAATATCATTATGGTAAATTTAGGTGATGATGGCAAACCAAAACCTCATGGTAAAACAGAAGTAGAATTTGTAAAAGACAGATTAAACAACGACAAATAACCCTATAAAAAAAGCGACTCGTTTGAGTCGCTTTTTTTATATAATAGCCTTAAATATTATTAAGATAATAACTGCTTTATCACTATTGATATTGCTTTTCCATCTGCTTTTCCAGCAAATTGTTGAGAAGCAATCCCCATCAATTTCCCCATATCTTTTATTGATGAAGCTCCAGTTTCTGAAATTAATTTAGACAAAGCTGCTTTTAACTCATCTTCACTCATTTGTTCTGGCAAAAATTGAGAAATTACTTCCGCTTGTGCTATTTCAGGTTCTGCTAAATCTGCTCTACCTTGCTCAGTATATAATGCTGCTGAATCCTTACGTTGTTTCACCAACTTTTGTAACAATTTAATTTCAGCATCTTCAGTGATCTCTTCTTTAGCTCCATTTTCTGTTTGTGCTAATAAAATTGCCGATTTAACAGCTCTTAACGCTTCTAATGCTACGGTATCTTTTGCTCTCATAGCATCTTTCATTTTTGCCATGATTTCTGTTGATAAACTCATTTTATATAGATTTGATGATTGGATTACAAAAGTATTAAAAAAACCCAACCAATGGTCGGGTTTTAAAACACTTGTTCTTAATATATAAGTAAGACTAATCTACATTATCGTGTAGAAAAGAATTATTTTTTCTAATTGTTACCTCATTGTCTTTGTCAACATCAATAGAAGTTCTAGAAATCTGATTTACATCTTGTTTACTATGCAACTCTAAACCTAATCTTTTATAAGCTGGCTCTTTTTCAATATCATCAATTACATCTTCATTAAATGCTGATGTTTTAAATCTGTGATTATATTTCTTAAAAGTATTTTTACGTTTTTCGGCACTGCGTTGCACTTCAGAAATAGTTAAATTTAAAGGAGAAACCTCTTCGTGGTCTACAACCTCAATGTGTTTAGGCTGCCTAACTTCAAACTTAATTTCTTCTTCTTCATTTACTTCAATATCCTCAATCTTTTTCTTTACCTCTAAAGACGAAGCATTTTTAATCGTTGGCTGTGCATCAAACTGCTCTAAAGTATATCTTTTAATTCCAGATAAGCTTTCCTCTTGCTTTAAAACTGGTTGAGCTGAAATTTCTTTAGCTTCTACTACTTCAATTTCATTAATATCTTCTTCATCCTCTAGAACATATACTGTCTTAGGAGCCTCTACTTCTTTTCTTTCAAAAACAACCTCTTCTGCATCAATTACAGGCAAATCAAAAACATTAAAAACTTCCTCTTTAGCCTCATATTTAACCTCCTCTGCATCTACAACTGGCAATTCAAAAATATTGATAGGCTCTTCATTAGTTACTTCAATGGCAGAATTTACTGGTAAATCAAAAACATTTACTTTGGCTACAGGCTCTTCTTCAATTTCAGAAAATAAATTTGGAGTGATGTCATTAATCACGAAATCATCTTCACTAACAGAGTCATATACCTCTTCTTCTGCTGTTTCATTTTTTACCTCATTAAAAACAACATCAATATTTTCAATAGCTGCTGTTGTTTCAACCAACTCATTCTCAATTTGTTTTTTAGGCTTAAACACCACCTCTTCTGGCTCTTCTTCTAACAATTGGTGTACTACCTTTTTCTCTTCAATAGGCTCTTCTATAATACGAGTTGTTCTTGGCCTAACTACCGATTGCTCATCCTCAAAATTGTAATGAGCTGTTTGTTCTGTATTTAAAGTATGATAAACTTTTTTAACCTCAGTATTGGTAATATCTCTTTGTTGATCTATAGCAAAACCAGTAGCTACAACTGTTACTGCAATGGCATCTCCTAAAGATTCATCTTCTCCAACTCCCATGATAATATTGGCCTCATACCCAGCTTCTTCTTGAATAAAATCGTTGATTTCTCCAATTTCATCCAAAGTAACCTCATCCGCTCCAGAAACAATTAACAGTAATACGTTTTTTGCTCCTCTAATTTTATTGTCATTCAACAATGGAGAATCTAAAGCTTTAATGATCGCATTTTGAGCTCTGTTCTCTCCAGCCTCTTTTGATGATCCCATGATAGCTGTACCACTATTAGATAGTACTGTTTTAGCATCATGTAAATCTATATTTTGTTTATAGTGATGAGTAATTACCTCTGCAATTCCTCTAGATGCTGTAGATAATACTTCATCAGCTTTAGAGAAACCAGCTTTAAATCCTAAATTACCATACACCTCTCTTAACTTGTTATTATTAATAACAATTAAAGAATCTACATTTTCTCTAAGCTCGTCAATCCCTTTTTGAGCTTGTTTAGCACGCATTCTACCCTCAAACTGAAACGGCATAGTAACAATCCCAACTGTTAAAATGTCCATTTTTTTAGCAATCCCAGCTATAATTGGTGCAGCACCCGTACCTGTACCACCTCCCATACCAGCAGTAATAAACACCATTTTTGTTTGAGAAGTCAACATTTTTTGAATTTCCTCAATACTCTCTTGCGCTGCTTTCTCCCCAACATCAGGGTTTGCTCCAGCTCCTAATCCAGAAGTTAAACTAACTCCTAATTGAATTTTATTAGGTACAGGGCTATTTTGTAAAGCTTGTGCATCTGTATTACAGATAACAAAATCTACTCCTTTAATGTCTTGGGTAAACATGTGATTTACGGCATTACTACCTCCACCACCAACTCCTATTACTTTAATAGAACTTGATTGTGATTTTGGCATATCGAATGCAACGTTATTAAATGGTATATCGCTCATAATAATTGGGATTTATGGGTAATGTTTATTATTCTGCTTCGTTTAAAAAATCTTTTAATCCAGAAGTAAATTTATCTAGCCAAGATTTTTTATTCTCTTTTTTCTTAGGTTCTTTTATGGTTTTAGGTTCTTCCACTATTTGTGGTTCATCCTCTTTTTCTTCAATATTTTCTACAGCTCTTTCAAAAACAGGTTCTTCTGGAACTACAGGTTGTTCTTTTGGCATTTTTTCTAAACCTTCCATTAACAAACCTACAGCAGTTGCAAAAACAGGACTTGACAACGACTCATCAGAACCACCTGCCAAATGTTCATTAGGATATCCAATTCTTGTATCCATTCCTGTAATGTACTCTACCAACTGTTTTAAGTGCTTAACTTGCGCACCACCTCCTGTTAATACAATTCCAGCTATTAGTTTTCCGTTTTGAGTATCGTGTCCATAGTTTTTAATCTCTAAGTACACCTGCTCAATAATTTCTGTAATACGAGCATGAATTACTTGAGACAAACTCTTTAAGGTAATTTCTTTTGGCTCTCTACCTCTTAATCCTGGAATAGAAACAATTTCGTTGTCTTTATTTTCTCCTGGCCAAGCCGATCCAAATTTTACTTTCAACAACTCAGCTTGTTTTTCTATAATAGAAAAACCTTCTTTAATATCTTCGGTAATCACATTTCCTCCAAAAGGAATCACTGCTGTATGACGAATGATTCCATCTTTAAAAATGGCCAAATCAGTAGTTCCACCTCCTATATCGATTAAAGCAACTCCTGCTTCTTTTTCTTCGTGACTCAACACTGCTTCTGCCGAGGCCAAAGGCTCTAATGTTATAGCAGACAATCCTAAACCTGAGTTAGTCACACATCTCCCAATATTTTTAATTTGAGAAACTTGCCCCACAACAACATGAAAATTAGCTTCTAATCTACCTCCATACATTCCAATAGGCTCAGAAACATCAACTTGACTATCTACTTTAAATTCTTGTGGTAATACGTGTATAATTTCTTCACCAGGTAACATCACTAATTTGTGAACTTGGTTAATTAAGTTCTCAATATCTTTTTCGTCTATCACTTCTTCTGCATCTTGTCTGGTGATATAATCACTGTGATGAATACTTCTGATGTGATGACCTGCAATACCAACTGTTACAGTATCAATTTTTAAACCTGATACATTTTCTGCTTCTTCTACAGCTTGTTGAATAGACTGTATAGTTTGCGTAATATTATTTACAACACCTCTTTTTACTCCTAGGCTTTTTGCTTTCCCTATTCCTAAAACTTCAATTTTACCATACTCGTTTTCACGACCAATCATGGCAACAATTTTAGTTGTTCCAATATCTAATCCTATAGCAATGCGGTTATTTTCCATCCTTACCTTATTTTGAGCACACAACTTGATTGTTGTACTGTAAATCTATTTTTTTGAAAGTGGCAGACAAACTATCGTTTTCCATATAGTTGTAAAACACTTTTAATTTCTTTAATTTATCAGAAGTCTTATTTAAACCTCCTAACAATACTTGTTGATGGTTAAATCTGGTTTGTAACCAATATCCTTGTCCATCTTTTTTAATAGCCACCACCAACTTATTTAAAAACTCATCTTGATGAATTTTTTGAATTAATGGGAACACTTCTTCTGACTTTATTAAGCCATTTTTATTGTTGATTATTGGAACTCTCGCCGAATAACTCTTAGACAAAGGCATTTTTAACCCCTTTGAGTCGATATAATAAACTCCATTTTGACTATACTCCCTAGCTAGTGGTTTACGTTGTATTACACTCACTTTCAAATCTCCAACTACTCCAACAGACACTTGTGCAGATTCCACCATAGGGTGTGATTGTACCACCTGTTCCAACTCTTGTAAATTTATCAAGGATTTTGCTTGGTTTCTAACTCCTTTCTTATTTTGTATTAACAAGTTATCAACCATTTGATGCGTTAAAAACAAATTGTCTTCATTAGCAAAAACAACCTCTACATTTTCTATTTTTCGCATCGCATTTCTTTTGGAGGTAAAGCCCAAAATAAATCCTACAAATAATAGAAATAGTGTTGTTTTTATGTAAACAAAATATTTTTTCATCTATAATACTTGTTACTTGTTTAACGCTGTTGTTACTTCCTCAACTAAAACACCAATATCACCAGCACCAATCATCACCACAACCGTGGCATCAGTGTTTTTAACACTTAAAATTGCTGCTTCTTTGGTTTGTAATGATTTGTTTTTATTCTCTATTTTATCTAATAACCAAGCTGATGTCACTCCCTCAATTGGTAGTTCTCTTGCTGGGTAAATATCTAACAAAATTAGCTCGTCAAATTTCGACAAACTTTTAGCAAAATCATCAATAAAATCTCTAGTTCTTGAAAATAAATGTGGTTGAAAAATAGCCATGATTTTTTGTTGTGGATACATTTCTCTCACCGCATTTTCAACCGCCTCAATTTCAGTAGGATGATGTGCATAATCATCAATTAGCACAAAATTATCTTCCTTAATTTTATATGAAAATCTTCTTTTCACCCCTCTATAAGAGCTCAAAGCATTTTTAATATCCTCTAATTCCAATCCATGTTTCTCTGCCATTGCAATAGAAACTAAAGCATTAGAAACATTATGTCTTCCTGGTAAATGGAATACTATATCATTAACAAAACCATTTGGTGTTTTTACATCAAAAACAAAAGAACCATGTTCAATCTTAACATTTTGAGCAACATAATCAGCCTCTTCTTCCACTCCATAAGTCAACCCTTTAACTGGTAATCCTTTTTTTACGATTAAAGTATCTGAAACCTTGTTTGCAAAATCTCTAAACGATGTTTCTAAAGCTTCTTTTTCTCCATAAATATCTAAATGATCTGCATCCATATTGGTAATGCAAGCTACATTTGGTGATAATTGTAAAAATGAACGATCGAATTCATCTGCCTCTACCACCGATATTTTATCTTCTCCTAGAATTAAGTTAGAATTGTAGTTTTCTGTAATCCCTCCTAAAAACGAAGTTGCTCCAGTACCACAAACATGCATGATATGACCCAATATAGATGATGTGGTCGTTTTTCCATGAGTTCCTGCAACAGCATAACAAACAGTATTTTTAGTAATCAATCCTAAAAGCGCCGACCTTTTTAACACCTCAAAACCATTTTGCTGAAAGTAATTTAATATTTTACCATCTTTAGGAATAGCAGGAGTATAAACCACCAAAGTCTTTTCCTTGTCTAAAAAAGATTTATCAATAGTAGAAACCTCATCAACAAAAGAAATTTCTACCCCTTGCTCATTCAAAACCTTAGTTACTACCGATGGTGTTTTATCATAACCAGACACTAGTTTTCCATTCGCTACAAAATAGCTAGCTATGGCACTCATTCCAATACCACCAATTCCTACAAAGTAGATGTTATGTATGTTTTTTAATTCCACTTAGCTATCTTTTCAATTTCTTCTACTATTCTTTTGGTTGCCTCGGGCTTTGCTAATGCTGTCATGTTTTTACACATTTGATTAACACTTTCTTGGTTTTGCAATAAATATTGCACCTTGGTCATTAACAACTCTTTTTCTGATTCTTTTAACATAATGGCTGCATTTTTATTTACAATAGCCATTGCGTTTTTAGTTTGATGATCTTCTGCCACATTAGGTGATGGCATAAATATAACTGGCTTCCCTACAATACATAATTCTGAAACCGAACTCGCCCCTGCTCTTGATACAATCATATCGGTAGCAGCATAAGCCAAATTCATTTCCGATAAATACGCATGTGTCTGTACTCCGTCTAAATCATTAAACTTTTTATACTCATCAATATAAAACTTACCTGTTTGCCAAATCACTTGAATGTTTTGAGCTTGTAAAGCTTTCATATTATTTTCTATCATTTGATTAATGGCTCTGGCACCTAAACTCCCACCTAAAACCAATAATGTTTTTTTATTAGTATCTAACTTAAAAAAAGCTTGAGCTTCTGCTCTTTTAGTGGACACTTCTAACAAATCTTGTCTTACTGGATTTCCTGTAAACACAATTTTATCGCTTGGAAAATATCGCTGCATTCCCTCATAAGCCACACAAATTTTAGCTACTTTTTTAGATAAGATTTTATTTGTGACTCCGGCATAAGAATTTTGTTCTTGAATCAAACATGGAATTCCTTTTTTACTTGCCACTTGTAATACTGGTCCACTGGCAAAACCACCTGTACCAACAACAACATCTGGTTTAAACTGACGAACAATTTTTTTAGATTTCCACAAACTACTTATTAACTTTATAGGAAACAACATGTTTTTAAAAGTTAAACTACGCTGTAAACCCGCAATCCATAAACCTTTAATTTGATACCCCGCTTGCGGTACCTTTTCCATTTCCATTTTATCTTGAGCTCCTACAAATAAAAACTCAGCATCTGCATAACGAAGTTTTAATTCGTTAGCAATGGCTATGGCAGGATATATATGTCCTCCTGTTCCTCCTCCGCTGATCAATATTTTTTTAACCTTACTCATAGTTATGCCTCCTCAATTTCTTCTGTGTGATATAATTTTTCTAACGGATCTTCACTCGCAGTTTCTAATTCTTCCTCGGTTACATTTGCACTTGCAGTAACACTCAACACCATACCAATCGCCAAACAAGTCATCCAAATAGAAGTTCCTCCACTACTTATTAAGGGTAGTGTTTGTCCTGTTACTGGTCCTAAATTTGTCGCTACCATCATATTAATGATCGCTTGGAAAACAATAGGAAATCCTACTCCAACCACTAATAATTTTCCGAATATCGTCCCTGCTTTTTTAGCAGCTACATACAACCTAAAAGTCAATACAAAATAAACCAACAACACCATTCCTGCTCCAAACAAACCATATTCTTCTACAATAATGGCAAAAATAAAATCCGAAGAAGACTGTGGTAAAAAGTTTTTCTGTACACTTTTTCCTGGTCCTTTTCCTGTCAATCCTCCTGTAGCAATGGCTATTTTTGCATTTTCTACCTGATATCCCTCCTTAGATTCATCATCAGAAAAAGATTCAATTCTACTCATCCAAGTATCAACACGGTTAGGCATTAAACCCGGAAATGCTTTTGCTGTTAACACAAACAACATTAAAAACACTATTCCTGCACCTATAATTCCTGCCAAATATTTTATAGGATATCCTCCTACAAAACACAACAACATAATCATCATAAACACAATAGCTGTGGTAGAAAAATTGGCGGGTAAAATAAACATCAATACCAAGGCAATAGGGCCCCACAAACGAAATAAACTTTCTTTAAAATCTATGATGCTATCTTTTCGTTTTGCCAAATATCTGGCTGTATACACCATAATCACCAACCCAGCTAAAGTTGAAGTTTGAAACCCCACTCCAATAATTGGAATTCTAATCCAACGCGCTGCATTGGCACCTCCAATAGTTGTTCCTTGAGCTAGCGTTACAATTAACAACACAATTACAATTGGAATCATCACCACCGAAACCCCACTAAAATATCGATAAGGTGTTCTATGGATAAAAAACATGATAATAAAACCCATTAAGAGCAATACAGCATGTTTAACTAAAATTCCTATGGTAGTTCCATTCCCTGCCACATATACCAAATTGGTACTAGCACTGTATACCGGCATAAAAGAAAACAATGCCAATAGCGCTACCAGTGCCCAAATAAACAGGTCACCTTTTATATATGATTTGATATGTTGTAACAGTGAACTCATCTTATAAATTTCTTACTGCATCTTTAAATTTTCTTCCTCTGTCTTCGTAGCTTTCAAACAAATCAAAACTAGCACAAGCCGGAGACAACAAAACAGTTTCTCCTTTATCAGCCAATTTATAGGCAATTTTTACTGCTTCATCAGCACTAGCTGTTTCTTCAATAAAATCTACAATTCCTCCAAAAGCATTTTTGATTTTAGTGTTATCTATACCTAAACAAATAATGGCTTTTACTTTTTCTCTTACTAAAGGATATAATTCTGAATAATCATTTCCTTTATCTACTCCACCAACAATCCAAACCGTTTGGTGAGTCATACACTCTAAAGCATAAAATGTTGCATTAACATTGGTTGCCTTAGAATCGTTAATATATTCTACGCCATTTACTTTTAACACATGTTCTAACCTGTGTTCTGCTCCTTCAAAATTCTCTAAGGATTCTAAAATGGTTTGTTTTCTTGCTTTTAGCAATTGTGCTGCTAATGATGCAGCCATGGCATTCTTGGTATTGTGTTTACCTTGTAACGATAATTTTGAAATGCTCATTCTAATTTCTTCTTTGTTAATGTTAATCACTATTTCATTTTGGTCAACATAGGCACCATATTCCAACTTATTTTCAATTGAAAACGGTACTAATTGAGCCTTTGGATTGTATTTTTTTACGCCTTCTACAACAACGGCATCATCGGCATCATAAATCAAATAATCTGATGCTTTTTGATTTTTTGTGATACGGAACTTTGACGCGATGTATTTATCAAAATCGTAATCATATCTATCTAAATGATCTGGCGTAATATTGGTGATAATTGCAATATGTGGTGCAAACATCACTATACCATCCAACTGAAAACTACTCAACTCCAAAACGTAATTTTCAAAATCATTTTTAGCAACTTGCGCTGCATAACTTTCTCCTATATTTCCTGCAATCCCAATGTTAAAACCACTTTGTTTTAGCAAATGATGTGTTAACATTGTAGTAGTAGTTTTTCCATTAGAACCAGTAATACCAATAATTCTTGCAGGACTATGATTGGCAGCAAATTCTATTTCGGAAATCACTGGAATTCCAGCTTTCACCATATTTTTTATAAAAGGAATATGGTCTGGAATCCCTGGACTTTTTACCACCAAATCAGCATTTAAAATCAATGCATCTGTATGTTTTCCAGATTCGTAATCAATATTTCCCTCTTTTAATTGTTGTACGTATTTTTCTTTAATCACAGATTTGTCAGACACAAAAACATCCATCCCTAGCTTTTTTGCTAAGATGGCTGCTCCTACTCCGCTTTCGCCCGCTCCTAAAACAACAATTCTTTTCATATTAATTAGTTATGAGTTATTAGTATTGAGATTTTAGATTCTCCCCTCTACTCAATACTTCTTACTCTTATTTTATTTTTTATTAGTTATGAGTTACTAGTATTAAGATTTTAGATTTTCCTCCTCTACTCAATACTCCTTACTCTGTACTATCTCATTTTTAAAGTCACTACAGACAACACCGCTAACAAAATTCCTACAATTAAAAACCTTGCTACAATTTTACTTTCGTGATATCCTTTCTTTTGATAATGGTGATGCAGTGGCGCCATTCTAAACACTCTTCTTCCTTCTCCAAACTTTATTCTGGTGTACTTAAACCAAAATACTTGAATGATTACCGACATGTTTTCTACCAAGAAAATTCCAGCCAAAATAGGAATCAGTAACTCTTTACGAACCGCAATAGCAATTACCGCTATAATACCACCTATGGTTAAACTTCCTGTATCTCCCATAAATACTTGAGCAGGATATGTATTGTACCATAAAAACCCTATTAGACCACCTGCAAAAGCACTAATATAAACGGTCATTTCTCCAGAGTTTGGAATGTACATTACATTAAGATAATCTGAGAAAACAATGTTTCCAGAAACCCAAGCAAAAACTCCTAAAACCGCAACAATAATAGTGGAAGTTCCTGCTGCCAAACCATCAATACCATCGGTTAAATTGGCTCCGTTAGAAACTCCTGTTACAATTACAATCACTACTGGAATAAAAATAATCCACGCATAGTCTGCAACATTATCTCCCATCCAACTGATGACTGAAGCATAGTCAAATTCATTATTTTTTAAAAATGGAATGGTTGTTTTAACAGATTTATGCGCCTCGCCAAACAAGTGTGTATTGGCTATTTTTTGAGAAAAAGGCAATTCTTTTTTCATGGTAACTTCTGGATGAAAGTACAACATTGCTCCTACAAACAATCCTAAACCAACCTGACCTAAAACCTTAAATTTTCCTTTTAACCCGTCCTTATCTTTTTTAAATACTTTTATATAATCATCTAAAAAACCAATAGCTCCCATCCACAAAGTAGTAACGATTAATATGATTACATAAATATTATCTAGTCGCGCCAATAAGAATACTGGAATTAAAGTGGCCAAAATAATAATGACTCCACCCATGGTTGGAGTTCCTGCTTTTTGCACTTGTCCTTCCAAACCTAAATCTCTTACCGTTTCTCCAATTTGTTGTTTACGTAAATAATCTATCAACCTTTTTCCATAAATGGTAGACAATAACAAGGAAACCATAAATGCTAAAGCAGAACGGAATGTAATAAACTGAAACAAACTCGCTCCAATTAGTTGATATTCTTTTTCTAAGTAATCAAATAAGTAGTATAACATTATCTATTTAGTGTTTCAAAAGTTTCTATTAGTATTTCCTTATCATCAAAATGAGTTCTTTCCCCATTTATTTCTTGATAGGTTTCGTGCCCCTTACCTGCCACCAAAACCACATCTTCTTTTTTAGCCAATTTACAAGCCGTCTTAATGGCTTGTTTTCTATCAGAAATCGTCAATACTTTATATGCTTTATCAGCGGTAATTCCTGCTTCCATTTCTTCCAAAATCACATTTGGATCTTCAGTTCTTGGATTGTCAGAGGTTAAAATTACCTGAGTACTTAACTCTGCCGCAATAGCTGCCATCTTAGGTCTTTTGGTCTTATCTCTATCACCTCCGCAACCTACCACTGTAATAATATTTACAGATGAGTTTACCATTTCTTTAATAGTGCTTAAAATATTTTTTAAAGCATCTGGGGTATGTGCATAATCTACAACACTTACAATTCCTGTTTTAGAAACCTGATATTGAAAACGACCATCCACACTTTTTAACTGACTTAAAGCGGTTAGCAATTCCACTTCATCAACCCCTAATTCGCAAGCTACACCATAAATCGCCCCTAAATTTGAAGCATTAAATCCTCCAACCAATTGCACCCAAACCTCGTGTTGATTTATTTGCAGTAACATTCCAGAAAAACTCTTTTCTAAAATTCTCACCTTATAATCGGCCAATGTTTTTTGAGAATAAGTCTTTTTTAGAGCTTTGGTGTTTTGCAACATCACCATTCCGTTTTTATCATCAGTATTGGTTAATGCAAAAGCCGATTTTGACAAATGATCAAAAAACGATTTTTTTACATCTCTATACTCACTAAAAGTTTTGTGATAATCTAAATGATCATGAGTAATATTAGTAAACACACCACCATTAAAATCTAAACCAAAAGTTCTTTCTTGATGAATACCATGAGAGCTCACCTCCATAAAACAGTAATCAACTCCAACACTTACCATTGCTGCCATGTATTTATTAATAGCTAACGAATCTGGTGTGGTATGAGTTGCTGGAAATTCATTCTTATCTATCACCACTTTTACGGTAGACAGCAATCCTGTTTTATATCCTAACAAATCAAATAATTGATACAGTAAACTTGCTATGGTTGTTTTTCCATTGGTTCCTGTTACCCCAACCAACTTTAATTTTTCAGAAGGGTGGTCGTAAAAATTTGCAGCCAACATTGCCAAAGCCTCATTAGCGTTTTTTACTTGTATATATATGACTGCATCATTTATTTCTGATGGTATTTCCTCACAAACAACAGCAACAGCTCCTAATTCTATCGCTTTAGAAATGTATTGATGCCCATCAACATGTACCCCTTTTTGAGCCACAAACAAAGTTCCTTTGATTACCTTTCTAGAATCAAAAGCAATAGCAGTCACCTCAACCTTTTCATTAAAGTTGATTTGATTTAACACCGCTACTTTTTTTAATAAATCTTTTAATTCCATATTAATACAGTACTACTTGTTGTCCTCTTTTGATACCTACTCCTTTAGTGATTGACTGTTTTTTTACAAACTCTAACCCGCCTTGAACAGCAACCGTTAATCCTTTATTTTCTAAAACAGAAACCGCATCCATCATTGCCATTCCTCTAACATCTGGCATAATGTTTTTAATTTCTAAATTTTCTTTTTGATATTTTTTATCATCCTTTTCTAAAGCCGCTAGTTTTGGTAAATCCAACAACACTTCTTTTTCTTTTAAAGAACTGGTATATATTTTTTGTGCAATGGCTTTAAATACTGGAGCAGCAACAGTAGCCCCATAATACCCTTTATATTTATTAGGTTTATTAACTACTACCACACAAGTATATTTTGGATTTTCTGCCGGAAAGAAACCAGTAAAAGAAGAAACGTATTGAGTATTTCCTGTCCAATACTCCGTTTGACAAGTTCCTGTTTTACCAGCCATAGAAAAACTTGGTGAATACAATTTTTCTGCGGTTCCACGAATCACTACATTTTTTAATATTGCCTGTAACTCTGTTATGGTTTCTTTTGATGCTATTTTAGGATTTAAAATTTCTGACTCAAAAACTTTCTTTACTTCTCCTTGATGACGTAGCTCTTTAATAAACCTTGGTTTAATCATCACCCCATCATTTGCAATAGCATTGTAAAAAGTTAGCAACTGTAACGGTGTTACTTTTACTCCATAACCCCAAGCCATCCAAGCCAAAGACAAACCGTTCCAACTTTTAGGATCTCCTCTTTTTACATATTTAGGATCTGGAATAAATGGTTGCCCCTCTCCTTTAATAGGTACCCCTATTTTGTTACCAAACCCTAACTTATTAATTCCATCAACAAATTGCTGAGGGTTATTACTATAAGCGTCCATAACCATTTTTGCAATCCCCACGTTAGAAGAAACTTCAATAGCTCTTGCCAAAGATATCTTTCCATACCCCCCTCTATGAGAATCTATAATACTCCTACCATAAACTTTCATCACTCCTTTTTCGGTATCTACAACATCACCTGTATCTACTTTCTTATCCTCTAAGCCCACCAATAAACTTGCTAGTTTAAAAGTTGAACCCGGTTCTTGAGCTTCGTAAATTGCGTAATTCCTTTTTTCAAAATAGGTTCCACTAGCCGATTTCCCTAGATTGACAATCGCCCTCACTTCTCCAGTTTTGGTTTCCATCACCATAGCACATCCATGATCTGCTTCAAAAGTTTCTAGCTGCTCTAACAAAGCCGCATGTACTACATCTTGAATATTTACATCAATCGTAGTAATTACATCACTACCATCTTGAGGTTCTTTTTCATTTTTATCATTAATTGGTTTCCATTGACCTTTAGCAATTCTTTGCTTTTGTCTCCAACCATGATGCTCTTTTAAATAGTCGATATAAGCTCCTTCTACGCCAACATTTCCTCTATAATCAGAATATCCAACAGTCCTCACTGCCAAATCTCCTAAAGGTCTCGCTCTTACATTTCTTTGCTCTGTAATTAAACCACCTCTGTATTGACCTAGTTTTAAAATTGGAAAAGTTTTTAGCCTTGCATAATCTATATACCCTAAATCCCTAGCTAAAAAAAGATATCTGTTTTTACGTCTTTTTGCATCTCGCAAATACTTTCTATAATAAGATGACGGTTTTTTAAATAATGTAGATAAAGAATCGCTCAACGCGATATAGTTCTCTTCAAAAACTTTGTTCTCTATGGTAACCATATCTAACCTAACGGTATATTTAGACATGGTAGTAGCTAAAAGATTTCCACCAGTAGCGTAAATATTTCCCCTATTAGCAAAAATGGTATCCGTTTTAATTGTTCTTTGAACTGATACTTTTCTATAATACTCTCCTTCAACAGATTGTATAAACCCCACTCGAACAATTAAAACAACAAAAAGCACAGCTAGCACTAACACTAACCATCCTAATCTGTCTAATATGCTTTTTTCTGTGGTGCTCAATTTTACTATTTTGGTTTTTTAACTACTATTTTTATTGGAGGCTCTTCTGATGATTTTAACCCCACTTGTGCTACTTGTTCTTTAACTGTGGATTCTAATTTTAAATGAACCACTTTGGTTGCGCTATCTATATACTCCGCTTTTAACGCCCTTATCTCTTTATTAAGGAGTGATATTTTTATGTTTTTCTCGTCGGTTTTATGTGCACAGGTAATCATGACTATAGACATTCCTAACACTATAAAAATGACTTTCCAGTTTTTAACAGAATCACTCTTTATTAAAAAGTCTCCTTTTAAAACCCCAGAGATAAATTCACCAACTCCCATTTATTAGCTTTTTAATTTTGCAATTCTCAGCTTGGCACTACGAGCCCTATTATTTATTTTGATTTCTTCTTTGCTTGGCAATATCAACCCACCGACTTTTTGCATAGGAACACTAAAATTTCCATAAAAGTCTTTTTCTGGCTCTCCCTCAAACATTCCTTTCTGAATAAATCTTTTCACCAATCTATCTTCTAAAGAGTGATAAGAAATCACACTCAACCTTCCGTCTTCTTTTAAAATATTTGGAATTTGAGTTAAGAACTCTTTTAACACTTCTAACTCCTGATTTACCTCAATTCGTAAAGCCTGAAATATTTGTGCTAATATTTTATGTTCTTTTGCCTTGGGTAAAAACTGAGCCAACACTTCTTTTAACTGAAAACTGGTTTCTATTTTATTTTCTTCACGAGCCGCCACAATAACTTTTGCCATAGCCCTACCATTTCTTAACTCTCCGTATTGAAACAAAATATTTGCAATATCATCTTGAGAATAATAATTGATAATATGCGCTGCGCTCACCTCTGCTTTTTGATCCATACGCATGTCTAGCTGCGCATCAAAACGAGTAGAAAACCCTCTTTCTGCCTGATCGAATTGATGAGATGACACTCCAAAATCTCCCAAAACACCATCTACCTTTCTTACTCCATAGAACCTTAAAAACCTTTCTATATATCTAAAGTTTTGCGGAATCAAGGTAAAACGCTCATCATCTATAGCATTATTATGCGCATCAGGATCTTGATCAAAAGCAAATAACTTTCCATCATCACCCAACCTTGATAAAATCTCTTTAGAATGACCTCCACCACCAAAAGTTACATCAACATAAACACCGTTTGGCTTTATATCCAACGCATCAACACTTTCTTTTAACAAAACTGGATTATGATAACTCATCTTCTTCTGTATTTAAACCTCCCATTACTTGCTCTGCCAATTCAGCAAAATCATCCATTGCACCATCAATTGCTTTTTCATACAATTCTTTGTCCCAAATCTCTATAATCGACACTGCCGATGACAAGACCACTTCTTTGGTAATTTTAGAATACACCAATAAATCTTTTGGTAATAATAACCTCCCAGAAGCGTCTAATTCAACATTTTTAACTCCAGCAGTGAACAATCTGATAAAATCATTATTCTTTTTTACAAAGCGATTCAACTTTCCCACCTGCCCCATCACCTTGTTCCACTCCGCCATTGGATACAATTCCAAACAAGATTGAAAGACCGATCTTTTTAACACAAACCCCTCATGTAAAACACTTTCCATCTGTTTTTTTAATCCAGATGAAAGCATCACACGCCCTTTAGCGTCTGTTTTACATTCGTATGTTCCTATTAATGAATCCACTTTTTGATTTTACTTTTCAAAAATATAAAATATTTCACCACTTTTTACCACTTTTACCCACATTGTTGATAAGTTTTACCACAAGAGCCCAAAACGCTTATATTTTAAATATCAATCAGTTAAGAAGTTAACCCTCAGACTATAGGTGATATTTATGAATAAGTGGTTTTTTATCAAAAAAAGTTTACATTTGCAGCTAAACCTAAGCCTAGATAATAAGCATGGAATATTTAATTAAAACGGAAGGAGAGTTTAAGTATATTGAGGCCGGAGAAGGTAGAACAATCATAGTTTTACACGGTTTAATGGGAACTCTTGGTGATTTTGCTGGTGTTGTAGAACACTTTTCTAAAAATGGTTATAGAGTACTTGTACCTGAATTACCCATTTATACCTTAGCAATAATTAAAACGAACGTTAAAAACCTTGCTAAATTTGTAAAGAGTTTTATGGAATACAAAAATATTTCACAAGCTACTTTACTAGGTAACTCATTAGGAGGTCATGTATCATTATATATCACCAAAGCTTTTCCTGAATTGGTAGATTCTTTAGTTTTAACAGGAAGTTCTGGTTTATACGAAAAAGCAATGGGTGACACTTACCCAAAAAGAGGTGATTATGACTATATAAAAACCAAAGCCGAAGCTGTATTTTACGACCCTAAAACTGCAACTAAAAAAATGGTTGATGATTTGTTTGCGGTTGTAAACGACAGAAACTGTGCTATTAGAATTTTAGCTTTAGCTAAAAGCGCTATTAGACATAACATGGCTAAGGATTTACCTGATATGAAAATTCCAACTTGCTTGGTTTGGGGTAAACAAGACGATGTTACTCCACCTGAAGTTGCAGATGAATTCAACAAACTAATGCCTAATTCTGAATTATTTTGGATTGACAAATGCGGACATGCTCCAATGATGGAACATCCTGATGAGTTTAACAAAATAGTTGATGCTTGGTTTGACAAAAACAACATAAAATAATGCAGATTAAATCTGCTGAGTTTGTTATAAGTAATTCAGAGGTATCAAAATGTCCTTCTGAAAACATTCCAGAATACGCATTTATAGGAAGATCTAATGTTGGTAAATCTTCATTAATCAATATGCTAACAGGTAGAAACAAACTTGCAAAAACATCAAGTACTCCTGGTAAAACCCAACTAATTAACCATTTTAAAATTAATAAAAATTGGTTTTTGGTAGATTTACCTGGTTATGGATATGCTCGTGTTTCTAAAACCACAAAAAAGGAGTTTCAAAGTTTTATTACCGATTACTTTAAACAACGTAAAGGACTTGTTTGTACTTTTGTTTTGATAGACTCTCGTCATTCTCCACAAAAAATTGATGTAGCATTTATGGAGTTTTTAGCAGAAAACGAAATTCCTTTTGCTATTATCTTTACCAAAACAGACAAATTAAAGCCCAAAGCTATTACACAAAACATAGCAAAATATGAAGCTGCCATGTTAAAAGATAGATTTGAATACTTTCCTACTTATTTTACATCTTCTTCTACCAACAGAAATGGAAAAGATGATATTTTAAATTTTATAGACAGTATTAATCAAGACTTTAATTCAGGAAACCTGTAAACTCCGTTTGCAATGCATTCTACCAAAAACAACTTACAAATTCTTTTTGAGGACAATCATATAATTGTAATCAACAAGCGTTCTGGAGATATTACTCAAGGAGATAAAACTGGAGACAAACCATTAAGTGATGTTGTTAAAGAATACATTAAAGAGAACGAAAACAAACCGGGAAACGTTTATCTAGGTGTTGTACACAGACTAGACAGACCTACTTCTGGAATTGTAATTTTTGCCAAAACCTCTAAAGCCTTAGAACGATTAAACAAAGCTTTAAGAGATAAAAAAATTCACAAAACCTATTGGGCTGTTGTTAACAAACAAGACATCCCTACAAAACAGACCTTGAGACATTTTTTAGTAAAAAACCCTAAAAACAACAAATCAAACGTTTGCAAAGCTAATACACAAGGAGCCAAAGAAGCTATTTTACACTACAGTCTTTTAAAAAAACTTGATAATTTTCAATTACTAGAAATTGAATTAGAAACAGGTAGACATCACCAAATTAGAGTTCAACTTTCTACTTTAGGTTGTACTATTAAAGGAGATTTAAAATACGGTGCTAAAAGAAGTAACAAAGATGGAAGTATTCATTTACACGCTCGTAAAATAGAATTTATCCATCCTGTAAAAAAAGAACCGATAACGTTAATCGCTCCGGTTCCTGATGATGCTGTTTGGAAGAGTTGTGAGCACAACTCATAAACACTCATTATTCTTTCTATCAGAAAACAATTAAGTTAAAATACACCTACAAAAAGATAATATTCACAAATTAATAGAGTAAATATTATTGTTTTTTTATAAAAACAGCGAATAAACTAAATATTCACTAAAAAACAATCAAACACTCTAACTATGAAATTAACTATTAAAAAAGTAGGGCTATTTATGGCTATGTTCGCAGGAATTTCTTGCGCTAACGAGATTGAACAAGAAATCACCGCAAACAATCAACAAGAATTTAACCTCTCTAGAGAAGCTAAAACCGGAATAACTTCAACAGGATATAATTCTACAAACTATTTTCAACCCCCAACCAACCTACCCACAAAAAATTTCACTGGAAGTACAAGTACACAACTTCAAACACTTATTAATAATAGCAGCACTGGAGCCATTATTAAAATCCCTAAAAAAACGTATAACTGGGGAGAAATCAAATTAAAATCCAAAATACAATTAGAAATAGAAAGTGGAACTATTATTAAACCATCTAACAATAATATTAAACGCATTTTCAGTATTGGTAGTTCTGGTAATGGTACTAGAGTTACTGATGTTAGTATTATAGGTGTAGGCGGAAAATTTACAATAGACCTATCTGCCACCGCTAACCTAAACCAAAACATGGCAGTGATAAAAATGGGAAGAGTATCTAATTTTAAAATCTCTAATTTTATTATTAAAGACAGAAGAACTTCACTAGCATCAATCTTACTAAATTACATCCCATCAAACTCTGACAATGAACCTTATCCTAAAAATGGTGTCATCGAAAAAATTAACCAAACAGGAATTTCACACACAGGTTATGGGTTAATCCAAGCGTATTCTGCATCAAATGTATTATTTAAAAATCTATATTGTAAAGGTGGAGTAACTCTTAGACTAGAAACTGATGACAAAACCATGAAAGATGCTGTTAAAAATGGTGGTAAGTTATTTGGATTGAGAAATATTTACGCAGATATGATAAAATGTACTAGTGGACTTTGCCCTATCATGTTTTCTCCTCACTTTACTGAAAACGGAAAAATTACAGCAAGAAATATTACCGCAACTGGATGTGCTTTTGCTGTAAGAGTTGAACACGGGTTTATTGAAGTTTTTGACACTAATAAAACTTATGCTTTAACCTCATCTGGAGGAAACCAATTTAAAAACTTTATTGCTGGTAAAATATCAGGAACTGGAAACTCTTCTAAATTCATAGGCAACCAATACAAGAGAGCTAATGGCACACAGTGGGCTATTAGATTATCTGACGCTTCTATAAACGGCTCTCTAGATCCATACATCACTAATCAAATTGGATATTTAAAAAATGGTAGTTTTGAAAGCACAACCATAGAAAATGTAACAACAATTTACAAACCTACAAACGCCAAATTAAAACAATCCTTTTTACCATTTATCCCTTGTAATGATTGGACTAGCAAGATTAAAAATCCTACTGACACAGGAATGGGGAATGGTTTTGAATACTATGGACCTTCTTTAGGAGAAAGATTTGACAACACAAATGGTACCAACTCTAATGGAAACTACATCATCAATGTAAATGGAACAACTACTAGGTTTTCAACTGTGAGAAACATTCTTTACAACACCCCAACCGCCTGTACAAGTAATGCATATGGTACAATTCCTACCACTTCTAATAGTCCTGGGTTATAAAATACTGACTATTATCTTTAATAAAAAAGCCCCTTTAAATTAATTTAAAGGGGCTTTTTTATTTGCTTTTACAATTTCTTATTTACAATACTCATCGTAAGCTCCAGACAAGTTTGCTGCAATAGCTTCTGCAGAATGCCCTTCAATGTGATGACGCTCTAACATGTGTACTAATTGTCCATCCTTAAACAAAGCAACTGCTGGTGATGATGGAGGAAAAGGAATCATAAATTCACGTGCTTTTTGAACCGCTGGTCCATCAACTCCTGCAAAAACAGTCCCTAAACTAGTAGGTAATTTTGAATTTTGTAAAGAAGCAATCACTCCTGGTCTTGCTGTTCCTGCCGCACAACCACAAACTGAATTCACTACTACTAATGCAGTTCCTTCTTTTGCGATAAATGATTCAACATCTGCTGGAGATTTTAATGCTGTTACTCCTGCTTGTACTAATTGTGCCTCCATTGGAGCCGTTAATTCTTGTGGATACATATGTATATACTTTAAATTTCAATAAATTAATGATTCAAAGATCTTTGAATCGTTATGCAAATTTAGACAATAAATATTCCAAAACCTTACAGTGTGACATTTTATCGACATAGAAACAAAACCTTGTTGATTTATGAACATTATACTGACATTTTTTCCGAATCAAATTAAGGCAAGATTCTTGTTTCTTTATAGACCTACAACAATCAGGATGCTATTTTTTAAGCATTCTTAAAAATATATTTAAATGAAAAAATTTGCAAGTTGGATTGGTGCCGGAATAGGATGGGCTGCAGGAGGACCTATTGGAGCTGCTTTAGGATATTTAATAGGATCTGCACTTAAAGGCGCTACCTCTGACTATTCAGAATTTCAAAAAAACAATACTTACACTAGTAGAACCACACAAGCTGGAGATTTTGAAATTAGCCTACTTTTTTTATCGGCAGTTGTTATTAAAGCTGACGGAAAAATATTACAAAAAGAACTAGACTATGTTCGTAATTATTTTGTTCAGATGTACGGTAAAGACAGAGCCAACAATGCTTTTAAGTTGTTTAAGGGAATTATTAACGACACTTCTTTATCTACTCAAGAAGTTTGTACGCAAATAAGAAACCATATGACACCTGAGTCTAGAGCACAACTAATTCATTTTTTATTTGCCATAGCAAAATCTGATGGTCATGTTGCCGACTCCGAAGTACAAGCCATTCAAACCATTGCAAATTATCTGTATATCAACCAAGCTAGTTTTAACTCTATAAAAGCTATGTTTTATGATAATTCAGAATCTGCATATCAAATTTTAGAAGTTTCTAAAACTGATGATAATGATACTATTAAAAAAGCTTATAGAAGATTAGTTAAAGAACATCACCCAGACAAATTAGCACATTTGGGAGAGGAACATTTAAAAGGAGCTCAAGAAAAATTTCAGAAAATACAAGAAGCTTACGAAACCATTAAAAAAGAAAGAGGCATTTAAAATTTTACAACTTATCCCAAATATCAATTTTCTTTTCTTCATCTAAAGCTTCATACCCTCCAATAACTTTATAATTTAAAGTCATTGATATCTGATTATTCACACCACCAAGAAACATTTTAATTTCTGTTTTTTGGTGTTCCCATTCGGTATAATATTTTAAATCTCCTCGTTGAATTTCATGATGCTTACCTAAATCGCTGTAATTATAAAGTTCATCAATCACCACCGACCTATCTGTTATCGGCTCGCCATATTTTTTAATTAACACTTCTTTTAAAGCTCTGTAACTATTTTTATACTTCTCTTCGTTTAACAACTTTTCCTTTAAAGATAGTACTCCATGAACCAATTTATCATTTTCAAAATGATAAACCACATCAATTGCTAAATCTGCTATCGTAGAATTTATTACATATATTTTAGAATCTTCTAGAATATATTTATCAGTAATCGTAGATATCACTTCACTTTTAGAATCTCCCCATTTTGATTTCAAAAAATCCTGAGCAGACAAATTGTTTTGAAACGCTACTAATAATAATACAATTAATATTTTTTGATACATATTTACAATAGTAATATTTGCGCCAAAAATACAAATATTTTATCTTATTTATCTCAGCATTCATTTTAGACTATCCTATTGTTAATCATCAATTAAAACAGTATTTTTGCAGTCCAAATTGAATACCCAATAAAATGAGTGCAAATTTCAAAGAACACAAAGGATTAAGTTTAACCAATATTGCATCTGAAACACTTAAGTTTTGGCAAGAAAACAACATCTTTCAAAAAAGTATTGATGCTAGAGAAGGAAAAGAACCATATGTGTTTTTTGAAGGACCTCCATCTGCAAACGGATTGCCAGGAATTCATCACGTTTTAGGAAGAACTATTAAAGATGTTTACCCTCGTTTTAAAACCATGAAAGGGTTTAAAGTTCAGCGTAAAGCTGGTTGGGATACGCATGGTTTGCCTGTAGAATTGGGAGTTGAAAAAGAATTGGGAATTACCAAAGAAGATATTGGTACAAAAATATCTATTGAAGAATACAACATTGCTTGTAAAAAAGCAGTGATGAAATACACAGATATTTGGAACAATTTAACCGAGCGTATTGGATATTGGGTAGATATGGAAAATCCATATGTAACCTACAAGCCAAAATACATGGAGTCTGTATGGTGGTTATTAGGTCAGATTTATAAAAAGAATTTGATTTATAAAGGATATACCATTCAACCATATTCTCCTAAAGCTGGAACAGGATTAAGTTCTCACGAAATTAATCAACCTGGAGCGTATCAAGATGTTACAGATACTACTATTGTTGCTCAGTTTAAAGCTATTAAAGAAACACTTCCTGCTAGTTTACAAAACTTAGCCGAAGTACATTTATTAGCATGGACAACTACTCCATGGACTTTACCAAGTAACACAGCCTTAACCGTAGGGCCAAAAATCGAGTATGTTTTAGTAAAATCATACAATCAATATACTTTTGAACCTATCAACGTTATCTTGGCTAAAAACTTAGTTGGAAAACAATTTGGAAAAAAGTTTGCTACTGTATCAACTGAGGAAGATCTACAAGCTTATAAGCAAGGAGATAAAAAAATACCATTTTTAGTTGGAGAAACATTTTTAGGTAAAGACTTAGAAGGAATTAAATATGAACAATTATTGCCTTGGGCATTGCCATATGAAAATCCTGAAAATGCTTTTAGAGTAATTACTGGAGATTTTGTTACTACCGAAGACGGAACAGGTATTGTACACACTGCTCCTACTTTTGGTGCAGATGATGCTTTTGTAGCTAAAAATGCTACTCCAGAAATACCACCAATGTTGGTTTTAGATGAGAATGAAAATCCAGTTCCTTTAGTAGATTTACAAGGGAGATTCAGATCACAAGTAGGACCTCATGCAGGGAAATACGTAAAAAATGAATATTACAATGATGGCGAAGCTCCAGAAAAATCTGTAGATGTAGAAATTGCCATTCAACTAAAAGAAGAAAACAAAGCTTTTAATGTAGAAAAATACAAGCACAGTTACCCACATTGTTGGAGAACTGACAAGCCTATTTTATACTACCCATTAGATTCTTGGTTTATAAAAGTTACGGAGGTTAAAGACCGTATGCACGAATTAAACGAGACTATTAACTGGAAACCTGAATCTACCGGAACCGGTCGTTTTGGAAACTGGTTAAAAAATGCAAATGACTGGAACTTATCTCGTTCTCGTTATTGGGGAATTCCATTACCTATTTGGAGAACCGAAGATGGTACAGAAGAAATATTGATTAGTTCTGTTGAAGAATTAAAAACTGAAATAGAAAAAGCCAAAGCTGCTGGAATTGAAAACCCTACAAGTTTTGATGCTTTTGAAGTTGGAAACATGTCTGATGAGAACTACGACAACATAGACTTACATAAAAATGTAGTAGATGCTATTACCTTAGTTTCTCCAAAAGGACAACCAATGAAACGTGAAGCAGACCTTATTGATGTTTGGTTTGACTCTGGTGCTATGCCATATGCACAACAACATTATCCTTTTGAAAACAAAGAGTTGATAGACAACAGAGAATTCTATCCTGCTGATTTTATTGCAGAAGGAGTAGACCAAACTCGTGGTTGGTTCTATACTTTACACGCCATTAGCACCATGGTTTTTGACAATGTTGCTTATAAAAATGTAGTATCAAACGGATTGGTTTTAGACAAACACGGTAAAAAAATGTCTAAGCGTTTAGGAAATGGTATTGACCCGTTTACAACGATGGATCAGTATGGACCTGATGCAACACGTTGGTACATGATTTCTAATGCAAACCCTTGGGATAACTTAAAATTTGACTTAGAAGGAGTAGATGAAGTAAGACGTAAATTCTTTGGAACATTATACAACACGTATTCTTTCTTTACTTTATATGCTAATATTGATGGATTTAAGTACGCTGAAGCAGACATCAAATTAGAGGATAGACCAGAAATAGATCGTTGGATTTTATCAGAGTTAAATACGTTGATTTTAAAGACTGATAAGTTTTACAATGAATACGAGGCTACAAAAGCCACTCGTGAAATTCAGAACTTTGTTACTGAGAATCTATCAAATTGGTTTGTACGTTTAAGCAGAAGACGTTTCTGGAAAGGAGACTATGGTACTGATAAAATATCAGCATACCAAACACTTTATACTTGTATGTTAACTGTAGCTAAATTAAGTGCTCCTGTTGCGCCATTTTTTATGGATAATCTTTACAAAGATTTAACATCTGCAACACATTTAGAAAACCATGAGTCAGTACATTTGGCCGAGTTCCCAAAAGCAGATGTTTCTGCTATAGATGAGAACTTAGAGCGTAAAATGCAAAAGGCTCAACAAATATCATCAATGGTATTGTCTTTACGTAAAAAGGAAATGATTAAGGTACGTCAACCGTTACAAAAAATTATGATTCCTGTATTAGACAGCCAACAAAGAGAAGATATTTTAGCTGTTCAGGATTTAATATTATCAGAAGTAAACGTTAAAGAAATTGATTTATTAGACGACGCTTCTGGAGTATTAGTAAAGAACATTAAGCCTAATTTTAAAGTTTTAGGACCTCGTTTTGGAAAGAACATGAAATTGGTAGGTGCTGAAATTCAAAAATTTACGCAAGATGACATTGCTAAATTAGAGCGTGAAGGTAAAATTTCTATCAAGATTGAAGAAAATTTAGTAGATTTAACACAGGAAGAAGTTGAGATTAGCTCTCAAGATATTGAAGGTTGGTTAGTTGTAAACCAAGGAGGATTGACAGTTGCCTTAGATGTTACCATTTCTGATGATTTGAAAAACGAAGGTGTTGCAAGAGAACTGGTAAATAGAGTACAAAACCTAAGAAAAGATTCAGGTTTAGAAGTTACCGATAAGATTAAATTATCTATTGTTGTTAACGAAGTACTAGAACAAGCAGTAAATACCAACCAAGATTATATTAAGAGTGAAACCTTGACTAATCAACTAGAATTTGTAAACGAACTAAATGATGGTTTGGATATTGAATTCGACGATGTAAAAAGTAAAATATTCATTCATAAAATCTAAAAGTTATGGCAACGGCAGATGAAAAAGTAGTATACAGCGATAAAGATTTAGCTGAGTTTAAAGAAATCATTTTAAAGAAAATTGAAAGAGCTAAAAAAGATTTAGAAATTCTACAAAGTTCATATAAAAACGGTAGCTCTAACAACACAGACGATACCTCTCCACAGTTTAAAGCTTTTGAAGAAGGTTCTGAGACCATGTCTAAAGAAGCAAACGTACAGTTGGCTATTCGTCAAGAAAAATTTATTCGCGATTTAAAAAACGCTTTGTTACGTATAGAGAACAAAACTTATGGAGTTTGTCGTGCTACAGGTAAATTAATCAGAAAAGAGCGCTTAAAATTGGTGCCACATGCTACCCTAAGTATTGACGCCAAAAATGCAGAAAATAAATAATAAAAGGAATTCCTTTTAAAATTGCCATATAAAAAGTTTGTAATTTCGGTTGCAAACTTTTCTTTTTACAAATAACATGAATACAAAAAAATCTATTTTACTTATTGTTATCGTTCTATTGATTGACCAAATCAGTAAAATTTACATCAAAACAAATTTTCAACTAGGAGAAGAAATTTATGTTTTTGATTGGTTTAGAATTCACTTTATAGAAAACAATGGAGCTGCTTGGGGAACTGAATTAGGAGGAAGAACAGGAAAACTTGTTTTAACCTTATTCCGTCTTTGTGCTATTGTAGGTATTGGATATTGGTTAAGAAAAAGTATTAAAGAAAAAGCACACGACTTATTAATTATTTCGGTTTCATTAATTTTTTGTGGAGCCTTAGGGAATATTATAGACTCTGTATTCTACGGAGTATTATTTACCGATTCTTACGGACAATTGGCTACTTTAGATACAGCGAATGCCTATGGTGATTTATTTCATGGAAAAGTGGTTGATATGCTGTATTTCCCTATTTGGCAAGGAAATCTTCCTGAATGGATTCCTGGTGTGGGCGGAAATTACTTTACTTTTTTTAATGCCATTTTTAACGTTGCCGATAGTGCTATTACCATTGGAGTAATGATTTTATTGTTTTTTAGTAAAACTGTTTTTCCTAAAAAATAATACTTTTTAAACTGTATTATTTTCTTAAACTACAAACTAAGATATTCTTAAATAAAATTTATTTTAATTAATTATTTTGAGAAACAAATATTAATCGTAATATTGCAATATAGAAAACAACGAGATGGGATTAGTAAAAACAGAAATATTTACAGACAAACAAAATGAGATTGCTCGTTTTGCAAAAGCTTTTGCTCATCCTGCTAGAGTTGCCATATTACAATACTTGTACAAAATAAACTCTTGTGTGTGTGGTGATTTGGTAAACGAAATAGGCTTAGCGCAACCTACCATTTCTCAGCATCTTAAAGAATTAAAAAACTTAGGCCTAATAAAAGGAAGCATAGAAGGAACAAGCGTTTGTTATTGTATAGACAGTGAAAATTGGTCTAAAATGAAACAAGTAATGGCTGTATTCTTAGATCAAGATCTTTCTCAAAAAACTTGTTGTTAAAAAAATTTGCATCTATTAATCGTAAAATCGCAATAAACAGATATGAAAATTTCAGAAGTAAAATCAGTATTAAAAGAATTAAACACCATTGCATTTCAATTGCCGGACAATACTTTGGTGCCTAATCATTTCCACGTAACAGAAGTAGGAAAAATAACCAAACATTTTATAGACTGCGGAGGAACTGTTCGCAAGGAAGAAGTGGTAAACTTTCAACTATGGAATGCAGATGATTATGACCACAGATTACACCCAGAAAAATTATTAAACATCATTGAATTATCAGAAAAAACGCTGGGTATAGAAGATTTAGAAATTGAAGTAGAATACCAAGCAGAGACCATAGGTAAATTTGGTTTAGACTTTAACGGAACTAATTTTCTTTTAACTAGTAAACAAACAGATTGTTTGGCAAAAGACAATTGTGGAATTCCAGAACCAGCACTAAAAACCATTCCTGTAACAAACAACAATTCTAGTTGTACTCCAGGAGGAGGATGTTGTTAACTAATAAACTAAAACATATATAATGATTACTACTAAAACAAATGTATTTGATAAAATACAACAAACCATTGAAACTTTACAACCAGAAAGTATTTCTAAGGAACGTAAAGAAACACTACAACCTTTAGTTGATTTTATTCAATCTAAAGTAGAAAACAAACAAGACATCCGCATCAATTTTATTTGTACACACAATTCAAGAAGAAGTCACTTGTCTCAAGTTTGGGCACAAGCAATGGCATCCTATTTTGGAATTAAAAACGTTTCTTGTTACTCTGGAGGAACAGAAGCAACAGCACTTTTTCCTAAAGTGGCAGAAACATTAGAAAATAATGGATTTCAAATTCAAAAACTTTCTGAAACAGACAATCCAGTATATAGTATTAAATACACACAAAATGCTCATCCTATTATTGGTTTTTCTAAAAAATTAGATGATACTTTTAATCCTGAAGGAGAATTTGCTGCAATAATGACTTGTTCTCAAGCAGATGGTGGATGTCCTTTTATTGCAGGAGCAGAAAAACGTATTCCTATTACTTTTGAAGACCCAAAGGCGTTTGACAATACTCCTCAACAAGCTGAGAAATACAATGAGAGAAGTTTACAAATAGCAACAGAAATGTTCTATGTTTTTTCTCAAGTAAAATCTTAAAAATTATTCATCATGAAAAAACTAGGCTTTTTAGATAGAAATCTAACATTGTGGATTTTTACAGCCATGATTATTGGTGTTGGTATCGGATATTTTGTACCAACTTTTCCAGATCTAATAAATTCGATGAGCAGCGGTACTACAAATATCCCCATTGCTATTGGATTAATTTTAATGATGTACCCTCCTTTGGCTAAAGTGAATTATTCGCTATTGCCAAAGGTATTTAGAAACACCAAAATACTTTCTATTTCTTTAATCCTTAATTGGATTATTGGACCTGTATTGATGTTTGTATTGGCCATCACTTTTTTAAGAGAATATCCAGAATACATGGTTGGGTTAATTTTAATTGGTTTAGCACGTTGTATTGCCATGGTTTTGGTATGGAACGACCTTGCCGAAGGAAGTAGTGAATACGGAGCTGGATTGGTAGCTTTAAATAGTGTTTTCCAAGTATTTGCTTATAGTTTTTATGCTTGGCTATTTATTACTGTTTTACCTCCATATTTTGGTTTTGAAGGAGCTATTGTAGACATTTCTGTAGCAACTATTGCAGAGAGTGTGGCCATTTATTTAGGAATTCCTTTCTTATTAGGAATATTAAGTAGAGTGTTCTTAGTAAAGTTAAAAGGTGAGGAATGGTATAACACCAAATACATTCCAACAATCTCTCCATTAACCTTAATTGCATTGTTATTTACCATTGTAGTAATGTTCTCTTTAAAAGGAGAATTAATTGTACAAATTCCTATGGATGTACTAATTATTGCAATTCCATTATTATTATATTTTACTTTAATGTTTATCATTGGTTTCTTTTTTACCAAAGCAACTGGAGCAGAATATGATAAAACAGCATCAGTAGCATTTACAGCAGCCGGAAATAATTTTGAATTGGCTATTGCAGTAGCTATTGCCGTTTTTGGACTGAATTCAGGACAGGCTTTTGCAGGAGTTATAGGTCCTTTAGTAGAAGTACCTGCATTGATATTATTAGTTAAAGTGTCTTTTTGGTTAAGAAAAAAATATTTTCCAAAAATCACAAACTAAACTAATATGAAAAAGAAGAGAAAATAAAAAAGGTGAGCAAATGCTCACCTTTTTTTATATATCATCATTAAGATTATTTGGCTTTGTTTAACCAAACTCCCATGTTTACTTCTGCATCTATAATAGATTTTAAATCAGCTATGGCAACACGTTTTTGTTCCATAGTATCTCTATGACGAATCGTAACCATATTATCATCTTTAGTTTCGTAATCTACAGCAATACAAAATGGAGTTCCATTTGCATCTTGACGACGATATCTACGACCAATAGCATCTTTTTCATCGTAAGTAACGTTGAAATCAAATTTTAATTGATCAAAAATATCTTTAGCAATCTCTGGCAATCCATCTTTTTTAACCAATGGTAAAATAGCCGCTTTGTTTGGAGCTACCACTGCTGGTAATTTTAAAACTGTTCTTGAGCTTCCATCTTCTAACTCTTCTTCTTGTAAAGAATTAGAGAAAACCGCTAAAAATAATCTATCTAAACCAACAGAAGTTTCTACTACATAAGGAATGTAGTTTTCGTTGATTTCATTATCAAAATATTGAATTTTCTTTCCAGAAAATTCTTGATGTGCTTTTAAATCAAAATCTGTTCTTGAATGAATTCCTTCTAATTCTTTAAATCCAAAAGGGAATTTAAATTCAATATCCGCAGCAGCATCGGCATAATGAGCCAATTTATCATGATCGTGGAAACGGTAATTATCCATTCCTAAACCTAAAGACAAATGCCATTTTAAACGAGATTCTTTCCAAGTCTCATACCATTCTTTTTGAGTTCCAGGGCGTACAAAAAATTGCATTTCCATTTGTTCAAACTCACGTTGACGGAAAATAAACTGACGAGCTACAATTTCGTTACGGAACGCTTTTCCTGTTTGTGCAATACCGAAAGGAATTTTCATTCTTCCTGTTTTTTGCACATTTAAAAAGTTCACAAAAATACCTTGCGCTGTTTCTGGACGTAAATACAAATCAGTAGCGTGCTCTGCAGAAGCTCCTAATTTTGTTCCAAACATTAAGTTAAATTGCTTTACGTCTGTCCAACTTTTAGAACCAGACAAAGGACAAGAAATTCCTAATTCTTCTATCAAAGCTTTTACATCGGCTAAATCTTCATTTTCTAAAGATTTTCCCATTCTTGCTAAAATAGCAGCTCCTTTTTCTTTGTATTCTAAAACACGAGGATTTGTAGCTAAAAATTGTTCTTTATCAAAAGAGTCTCCAAAACGTTTTTCTGCTTTTTTAACTTCTTTTTCTATTTTATCATCATACTTGGCAACATAATCTTCTATTAAAACGTCTGCTCTGTATCTTTTTTTAGAATCTTTATTATCAATCAATGGATCGTTAAAAGCATCTACATGGCCCGAAGCTTTCCAAGTAGTAGGATGCATAAAAATTGCAGCATCTAAACCAACAATATTATCATGCATTTGTACCATGGCTTTCCACCAGTACTCACGTAAATTTTTCTTTAACTCTACTCCGTTTTGTGCGTAGTCATATACTGCACTTAAACCATCGTAAATCTCACTAGATTGGAATACATATCCGTATTCTTTGGCGTGAGAAATTACCTTCTTAAATTGATCTTCTTGTTTTGCCATGCCGCAAAAATATAAAAGCTTTTTTTAATTCGTTTATACTATTTTAAAAACTATATCATTTATTTAAAAAACACCTAAAAAGCTACTTTTTAACACAAATGATTGACTAGCCAATAAGCCATCTAAGCTATAAAAATCTATCGTGTAAGTTCCTTTGTTTAATTCAATATTTTGCAAAGAAATAATATCATTTACTGGCATGGTTTCTCCATTTAAAATTAAACGTGTAGCATCCGTAAATTTCTTTAGCACTCCTTTGTGTAAAAATTCACCATCAGAAGAAACTATCATTCCGTCTTTGTCTTTTATTACGTAAAATATATCACATTCGGTATTGGTTAAAGCCTTATTGTTTAAAACATTATACTTTACCTGTATTCCGTTTACGTTTTTATAACGATTTGTTTCTTTAATTTCTCCTGATTTTTTTTCTTCAATTGCATAAACCTCAACATTTGAAATCTGAACCTTAGTAGCTTCTGATAATTTTAAAGACAACTCTTTACTTTGCAATTTTTCGGCATTTAATTCAGATTTAGTTACAGCAATAGTCACCATCAAACTATCATTTACTGTTCTAATAGAATCTAAACTTTTAAACAAAAACTGATTATTTATTTTAACTCCCTCTAAAGAAGCTCTAAGTGTTTGCAAGGCTTTAAAACTATTTTTTTCTGAATTACTCAATTTAATTTTTAGTTGCTCTACTTGTTCTTTAGACTTGTTTAGTTGAACTCTAATTCCTTTTAATTTTTCATTGGCTTCATTAAAATCTTTTGTAATAGCAATGTTTTGTTCTTGATTTACGCTTAAATCTTGTAAAGTTATATCTAACTCTTTAGCCAAAGCTTGTTTTTCTTCTTGAATAGCTTCTTTATAAGCATTGTTTTCATTGGTAATTTTGTAATTATAAATCACAAATCCAATAATTATTAGCACCAATATTGCGATTAATACATCTTTAGTGTTTTTCATAAATCATATTTTTTTATTGACTGGAAACTTATCTAAAATTATTGTTTATTTTTAACATAAAAGCTATGAATCTTCTGAAAGATTTAAGAGATCTATTTGCCCCTAATAGATGTTTACACTGTAAAGCTATTATTCCACAAAACATTTCTTTTTTGTGTATAGATTGTCATCATCAATTAGAATTTACAGGTTTTATAGGCTATGCTAACAATCCTCTAGAAAAATTATTCTTAGGAAAAACAGATGTTATTGAAGCAGGATCGCTTTATTTCTATCAAAAAAACAGCCCAATACAAACGCTTTTAAAAGCTTTAAAATATCAAGGACTAGAAACTTTTGGAGCTTATGCTGCCAAAGCAATTAGTAACGAATTAAAAACGACCACTAGATTTAAAAATATTGATATTGTAATTCCCATACCTTTACATCCTAAAAAAGAAAAAAGTAGAGGTTACAATCAAGTAGATGAATTTGCTAAAATAATTGCTAAAAATTTGCATGCAGATTATATTAAAGATGGCTTAATAAAAACAGAAAACAACAAATCTCAAACCAAACAAAATAAAGAAGAACGACATAAAAGTGTACAAAATTCCTTTAAAGTAAATACCAATTACCTCTTTAATCAAAAAAATGTTTTACTAATTGATGATGTATTAACCACTGGCGCCACCTTAATTTCCTGCACCAAAGCACTTAAAAAGTTAAACAATGTTAATATCTATATTATTACCATTGCATGCGTGGTTTAGTTATCACAAAAATTCAGTTTCTTTGCAACATAAGTTTATGAAGAATACAATTGCAATTTTTATCGTAATCATAGCACTTTTTCAAGTAAGTTGTGCTAGAATGGGTAGTCCTACTGGAGGACCTAAAGATAGTATTCCCCCAATTATGGCTATTGCTAAACCAGCAAACAAAACCACTTCTTTTGATGCGGAGAAGGTCGTAATTGTTTTTGATGAGTATATTAAATTTGAAAAGTTAAATACTCAATTAATTATATCTCCTCCCATGGAGAAAAAACCAATCATAAAACCTGAAGTTGGGGTTTCTAAAAAAATTAGTATTGAATTTTTAGAATCCTTAAGTCCTAATACAACATACACCATTAATTTTGGAAATAGTATTATAGACAATAATGAAGGAAATAAACTAGGAAGATTCTCATATGTTTTTAGTACAGGCCCTGATTTAGATTCTTTAAGTATTACTGGAAACATTACAGATCCACTTGCTGATAAAAAGCTTGAAAATATTAGTGTGATGGCTTATAAAAATGCCAATGATACTTTAGTTGGGTATTATACTCCAAATTATTTATCAAACACTTTAGACAGTACAAATTATAGTTTAGAAAACTTATCCGAAGCCAATTATAAACTGATTGCTTTAGAAGATAAAAACAATAACTATAAATATGATAAAGGTTTAGAAAGAATAGGTTTTTTAAATGAAGCTATTCAATTAAAATCAGCAGATACTATTGATGATTTTATTCTTTTTAAAGAGCCTAAAGACAATAAAATTATGAGACCAACACAAACTAGTGGTCATGTAATTATTCTTGGGTATCAAGGAAAAGATATCCCAAAAGTTTCTGCTACTGGAATAAATCAAAACGATTATTTCATTAGCAAACCGTCTAGCAAAGATTCTCTTTATTTTTGGTTTAAAGAAATGCCTAAAGACACACTTTACTTAAGTATTAAACAAGATACTTTACACCAAAATTTTAGTCTTACACCTAGAGATTTAAAAATTGACTCTTTAATTCTTTCTAGTAATACCAAAGGAGCTTTACACCCTAACGACTCTTTAATTCTTTCTAGTAACATTCCTGTAAATTACATAAACAACGACAGTATTTTGTTACTAGAACAAGATTCAATCCCTATTGAATACACACTAATTAATAATCCTAACACACACAAAATATTCGTTGATTTTAAAAGAGAAACTAACAAAACTTACTCCTTAATATTAAAAGAATTAGCCTTTAAAGATTTCTTGAATAAAACGACAGGAAAACAAACCATTAAGCTAAAAACGTTAGATTCCGAAGAGTATGGTGAAATTGTTTTAACCATTAAAAACCCTAACAATACTCAATTAATTATAGAAATTTCTAACGATAGTTTTAAAACCAAAACAACACAAATTATTAATAGTTCACAAGAAGTTGCATATAGGCAATTACCTCCTGGAAAATATCAAATTAGAATCATCCAAGATCTTAACAAAAACAATAAATTTGACAATGGTAATTTTAAACTAAGACTTCAACCAGAGCCTGTATATAATTTTAATAAAAAAATAACCCTTAGAGCCAATTCTGAAATGAATGAAACCATCACAATTGAATAACAAATGTTAGGTTTTTTTCATACTTTTGACTCTCAACTTTTTAACAAAGCAATCAAATTGAAAAAGTTACTCTTACTTATAATATTTACCTTGTTACTTAACACCAAAAGTAACGCTCAACGACGCTTTATTTTTCAACACGAAGTAGGTGCTGAGGCTGGTATCTCTAACTTCCAGGCTGATTTTATAGCAAAAGGACCTTTTGATGGTAAAGCAACCATTAATGGTTTTTCTGTAAACGCTACACATTATCTACACATCTTACCTAGAAGATATGGATCTAACCCTTTATACCGTCATACAATACTAAAAACGACTCTAGGTATCAACCTTACTAGTTTTGATAATAAATCCTTTGGAACAGGTACAAAACCTCTTGAAGACCCACCTAAATACACTATTGAAAACACTCCAAACAACATATTACTTGCAAGGTTAAGTTCAAAAACTACAATTATAAGTTTAGATAACGAATTACAATTTCACTACAGAGATATTGTTAGGTTTTTACACAAATACAATAGATACAGAAACAAAAGTAAAGTAGACCCTTATATAGCTATTGGTTTTGGTATTCACTACGTAAATACTACTCCTTCATATGATCAAGAAGCTATTGATAGGGAAGCTGGTTGGAACCAAAGTCCAGGAGCTAGTAATGGAACTGGTGACCCTGGATATCCAGACAACTATAAATCAAGCTTTATCGCTAAAACCAACACTGTTACTTTATCTGGAAACTTTGCATTAGGAGCAAGATATAAAGCCAGTCCTTATTACGACCTTGTTTCACAAATCAACTTTAAATACTATATGTCTGATTGGATAGACGGAGTTAATCCTGATTTAAGCAACAATAGTTCCAACGATTTTAACACAGTTATTAGCGTAGGTTTTATTTACCACATGTTTTAAAAAGAAAGCTGGTATATTACACCAACTTTCTTAATCCTAAAATTACCCCTAAATGTATTCCTTCGTGAAAATTGTTAAAGTCAATTGCTTTTTCAACAGAATCTAAGGTTACATTTACACTTGTGGTGTACTCACTATATGTTTTAAATATCTTATCATTATAGTCTACCAACAATTTCTCTGGTAACTCCACAAAAAGTTTTTTAATCAACTCCCACTCTTCTTGGTTGATTATATGCCCATTTGGAGCCGTTCCTTTTACGTATCTACCAATCATTTCATCTGACAAAGCAGTTTTTAAACCTGAAAATTTATAACATAATAACTGTTGTGTAACTACTAAATGAGCTACATTCCATCCAATATTGTTACTAAATCCTTCTGGAATTTTATTGATTTGTTCTAAAGAAAAATCACCAATTAACTTTAACATCAAGGTTCTTCCTTTAGATAAAATATCTACTTGTTTTGTAATATCCATACTTTCTATTTTTATACTTTTGGTAGTTGTAAAGATAGAAGAGACTTAAGACTTATGAAAAAAATATACCATTTAAAAACTTGTGATACCTGTAAAAGAATTTTAAACCAATTAAATCTTGACGGTTTTGAAATTCAAGAAATAAAAAGCAACCCTGTAAACGCTGAACAACTACAAGAAATGTACGTCTTAACAAATTCTTACGAGGAACTGTTTAACAAAAGAGCAAGACTTTATAAAGAACAAGGATTAAAAGACAAAAATTTAAGTGTAGAGGATTATAAAAACTACATTTTAAAAGAATATACTTTCTTAAAAAGACCTGTAGCTATAATTGATAATGAAATTTTTGTTGGAAACAGTAAAAAAACTGTTGAAGCATTGGTTAGCAAAACACAATAAAAAAACCGAGACAGATGTCTCGGTTTTTTTTATGCTTTATTTTTTCTTGTACAACATCGGATTTAATTCATCATCGTTATACATTTTCATTTGCTTGTACACTTTCATGTATTTATCACCGCTTTCAATATCAGCAATCAAATCATTAATAGCAGTAGACAAATCTACTCTTTGCTCTAATAAAATATCTAATTTTTTCTGACAAGCTTCTTTATGACTGGCAGAAGCAGACTCACGAGTAACTTCTTCTTGCATATGATAGATTTTTAAAGCCAAAATAGACAATCTATCAATCGCCCAAGCTGGACTTTCAGAGTTAATTTTTGCAGTAGATTTAGGTTTTACATCTATATACTTTTGTAAAAAATAACTATCTACATATTCTACCATATCAGTTCTATCTTGATTAGAAGCATCAATCTTTCTCTTTAAAGCCAAAGCCTCAGTAGGGTCAATATCTGGTAAACGAATAATGTCTTCGTAATGCCACTGTACAGTATCTATCCAACATTTTCTATATAACAAATGCTCTAAAGTACTAGCATCATATACATTAGTAAAAGGCTGATCTACATCATCAATCACGTGATATTTTGCTATCACAGCATCAAATATTTTGTTAAAATCTTCTGCTTTTAAACTCATTCTTCTCTTTTAATTAAATTTTCGTTCTATTAACAAAATCAATCTATCTTCATAGATTTCTTTTCCGCTCCAATTATACTCCTTTTTTACCATTTTTAAGAACGATGTGGCTTCTTTTTCCGAAGACATGGTGTTTAACTGAGATACTACTCTATTAAAATCTTCTTGACTATCATCAAATAAATGTTTTACAAAAGCAATTCTATCATTTAAATCTATTTGTAAATTCTTTTGCTGCATAGCAACATCATTCAAAGATTTTTTAGGAGCTACACGAGTAGCATTTTCAAATAAATCCGTAGCTATATCTAAAGAAACTGTATTTCCAAATTCTTTTTCTAATGAGGATTGTAGGTTAGAAGCACTTTCAGTTTTTTCTTCCACTTTGCTCTCTTCTACTTTTGTAAACAAATCCAAAGAAACATCTTCTTTAGGTTCTTCTTCAATCTCTACAACTTCCTCGGTAACTACCTCCTTAATTTCTTCTACCAACTCAACCTTTACTGGCTCAGGCGCTTCTACTTTTTCAACCTCACTTATAGGCTCGTCAAAAGTTTCTTTAACCAACTCCTCTACAGTTTTAGTATTTTGAGGTGTTTCTTTAACAAAGTCTTCTATATAAGATAGCACTGCAAGTTTTTCATACGTTTCATAAGCTTTTTGTTTCAAAGCTTTTAAATCATCTCTATTTTTCATTTGCAAAATACTGTGAGCAATGCTCATCAATTCTGCCTCTAATTTTTTTTGCATAAATACTTTGATAAATTTAGGTTAGAGCGTAAGACTTTATTTGATAAATTTGTACACTTATCTTTTGCTAGCATTAGCAATTTTAGATATACTAACATCGATAAAAATACAAAATGTTTCTTGAAAACACTGTAAACCATAAAGAACAATTTGGATGGATTGAAGTCATCTGCGGATCTATGTTTTCGGGTAAAACCGAAGAATTAATTCGTAGATTAAGACGTGCTCAAATTGCTAAACAACGTATAGAAATCTTTAAACCTTCTGTAGACACTCGTTATGATGAGGAAAATGTTGTTTCTCACGATGAAAAATATATTCGTTCCACACCTGTTCCTGCAGCAGCTAATATTCGATTATTAGCTAACTATGTAGATGTGGTAGGAATTGATGAAGCACAGTTTTTTGATGATGAAATTGTTAGCGTTTGTAACGATTTAGCAAACAAAGGTATAAGGGTTATTGTTGCTGGGTTAGATATGGATTTTAAAGGAAAACCTTTTGGATCTATGCCAAATTTAATGGCTACCGCAGAGTACGTAACCAAAGTCCACGCTATTTGCACCAAAACAGGAAACTTAGCCCATTACAGTCACCGAAAAAATGACAGTGAAAAATTAGTGATGTTAGGAGAAAATGAAAACTACGAACCGCTAAGTAGAGCTGCTTTTTACAAAGCAAACAACAAAAACAATTAGCATGCAAAACCATCATGTTACAAAGCTAGAAATCAGCTTATCTGCTTTAAAGCACAACTTTAATTATCTTAAAAGCAAAACCAAGCCTAACACCCAAACTTTAGCGGTTGTTAAAGCTTTTGCTTATGGTTTAGAACCTGTTAATATTGCTAAAAGTCTTGAAGAAGAAAAAGTTGATTATTTTGGTGTTGCTTATGCCGATGAAGGAATAAAACTTAGAGAAAACGGAATTAAAACTCCAATCTTGGTTTTACACGCTCAAGTAGCAAATTATGAGTTAATCATTCAACATCACTTAGAGCCTAATATTTATTCTCTTTACACTTTAAAACAATTTATTGCTTTTGCTAAAAAGAATCATTTAGAAGCATATCCTATTCATTTAAAATTCAATTCTGGCCTAAACAGATTAGGATTTAATACTGATGAAGTTGATGAACTACTTTCGTTGATAGAAAATAACAAACACATTAAAGTGGCTTCTGCATTTTCTCATATTGCCGCAAGTGAAGATTTAAATGAAAAAGAATTTACGGAAAAACAAATCACAACTTTTAACAATATTATTGCGCAATTACAGTCAAAATTAACAGACCACTTTACGGTTCATATGAGTAATACATCCGGAATTATCAACTATTCTAATGCACATTTTAATATGGTAAGAATGGGAATTGGTTTGTACGGATTTGGAAATGATGAAAAAGAAACTGCCCAATTAAAAAATGTTGCCACTTTAAAATCTATTATCTCACAAATTAGAACAGTAAAAAAGGGAGATAGCATTAGTTATAACATGGCATTTACAGCTCAAAAAGATGAGAAAATTGCCATTATTCCTATTGGTCATGCCGATGGATTTTCTAGACCTTTAGGTTGTGGAAACGGATATGTTACCATCAACGGACAAAAAGCTTACACTTCTGGAAATGTTTGTATGGATATGATTTTAGTAAACGTAACCAATATAGACTGCAAAGAAGGTGATGAAGTTATTATTTTTAACAATCAAAAAACTGTTGAAGAGTTTGCCAAAATATGCAATACTATTTCTTATGAAATTCTAACGGCTATGGCACAAAGAATCAAAAGGACTTTTATTGATTAAAACTATTTTTTATGGATCAACTAAAAACCAAAACATTTACCTTTTTTAAAAACTTTAAAGCCTTTTTAATGAAAGGCGATATTGTAAGTTTAGCAACAGCTGTAATTATTGGTGGAGCTTTTAAAACCATTGTAAGCTCTTTAGCTGCCGATATTTTAATGCCCATAGTAGGACTTTTTTTAGGAAATAAAAACGTTGCCAATTTATTTATCGTTTTAGGCGAAGGAAAATACGACACCTTAGCTCAAGCAAAACAAGCCGATGCAGCAGTACTTACTTATGGAAACTTTTTACAAGCCATTATAGACTTTGTTATTATTGGTTTTGTCATTTTTATTTTTATAAAAGCATATGAAAAAACCAAGAAAAAAGAAGCGCCAAAAGTTAAAAAACCTTCTCAAGAAGAGTTGCTTACAGAAATTAGAGATTTATTAGCTAAAAAATAATTTTCATTTAAATCAAAACCATAAAATCCACCTAAAAAGTCTAGGTGGATTTTATGATTTAATGAAGTACGTACAAAGCTAAAATTAGCTTTCAGACATCGAATTAAAAAAGTAACTTTGCCCCTTTAAATTCAAGCACAATAACATGTACAGAAGTCACACTAACGGAGAATTAAGAATTGAAAATGCAAACCAAGAGGTTACTTTATCAGGATGGGTTCAAAAATCTAGAGATAAAGGATTTATGGTATGGGTGGATTTACGTGATAGATACGGAATTACTCAACTTATTTTTGATGAAGACAGAACTCCAAAAGAAATTCTAGACAAAGCCAAAACTTTAGGTAGAGAATTTGTGATTCAAGTAAAAGGAACTGTTATTGAGCGTGAGGCCAAAAACAAAAATATTGCTACCGGAGAAATTGAAGTTTTAGTAAAAGAACTAACCATTTTAAACGAAGCAAAACTTCCTCCTTTTACTATTGAAGACAATACAGATGGTGGTGAAGATATCCGTATGAAATACAGATATTTAGACATCCGTAGAAACCCAGTAAAAAACAACTTGATATTTAGAAGTAAAGTAGCACAAGAAGTTCGTAACTACTTATCTAATCAAGACTTTATAGAAGTTGAAACTCCTTATTTGATAAAATCTACGCCAGAAGGAGCTCGTGATTTTATTGTTCCTTCTAGAATGAACGAAGGTGAGTTTTACGCCTTACCACAATCTCCACAAACATTTAAGCAATTGCTAATGGTAGGTGGAATGGATAAATATTTTCAGATTGTAAAATGTTTCCGTGATGAAGATTTACGCGCCGATAGACAACCAGAATTCACACAAATTGACTGTGAATTAGCGTTTGTGGAACAAGAAGATATTTTAAACATTTTTGAAGGAATGACTCGTCACTTACTTAAAAAAGTGAACAATGTAGAAATTGGAGATTTCCCAAGAATGACTTTTGAGCACGCCATGAAAACTTATGGTAACGACAAACCAGACATCCGTTTTGGAATGGAGTTTGGAGAGTTAAACACCGTTGCTCAACACAAAGATTTTAAGGTATTTAACGATGCCGAATTGGTAGTGGGTATTGCTGTGCCAAATGGTGGAAGCTATACTCGTAAAGAAATCGATAAATTAATAGAATGGGTTAAGCGTCCTCAAGTAGGAGCTTTAGGAATGGTCTATGTAAAATGTAACGAAGATGGTACTTTTAAATCATCTGTAGATAAATTTTATGACCAAGAAGATTTAGCTGCTTGGGCAAAAGCAACTGGAGCTAAAGCTGGAGATTTAATTTGTGTATTATCTGGACCTGCAAACAAAACAAGAGCTCAACTTTCTGCTTTACGTATGGAATTAGCTGAGCGTTTAGGTTTAAGAAAATCTAACGAATTTGCTCCATTATGGGTAGTTGACTTCCCTTTATTAGAATGGGATGAGGAAACTGAAAGATACCACGCAATGCACCACCCTTTTACCAGTCCTAAAAAAGAGGATATGGAATTGTTAGATACAGATCCTGGTAAAGTAAGAGCCAATGCTTACGATTTGGTTTTAAACGGAAACGAAATTGGTGGAGGTTCTATTAGAATTTACGACAAAGCTACTCAAGAATTAATGTTTAAACATTTAGGATTTACTCCTGAAGAAGCCAAAGAGCAATTCGGATTTTTAATGAATGCTTTTGAATACGGAGCTCCACCACACGGAGGTTTGGCTTTTGGTTTAGACAGATTGGTTGCTATTTTAGGAGGACAAGAAACTATTAGAGATTTTATTGCCTTCCCTAAAAACAATTCAGGTAGAGACGTAATGATTAACGCTCCTGCAGCTGTTTCTCAAGAAGTTTTATCTGAATTAAATATAAATATTACACTTCCTACAGAATAAGTTGTAATAAGACTTTGAGTTCATTAAATTTACCATAGCTCTTTAAAAACAAATGACATCTTATTTACTTAAATATGATTTCTTAATTGTTTTTAAAGAGTTTTTTTATCACTAAAAAACAACAAAATATGTTATCAGAAACAATAGAAAAAGCACTAAACACTCAAATACACTTAGAAGCTAATGCTTCTATGAAATATTTAGCAATGGCTACTTGGGCAGAAGTTATCGGTTACAACGGTGTTGCAGGATTCTTTTACAACCAATCCGAAGAAGAAAGAGTACACATGCTTAAATTAGTAAAGTTTGTAAACGAACGCGGAGGAAAAGCTAGCATACCAAGCCTAGATGCTCCTAAAGATACTTTTAAAGATTTACACGAACTTTTTACTGTGTTTTTAGAAAGTGAAGAGCAAGTAACAGAAAGCATCAATCACTTAGTTTTTCAAACCTTAGAAGAAAAAAACTACACAGTACATAACTTTTTACAATGGTATGTTGCTGAACAAGCAGAAGAAGAATCTTTAGCAAGAACTATTTTAGATAAATTAAAAATTATTGGAAACGATAAGAGTGGTACTTATTTATTTGATAAAGACATCGAAGGAATTGTTGCCCAAACAGAAATTAATGCTAAAAACGAGTAGTTAATTTAGATTTATTTAAAATAAGTATTATATTTGCACTGATTTTTAGATACTTAATCAGTGCAAATGATGTTAGAAAGAATAGTTGAAGAGATTGTTACTCCTGAATATACAGGGTGTTGCTTTGCATATTTAGCAAAAGACAAGAAAAAGAAGTGTTGTAAAAAGTACAAAAAGAAAGGTAAAGATCATTGTAAAAAATGCCCTGTGCAAGCCTAAAGTAGTTTAAACATATTCTTTCAATAAACACTATCTTAGCCATCCGAAAAAGTCATAGGCATGCCTCAGAGAAAAAGGAGTTTATTAAATCAATTTTTGATCTGGAAATACAAACATATTTCTGCAGAAAATTTTCTTTACATTTTAAGTGTGCTAATAGGTTTATTGGCTGGTATATCCGCAGTAACTCTAAAAAACTTAACTCATTATATTTTTGTTGCTCTTGAAACAGGGTTTATCAAAGATGTACACAAAGGTTTTTACTTTATATTCCCAATCATTGGTATAGGTTTAACCCTATTGGTAATTAAATTCGTGGTCAGAAAAAAAATGAGCCACGGAATCCCTTCTGTTTTACATTCCATTTCTAAAAGAGAAGCCATTATTGATAGATATCAAATGTGGGCTTCTTTAATCACTTCTCCCCTAACGGTAGGTTTTGGAGGATCTGTAGGACTAGAAGGACCAACGGTAACCACTGGTGCAGCAATTGGATCAAACGTATCAAGACTTTTCCACTTAGACCAAAGATCTAGAACTGTATTGGTTGCTTGTGCAGCTGCAGGAGCAGTATCTTGTATTTTTAAAGCACCAATTACCGCTATAGTATTTGCCGTAGAAATTTTTAGTTTAGAACTAACCATGATTTCTATGATTCCGTTATTATTAGCTTCTATCTCTGCGGTATTAACATCATATTTCTTTTTAGGTGATGAAGTGTTGTTACACTTTGAAATTAAAGATAGGTTTGAACTTTCTGACATTACATTTTATATCATATTAGGAATAGGATGTTCTTTTGTATCCATCTATTTTACCAAGGTTTATTTTTGGATGCAAGATTTTTTCAAAAAAATAGACAATCAAATCTACAGATTATTATTAGGAGGAACTTTAATTGGAATTATTGTTTATTTTATTCCACCTCTTTTTGGAGAAGGTTTTGATACCATGAACAGTGTTTTAATGGGAGATGCTTCTTCTATATTAGAAAACAATATTTTTAATTCAGAAGCCGAAAATATTTGGATGATTGTTGGGCTTTTACTAGGGCTTATTGTTTTTAAAGTGATTGCGATGGCACTTACTTTTGGTGCCGGAGGTATTGGAGGTGTATTTGCACCATCCTTATTTATAGGAAGTGTATCCGGATATGTTGTAGCAACAGTTGTAAACCATTTGAAACTTGCATCTACTAATCTTTCTTTAAGTAATTTTGCCATGGTTGGAATGGCAGGTTTGTTAGCTGGAGTGCTACAAGCCCCTTTAACAGCTATCTTTTTAATTGCCGAAATTACTGGAGGATACGAATTATTTTTACCACTAATGACCGTTGCCTCTATCTCTTTTTTAATCACTAAAAGATTTATTCCTCACAATATCTACACAGCAGCTTTAGCCAAAAAAGGTCAGCTATTAACACATGATAAAGACAAAAGTGTTTTAATGTTGATGAACATTAACAAGGTTATAGAAAAAGATTTTATAGTCATCAAACCTGGAATGACACTTGGTGAATTGGCTCATAATGTTATTGTAAAGTCTAAGAGAAATAACTTTCCTGTAGTAAATAAAGACAGAGAATTAATAGGTTTACTTCATATGGATGATATTAGATCTATTATGTTTAATACCGATTTACACGATACCACTTTTGTAAGAGATTTAATGATTGCTCCCGAAGACGTAATTGATTACGTAAATGATTCTATGGAAGTTATTATGGAAAAATTTAAGATAACTGGTGCTTGGAATTTACCTGTAATTAGAGATGGTAAATATTATGGTTTTATTTCTAAATCAAGATTGCTAAACGCTTATAGAAGAAAGTTAATTCAAGCAAGTGATTCTATTGCTTAAAACAAGCAACTGCTTGATCAGGAAAATCGGTAAAAATTCCATCAAAATTTAACTTTGTTTTTGCATTAAGTAACAATTCTTTAAAAGTTTTAAAATCTCCTAAATCATCTGCACGATATGTAAAAGCATGTACTTTTAAATCTTTTTGATGTGCTAATGACACAAGATTTTCAAAACCCTTAACATGTTCATTTCCTGCAATAATTTGTTTATACCAAGGACCAATTCCATTAGCATACAAGGCAATTTCATCAACTATTTGCGCTACAGTCATCTCTTTAAAAACCTCATCAGCATAACCTATTTCTAACAACTGAACCAAAAATAATTTAGAGTGATATTCCTGTCTAATTTTTTTGAGTTCCACAGCATCAAAACACTGTAAAATACAATTATCTTCAAGCGTTTTGTACCCATAATCCGAAAGAACTTTTAAAACAATTTTAGAAATATCTTTTCCGTGATTTCTATGAAATTGAGGTTCTTTAATTTCTACATAAATCCCCATGTTTTGTTTCATAGAAATATTTAAACCTTGAATCATTTCTATTTCTTGTGCCAAAGTATGCAACTTAAAAATTGATTTATTAGCAGGAAATCTATTTGGATAAACTGTTTGCTTGGTTTTATCATCAAACCTTTCTGTAACGTTTAAAAGTTGTAATTCTTCCCAAGTAAAATCAATTACATAAAACTTTTCATCTTCCCTATTTCTATTAGGGAAAACCTCGGAAACGTTAGTGGTCGTTTCTAAATGAATATCATGAATTACTATAGGAACATCATCTTTTGTTAACACTACATCTTGCTCTAAAAAATCAGGATGCATACCATAAGCCAAAGCTTTGGCAGGCAAAGTATGTTCTGGTAAATACCCCGAGGCACCTCTGTGAGCAATAATCAACATATTTAAATCTTTAGGTTTAGATTGACAAGACATCATTAAAGATAAAAGAACAAAAAAAACAATTGGAATCCTAATATTAAACTTCATGCTAACTATGCTTAGATTTTACATCCAAATTAGCTAATTTTGATAGACTCATTAAAAAATGAATATGAAGATATTATTAAAAATTCTATTGTTACTGGTCTTAATTCTATGGGCTATTGGAGCGTACTTTTACACCTTGAACGATGATAAAAGCGCAAAGTTTATTGGTTTTGGCGTAATTACTTTAACCTTTGTATTGATGCCCTTATTTATTTACCACAGATATAAAGACAAAGATTTAACCAAGTATTCTTTAAAACACAATGATCCTGATGCTAGTAAAATTGAAGATTAATTTAAGTCTCTTCTAGACAAAAAGAAATCTTTTAACAACTTACTACACTCTTCTTCTCTAATTCCAGAAACTACTTTTGTTTTAGGATGTAGCAAAGTATTTAATTTTGAGTAACCTCTTTGTACATCAGAAGCACCGTAAACAATTTTGCCTATTTGTGTCCAATAACTAGCACCAGCACACATTTGACAAGGCTCTAAGGTTACATATAAAGTACAATCTTGTAAATATTTTCCTCCTAAAAAATTAGCTGCGGCAGTAAAAGCTTGCATTTCGGCATGAGCCGTAACATCATTTAATTGCTCTGTTAAATTATGTCCCCTAGCAATAATTTGATTATTCATTACAATCACAGCCCCAACAGGAACCTCTCCTTTATCATAAGCTTCATAAGCTTCATCTAAAGCTTTTTTCATGTAATAATCATCGTCAAAAGGATCTATCATAAAATATCATTAATACAATTAAAAAAAAGGCTTACAAAATTGTAAGCCTAAATATAAATTATTTTAGATAATAACTATCATTGATTTCTTGTAAAAACATCAGTCCAAGTACCATGTTCATCAGTTCCAGAAACGCGCAGTTCGTTTGCAGTAACTTCAACAGTTACTTCATCTGTTTCTCCTCCAGAAAATATTAAGTATAACTTATTACCAACTCTTTTATAAGCTCCCAAACTTTCTTCATCTACAACACAGTCTTGAGCATTCCCATCATAGTCATATTCTATAGACACTACTTTTTTATTATCAAATTTTAACTCCATAGGACACTCTAAATTACTATTTTCATTTCCATTGTTAATCTCACTTGTTTGAGTCCAATAACCCACAAGAGAAAACCCTCCTTCTGGAACATCTTCTTTTTCGTCAGTATCTGGATTAATGTCATCTACATCTGATGGAATTTCAGTTTCACTAGGAAAATTACTGATGTCATTTTCATTGTCATCATCGCTGTTATTACATGCTACTGAAGTTATAATAGCAAAAACAACAATAAAAATTTTTAATAATTTCATTTCTTTTTTCATAATTGCATTTTTTTTAATTAATAATTACAAAAATAAAAAAAACTACTAAAACTTAAAAGTATCACAATCTTAAATACATACTCTAAACAAGCATAATTGGAGATAGTTTCTTAATTGGAAGAGCAATAAAATATGTACTTTTGCTTAGTGAAAAGAGATATATTAAAGCATATAAATTCCTCTAAAGACCTAAAAAATCTTTCTATTCCTGAACTAGAACAACTAGCTCATGAATTAAGGGCATTTATCATTAATATAGTAGCTACCAAAGAAGGCCACTTAGGGGCGAGTCTTGGTGTAGTAGAGTTAACCATTGCCATTCACTATATATTTAACACGCCTAAAGACAAATTGATTTGGGATGTTGGTCACCAAGCATACGGACATAAAATATTAACTGGCAGAAGAGATGTTTTTGACACGAATAGAAGATTAAACGGAATTTCTGGTTTCCCAAATATTTTTGAAAGCGAATATGATGCTTTTGGTACAGGACATTCTTCAACTTCAATATCAGCAGCTTTGGGAATGGCCATGGCAGCACAAATTCAAGGAGACAAAAAACAACAACATATTGCTGTAATTGGCGATGCTTCTATAGCTTCTGGAATGGCTTTTGAAGCCTTAAACCATGCTGGCGTTACCAATGCCAATCTTTTAGTTATTTTAAACGATAATGCTATTGGAATTGACCCAAGCATAGGTGCTTTAAAAGATTATTTAACCCAAACCAAACTTGACCATAAACCTGAACGAGACAATATTTTTGAAGCTTTAAATTTTGATTATTCTGGTCCCATTGACGGACACGATTTACCTAATTTGATTCATGAATTAGAAAGATTAAAAAATGTAGAAGGCCCTAAATTTTTACATATTGTCACCACCAAAGGAAAAGGGTTAAAAAAAGCAGAAGAAGATCAGATTACTTATCATGCTCCAGGAAAATTTAATGCTCAAACTGGAGATAGAATTACATCAAAAGATAACATTACCCCTCCTAAATATCAAGATGTATTTGGACACACCATTATAGAATTAGCAGAACAAAACCCTAAAATTGTAGGAATTACTCCAGCAATGCCCACAGGAAGTTCGCTAAAATACATGATTGCCCAAATGCCCGATAGAGCTTTTGATGTAGGAATTGCAGAACAACATGCAGTTACTTTAGCTGCTGGTATGGCAAAACAAGGATTGGTTCCTTTTTGTAATATTTATTCAACATTTTTACAAAGAGCATACGACCAAGTTATTCACGATGTGGCCATTCAAAAACTTCCAGTTATTTTTTGTTTAGACAGAGCTGGATTGGTAGGGAATGATGGAGCTACACATCATGGCGTATATGATATTGCTTTTTTACGATGTATTCCAAACATCATCCTTTACGCTCCTATGAACGAAGTAGATTTAAGGAACATTATGTATACTGCTCAAAAGGGACTAAACAATCCTATTGCTATTCGCTATCCAAGAGGATTAAGCGAAAATGTAAATTGGAAACAACCTTTTAAAGATATAGAAATAGGTAAAGGACGTGTATTAAAGGAAGGTGATAAGACTGCTATTTTGAGTATTGGTACCATCGGTAATATTGTTAACTTTGCCATTGATCAATTGCCACAAAAAGAAAAAGACAATGTTGGGCATTACAATATGCAGTTTATTAAACCGTTAGATCAAAAACTGTTACATGTAGTTTTTTCAACATACAATACCATTATCACTTATGAAGACGGAAGTATTCATGGAGGTTTTGGTTCTGCAATTTTAGAATTTGCAGCCCAACATGATTACCATTTAAAAATAATAATTAAGGGAATACCTGATGATTTTATTGAGCATGGAAAAACACAGGAGTTAAAAGCAATTGTAAATATTGATCAAGACTCGATATATGATACAATTTTATCAACATTATAATGGCATATTTTTTGACACATTCTTATGATAAAAAAAAACTTATGGGTCGTTTATTAATGATTCTAATCTTCTGTATTTATAGCAATTACAGCCATGCTTCTATAACTCGCATGGACACTATACCTACACCCGAAAGTATTGCCAAACTTAAAAACAAAATCAATAAAGTATTTCACAAATCAAATAAAGATACCATAGCTAACAAAAATGCTTCACCTAAAAAAGATAGTATTAATGATATTTTAAAAGAAAGCTCAAAACCACAATATTGGACTATTACCAATAAACCGGGGATCTTATTAACACAAACATCTTTTGTAAACTGGACTAAAGGAGGAAACAATAGTATTGCAGGAATTACCTCTTTTAGAGGTGATTATGATTATAAAAAAGGAAGGTTTTTTTGGACCAATGACCTGAACTTAAAATATGGTTTAAGTAAAGAAAACGGAGCTGAACACGCTAAAAAAACCGATGATGTTATAGATATAAAGTCATCCGTAAGTTATAAGTCTAGTATTGAATCTAAATGGTATTATTCAGGAGAATTTAACCTAACTACTCAGTTTTTTGAAGGTTATAAAGGAAATGATAGAGAAACCGTTATTTCTAACTTTTTTGCACCTGCCCGTATGCGTTTAGGGGTTGGGGGACTTTATACTGATAATGACAATTTTTTTAAGCTACATATTTCTCCATTAACCAATCAGGTAACTTTTGTAATGAATCAAACCCTAGCCAATAAAGGTGCGTTTGGAGTTACTCCTGCTGTTAAAGACGAGAATGGAAATATTATTAAAAAAGGAGAAAACATATATTCTGAACTTGGTGCTTTGGTTCGTATAGAATACAAAACTACCATTATGGAAAACATCAATTTTAACCTTAAAAGCTCATTCTATTCAGATTATATAGATAAGTTTGGAAATGTGGATACAGAAATTGAATTAAACGTAGACATGAAGGTAAATCAATACATTCAAGCAAAAATTGGCTCACACCTTTTATATGATGATGACTCTAAAATATTAGAATCAGATGGAACACAAGTAGGTCCTAAAGTACAGTTAAAACAAATATTAGGTGTTGGTGTTACTTATATTTTTTAATTGACTACAATTACTTTTTTAGTCATACGTTTGTTTCCGTAAGTTAAGTTCACAATATAAACTCCAGGCTGTAATGAAACGTCTAAACTATGACTATTTTCTAACCTAAAGTCTAAAGCTTTGGCTAGCATTAAAACACCACTTGCGTTATATACAGAAACATTTACTGTCTCATTTACACTAGATAGTTTTTTAATCTCAATAGTTTTATTGTCTACTACAGCATTAATTTCAAAGTCCCTTGTCGTTACAGTATTTTTTGGAGTACTTAATTCATTACTAACAAACTTACCTGTAAAAAATCCTCTTCCGTAAGTAGAAGCGATTACTGTATTATCAGCTGTTCTTAACTCTAATTGAGTTACTTTAACACTAGACATCCCATTTTGAGATTGAACCCAATTAGGATTCTCGCTAGTAAAGTTTGCTGTTTTCCAAACTCCAAAATTGGTTCCTACTATTACTTCATCTTTATCCAAGGGATTGATTAAAATTGTTTTGGTTGGAATATCTGGTAAATCACCATCTTTTACACTCCAATTTGCACCTCCATCTACAGTGTAATATATGTTGTTAACTCCATAATTATGTAATGTAACCACAATTTCGTTTTCATTACTCCCAAAAGAAATATCAGAAACAGCTCCTGTATTTATCTCATTAGAAACATCAATCTTAGTCCACACTGGATTATCGGTATTAAAAGCGGTTACTTTTAACATTGTTCCAGTTTCTGTTCCAATAAAAACTGTTGATGACGATGTGGTAAATGGAGATACTTTAATTGCTGTTGGAGGTTCAAAAAGCAATGGATTAGTAAAATTCTGTCTTACAGGTACTGTTGTTAAATTTTTAAATCGTGATATTTTCTCTGTAACATTATTAGTTCCATAACCTGTAGTTCCATCAGTAAAAAGAATATCTAAATTGTGATCTAAATCAGCAATATTGATAAAAGCACCACTATGTTGGTCATTTTCAATTTCTATTTGTTGACTAAGACTTACAAATGGCAATGGTTGAGTCGCATAGGTATTATGTACATAAGAGATAACTGCATAATCTCCATCTTTATCAATAAAAGCTTGAGCCCCATCCCCTCCGTACAAATCACTAAAAGAATTGATCCCCATACCAGCTCCTGAAACAAATAACGACCCATTATCTTGAGCTCCTCCTAAAAAGGTTTCGTTATTTTTATCTTGACCAATGGCAGCAGAATAAAACTGAGTTACATTGTAATTTTTATTTCTACCTGCTATGGCAATAGTACTGTTCCCTGAACCACTTAAATTAGTACCGTAGTATACACCTCCATCATTTCCAAACACAGCCACATTACTACTTAAAGGGCTATAACTCATTACATGTTGATCTGCGTGTACTTTAGAAACATTAAGATTACTTAAATTATTGTTATTAGACCACTTAGAAATTTGAGTCCAACTTGCACCTGCATTAGACGATCTAAACAAATTTATACCTCCTGCATACACAATATCATCATCATTCGGATCTACCTCTATTACTAAATCATAAAAAGCTTGACCTCTAGTAAAATCATTAGCATCAATATCAGTATCTGCGTCATTTGGTTTTGCAATGGCTACAAAATTTGAAGCATTTACGGTTTTTACTAATTCTACACCTCCCGCTACTTCTGCTAACGCATAAACCACATTGGCATCTTGTTTAGATACCGATAACTCTACCCTATCTCCAGTATTAAAAGAGTATTTTTCAACAAAATTAGATCCATCAACGCTTCTAAATATTTTTCCACCACCATGCCCGTAAACATTATTTTTGGTGGCGAACCACATTGAATTGTCAGCAGCAATTTCAACATCACTAAAAACATAAGGAGTGTTATTAGATGTATTAAATATAACTTGATTAAGCACATCATTCGTATATTTCCACCAACCAGATAATCCATGACCTACAAAATCATAATCATATGCTCCATCCATTGCTATATATAGCTCGGTAGTTCCTTGATTATTTCTTGCAATAATTTTATTAATAAAATAATGTCTTCCTGTTTCATCTTGATTAAAGTCTACAGAAGTTAACTGATTCCATGTAGCCCCTCCATTGGTTGTTCTCCACAATCCGTTACCAGTACCAGTATTAGAAGTGTAACTTTCACCGGTACCCACATACCAAATATTTGAATTGTTAGGGTCTATAGCATAACAAGAAACCGATAAGTTTTCGTCAATTCCAACCTGAGTCCAAAGTGAATTTTCATCAGTAATATCATTATTTACCCATAATCCACCAGAAACTCCCCCTGCAAAAACTCTTTTAGCTGTTACATCATTAGGATCAAAAAATAAAACTCTGGTTCTTCCTCCAATATTATCAGGCCCTCTTTCTAACCAAGCCATTTCGTTGCTTTCTCCAGGCACCTTAAAGAACTTTACTTGAGATTTTTGTTGTTTTTTTAGCTTCTCAATATTTTCTGGATGTGTTTTACCTGTTCTAGGGTTCATCTCCAATAAATATTGTCTTTTAAAATATTTATCTGGTGGCAATTCTCCTTCACCCTCTGCCTCACCATCACGATTAAATAAGCCATCTGCTTCTTTATTATTAGAATATTCTGCTATCATTTTAGCATATTCAGCACGACTAACATGGTTATAATCATATACTAACACTGTAATTCCTGCAAAAACAATAACTGATAAAAATAAATAGAAGGCTCTTTTCCTCATGATTCATAAAATTTACAGGAAGATAAACATTTTTTTTATGACATCATTACTCCACTAATTTTTTTATGGACTAAAATGGCATAACTATCTGACATTCCTGCAACATAAGAACACACACTCATGATTCTTGTATACAAACTATCTGATTGATTTTTAAACTCCTGAGGCAACATCATTAAGGTTAGTTTATCGTAATTAGAAGCTTTACCCAAATAAGAATTGTTAACAGCATTGATGAAAACATCTAACAAATCTGAGATGATTTTATACCCTGCAACTTCTTTTTCTATTACACTTCTACTATGATAAATTTTATCAACACTTAACTTAATGATATCATTTATTTGAGCTTCGTATTTACATCTATCTAATAAAGATTTTTCAAAAGTACCTTCTAAAATACTTTCTTCATTTTCTATAAAAATTCTAACCGCCTCATTAATTAAAGCACTAATTGCTAAGGCACGTAAATAACTCACCCTGTCTTTTTTAAGCTTTAAAGAATGATATTTATTGATATCAATTTTATCTTGAACCAACTTAATCATGTATTCTAAAGCAAATTCTTCATCTACCAAACCAAGATTAATTCCATCTTCAAAATCAATAATGGTATAACAAATATCATCAGCAGCCTCTACTAAATAAGCCAAAGGATGTCTGTAATAAGTAACATCATCTCCAGTTCTCATGGCTTTTAAACCCAATGTTTCGGCAACATCAACAAACTTTTCTTTTTCGGATTGAAAGAAACCAAACTTTTTATCTACAATATGCTTAGTAGCCTTTTTTGGTAAGGATTCTTTTGGATATTTCATAAAAGCTCCTAAAGTTGCATAAGACAACCTTAGACCATCTTTTACCCCTAAACCATCTTGAGTTAAAATTTTAAATCCGTTGGCATTTCCTTCAAAATCAATTAAATCTTGCCATTCTTTTTCGCTTAATTCAGCCTTAAATGCTTGACCATTTCCCGAATTAAAATATTCTCCAATAGATTTTTCACCACTATGTCCAAAAGGAGGATTTCCAATATCATGAGACAATGCTGCTGCTGCTACAATTGCACCAAAATCATTAAAAGTATATCCTAATTCTTTTAAATAAGGATGTTTTTCTAACAATTGTTTTCCTACAATTCTACCTAAAGAACGCCCAACTACAGAAACTTCCATACTATGCGTTAACCTTGTGTGTACAAAATCGGTATCGGAAAGTGGAATTACTTGTGTTTTATCTTGTAAACTTCTAAATGCTGATGAGAATACAATTCTATCAAAATCTACTTCAAAACCTAATCTGGTTTCATCTTGATCTTTTCTAAAACGTCCATCTTTATCGCCTGCTCTTTTAAGAGATAATAATTGTTCCCAGTGCATATTTAAAATTTATACGAAAGCCCTACAACTGCTTGTACGCCTTGAACTCCGTAGTTTCTATATAATTGATATTTGTTGCTTAACATGTTATATAAATTTACATGCGCATTTAATTTTTGATTGATTTTATAACCTAATTTTAGGTTCATATCTAAAAATCCATCTAGCTTTTTTGCTTCATTTGTAGTAGTCATTGAATACCTACCATCTACAATATTAATTCCAAATTGAGAAAAGAATTTATCTTGATGATAGTTTAAATAGGTTTCCATTTCTATACCAGACATATTCCATGCTTTTTCTTGATTTTTAGGATCAAAGGTATTAAACACTACATTTCCACCTGCTTTAACATATTTAGAAAAATCAACTTCTACATTGGCTTTTACCGATAAAATATTTAAATCATCGTACACTACTTTAAAACTATTCCCCATGGTAAAAGCTTGATCTAACACAGCAGGTTGAGCATTATGAAGGTATAAAGCCTGATTTTTAATTGTCTGATAACTTCCCTCTAAACCATATCTAATACTTTTAGACAAAGCACCATCTAATCCTAAAAATAAATCTACAGGAGTATAACTAGTTTCTACATTTAATGTTGGCGATACAAATGGATTTTCTGCAGCCAAACTAGCATAAGAATTTTGAGTCATTTTACTTCTAATCCCTCCATGTAAATTCATAATATCTTGCACCAAAATAACATCTGCTTGTACTTTTGGTAAGGCTAAAAACTTTGCACTAGAAGCTTCTTTATTATTATTTACAAACAATCCTAAAGCTGTGGTTAACCTAAAAACATCGGTTTTATAAGTATAAGATGGTGTTACTCCTATATTTAAAAAACTGTAGTTTATATTATCTATACTTTCATAACTCTGGTTAAAACTTCCGTTTAAATACTGAAAATCAATCTTTGCTTTGATAATATCTCCTAACAAACTTGGACTTAATTCTGTTCCAAAATTGATGTTAACTTCTGAGCTACTATAATCATCAGAAAAAAACTGAAGAGAAGGTGTTAAGGTTTTTACAAAAGAATTTTTATAATCTATGGTTCCAGAAAACTTTAAATCCTTATAAGATTGTTGCACATTTTGATCTTGATAAGTTGCTGATGGAATATTTGCATCTAACCCATACCAATGCACCATGTGATTTTGATAATCTACATCGGCTCTCCAATCTAAATTTTTTCCTTTTTTGGTTAAGAACAAACCTAAATCTATTTTCCACTGTCCGTTATCAACTTTTTTATTGTCAATTCCGTTTTGTGAGTTATAACTAGTTAAACTTAAGCCATACTCATAATCTTTTTTGGTTTTTTGAGGCTGTAACAACAACTCAAACTCTCCATTTCCATAAAAACCAGCTGCTCCATAAATGTAGTTGTAATAGTTTACCGGTTTAGGCTCATCAATATTTACGTACACTACTTTTTTTGCAATAGGCACAAAATCCGAAGGAACTCCTTTAGAATTAATTTGATAGGTTAATTGTTTTTTAGGAAAACTCTCTGCCTCATTTGGAGAAGTTTTAAGTTTAAAAACATCGGAAAGTGTTGGGTTAAAAGAAAACTCCACCACTACATCTTCTTTTTTTATGTCTTCTTGTTCTTTTTGTGCGTAAGTAGTAAACGCAGTTGCAAACAAGCTAAGTATTATTAATTGTTTCTTCATCTTACATTTCATTTACAGCTTCTAAAATCAGTTCGTCTTCTTTTACACTCTTACCTTCAACTGTATTTGTTGTTACTTTTTCTTGGGCTTCTTTTCCTTTGTATTCTTTTAACAAAATATTAGCCTCTTCCATTACATCTTTAAATTCACCCGCGTTTTTAAGAACGTTATTTAAAATAAAGTTTGCCTGAAAATCATCGTTTAAAGCATGAAAGTTTTTAGCCATTAACAACAATCCTTTTACTCCCCAATATTTATATCCTTGGAATTTACTAGCCAACAATTGTACTTGTTCGTTAGATTTTTCATAGGCTTTATCTTGATGTAACCACAAAGCTTTATAATAATTTGCTTCGGCTTTTACGTTTCCTTTACCAATGGTTTCTAATTTTTGATAATAGGTTTTTGCAGTAGCAAATTCTTTTAACGCAACCGAACTTCTTGCTCCGTATACATAAGCATCGGCTACGGCATCTTCGGAGCTTTTATTATTTTTTAGAACCAAATTAGTGTATGCTAAAGCTTGCTTGTAATTTTGTTTTTGATAATAATATTTCATCAAATTACTTTGTGCATATACTTTACTTTGTGCGTTAGTAGCCTCATTTTCTATTCTTAACAACAACTCACTAGCAGCGTCCCAATTTTCGTTTTCTAAATAAATTTGAGACAATTTGTTTAGTGCCACCTCTGTATATTCATTCGTATTTACTTTTAATACTTCTTGATATTCTGGCACTGCATTTTCTTTGGCATCGGTATTAAAATACGACTGTGCTAAATAAAAATGAGCCGTTAAAGCATGAATTCCATTTGGGAAATTGATTAAATATTTTTTACAACTAGAAATAGCCTCTTTTAATTCATTTGCAAAATATTTATTCTCGGCAACCTCAAACATAGATTTATCAATATCGGCATCAGAAATATTCATAAACTCCAACTGAGTTGCCCATTTTGCATATACATCTACCTGGTCCATATCTTTATAAACTTGCTCAGCCATTTTTACTGCTTGTACAGCTTCAGCAGTTCCAGGATAATCGGCAACCAATTGTTTAAAAACTTTTACAGCACCTTGGTTATTATTAGAATTAAATAAAATAATTCCCGTTTTTAATTTGGCTTTAGATACCAACGGACTTTTAGGAAACTTATAAATTAAATCATCATAAGCTGCTAAAGCCTCTTTATTTTGACTTTTATTCGCATATAAATTTCCAAGTTCGTAATACGATTTATCTAAATAAGGCGAAGTTTTAAACTGACTTTGTAAAGTTTTTAACGTTTCTTTTTTCTGATCATCTTTACCTAAAAATCCATAAGACAATGCTTTTTGATACATAGCGTAGTCTACCTGATTTTTATTTTCTTTGATGATTTTATTATAATTTTCTAAAGCACTCCAATACGTTTTGTTTACAAAATGACAATCTGCAATACGCAATTCTGCGTTTCTTTTTTTAGCATCATCATTGGCTACATCAAGATATTTTTGAAAATATGTTAAAGCGTTTTTATACTTTTTTTGTTGGAACAAACTGTAAGCCAAACCATATAAACCATCAGGATATTCACTAACAGATTCTGACACTGGGTTTTTTACAAACATTTCATATTCATAAGCAGCATCTTTAAAATTGTACATTTCAGACAAACTTTCTGCCATCCAAAATAAAGCTCTTTGCTTGGTTTGTTTGTTGTTATACATGTTTGCTGCTTTGCCAAAAACAAACAGAGCCTCTTTGTATTGATGAGCTGTAAACAACTCAAAACCTCTCTGTAATAAGATTTGTTGATATTGCTCATCTTTCACCAACTTTTGAGTATCATAATAATCAAGAGCTCCCTCGTAATCTTTAAATTGTAAATAAGCACTTACAATTAACCCTTCTATTAATGCTGCCGATGGAGCGTTTGGATAATCATCAACAAAAGCTTGTAAAACCTCTGAACTACTTTCATATGGGTTTCCAATTTCATAACTCAACTTGGCATAATTTAAAAAGGCATCTTGTTGAATTTCTGCATTAAAAGTCATTTCTGACGCATTCTTAAATGCATTTAAAGCTTGAGTTTTTTGATTTAATTTTAAATAACAATCTCCTAAATGATAATGTGCATTTTGAGAAACTGTATTTTTTTCATCCGTAATTTTGTTAAAGTTTTCAATAGCTTGCTTGTAATCTTTTAATTGATAATAAGCGTATCCTAAAAAGTAATAATCTGCTTCAGATAATTTTTTATGCCTACCTCTATACTTTACCAAATAAGGAATTGCTTCTTTATAATTCTTTAAATAAAAATAACTTTCCCCAATAATTTTAGAGATTTCTGACTGCTCTAACAAGCCATTTACTTTAGGATAATAAGCCTCTCCTAAACTTACTACTTGATGATATTGTTTTTGATGATATAAAATCACCAATTTTTGATAAGTAATTTCTTTGTGATATTTAGCCTCACCTTCAATAAGATTAAAATGATACAAAGCAGTATCATAATCTTTATTTTCCATGGCAATGTTTCCTAAATAATAGTGTGCTTCTTTTTGATAAGCACCACTTTTAGAAATAGGCAACAAATATTGCTTTGCTTTTGTATAATTTTTTTGAGTGTAATTGGCAAAGGCCAACTTATAATTATAGTTATTCTCTTGCTCGTCTGTCAACAATTTAACATCTAATTGCTGAAACCAATCCAAAGCTTTTTTATGATCATTTTTTTGAAAATAATAATTAGACAAAGCTAAAATCAAATCTGTTTTTTGACTTGTAAAAGGATTTGAATTCAGATATTTTTCTGTTTCCACTCCTGCATTAGGTTCATTCAACGCCAAGTTGGTTAGCATTTGATATATTTGAACCGAAGATTCTTTATAATCTTCTAACACTACCTTTTGTAAATATTCTTTGGCCAAAGAGTATTCTTCTTTATCAAAAGCCAAGATTGCTTTAGAATACCACTTTATTGATGGGTTTTCTTTATAACTATTTTGAGCCATTAATGCACCCGAACTAAACAGCACTACACTAAGGATTCTCACAAATTGTTTCTTCATAAATTTTCTCTATTTATTCAAAGATTAAAAATAAATAATCTACCTCTTAATTAACGTTATAGAACCGTATTTATTTGAAAAACCGCAAAACTAAATTAAGACCTTGTTAAAAGCTTGTTTATTTTAAGATTCCCCAATTTTTAAATATGTTTGTATAAAACAATCATCACATGTCTCAACCTGTTTTATATTTAAAAAACGCCAATATTTTTCAAGACAATATTTTAATTCTTAAGAATTTAGACTTTGAAATTAACAAAGGAGAATTCTTTTACTTGATTGGAAAAACAGGAAGCGGAAAAAGTAGTTTGTTAAAAATACTTTATGGTGATTTACCTCTTATTGATGGTGTTGGTGAAGTTGTAGATTATGATTTACCTAGTTTAAAAGAAAAACAAATTCCGTTTTTAAGACGTAAGATTGGAATTGTTTTTCAAGATTTTAAATTGCTTAACGATAGAACCATTAACGAAAATTTATTATTTGTTTTAAAAGCCACTGGTTGGAAAAACAAAGATGAAATGCAAAGCAAAATAAACGAAGTTTTAACCAAAGTAGGTTTACAAGACAAAGGTTACAAAATGCCTTTTCAACTTTCTGGTGGAGAACAGCAAAGAATTGCCATTGCCAGAGCATTGCTAAATGATCCTGAATTAATTATTGCCGATGAACCTACAGGAAATTTAGACCCTAAAACTTCTATGGAAGTGATGGCTTTATTAAACGAAATTCATAAAAGCGGAAAAACTATTTTAATGGCCACTCATGATTATTCTTTAATTTTAAAGTACCCACAACGTACTTTTAAAGTGGAAAATGGAGAAGTTTTTGAGGTTGTGCATCAACAGTAGATTAATCCAATAAATCTACTATTTTTTGGGCATTGACTTTTACATCAAAAGGTTGCATTAATTCTTTTCTCATTTCTCTATCATTTTCTGTAAACGAAAGATTCATCAGTTGATTGATTTGATGTAAAACTTCTTGTTTTGAATTTGCTACTACACATAAATCAGACAAACCAGATCCATCAATCATTAAATCATTAACTATTACAAATCTACTTTTAGCCAGTGCATTTAGTAATTTAAGCTTGATTCCTGTGGCCTGATAAGTAAACAATAAATTTACTTTTGCCTTAAGCAGCAACTCCTCTAAAACATTCTCTTTCTCTAAAGTATCTATCACTATATTGTGATGATCTTTACATTGCTGTTTTATAATTTCTGGCAAAAAACTACTTGCTATAATAAGTTTATATTGAGTATTTTTTACAACATCTATTGCAAACAAAGCAGATTTTATGTTATCGCTCACCCTTAAATCACCATGCCATAAAACATAGTTTTCTTGCGGAAGTAAATCCTTAAAATTTAAATCTGAAAAAACAGGAAGATAAGTAGATTTAGTCCTAAAAACATTCGAAAAGTATTTTTGTTCTGCTAAAGAAATACTAAACAAATGTTCTGCATTTTTTAAAACAGCTTGATATTTTCTTAGTCTTAAAGCTTCTATTTTAAAAAATAATTTCTTCCATAATTTGGTTTCACTTTTAGCCAAACCATTATAATAATGATGTTCAATATTATGAAGTCTAACTATTTTTTTCAGGTTCTTAAAAGCTTTGTCTTTTAATAAAAACGTGGTGTGTAACCCCTCAAAGAGTATGGCAGAATTAGCTGCCAATAAACGTTTTTTTAAAAGTGCATTTTCTCTAGTTTTTACAATAAAAGGAAGTATTGAAAACTGTAATTTAAAAGAAACTTTTCTTTTATAGTAGTAAACCTCATCACAGTATTTATTTAACTCTTTTTGCTCCCCTCTTCCATATTCAAACGTGTGTAAAACAATTTTCACCCCTAATTCTTTTAGAGCTTTTAACTTATAAAAAACATCTACAACCCCACCATAATTTGGTGGATAAGGAACATCAAAGGAAACTATATGAATTCTTTTACTCATAATCTTAAAGCTCAGAATTTTTCATCAAACCTACTACTTCTTTGTAAACCTTTTGCCAGTTTTTCCATATTCCTGTTTCGGATAGTGAAGAATTATGCCAAAGAGAAACAAACAAACCATTTACTTTTTTTACCTCAACAATTAAATCTTTTACCTCTTTAATTGCTTGCTCCGGTTCAAGTTCTAAGTACTGATTTAAGGTTCCATCCATTACCTGAAAGGGCACTAGCCAAAGTGGTCTTTGCTGCTCTCTATGTAAATTATAAAACGGATACACATTGCAAATACCAGCCCTAAACCCAACTTGAGAAGCAAACCCCAAGGTATAATCATTAGTAATTCCTTGATTGATTAAAGACTCATAAGTAGATGGAAAACTCATTTTTAAAAAATGCTGTCTGCTTATTGTTACTTTTTTTTCTAAAACTTTCTCTAATCTTTTTATTTCAACTGGGAGTAAGTCAGAATTTTTATTTGACTGATAAGAGGGATGTATTCCTACTTCGTGCTCTCTAGCCAATCTTAAGATCAATTTTTTTAATCCCTTTTTAGCATGATGAATATTGGTGTCATATGCTCCTCTATTCCCTAATAAAAAGAAGTAATGGGTTTTAATATTCTTAGAACAATCCGAAATAAAATCATAAGCATCAAAAGGATCTTTTTGGGACATTAAAAAAGTCTTTCTCTGTTTTATTTCTTCTTTATTTCTACTAAAAATGGCTTTGGCAAAACCTCCCCAAAACCTAACCAATCCTTTTGATTTATAGGAGTAAGCTACATCAATATCTAATGTATTGATAAAGTTTGTGTTTTTTACAGGGAAAACAATTTTTGGAAACAACTTGGTCAGTTTATTTTGCAATACTATGACCCACAAATTAACCACTGGCTTTTTTAAAAAATCGTTTTTAAATGCTAAGCTATTTTCCGCAGGAAAACGTTCGTGAATATCTGGCTTAAAAGATAAATACTCTTCGTACCTAGACACCATATAAAAAGTAGCAGCAAAAATATCATGTGATAAATCTCCATTGGTTTTAAAGAAAAAAGGAATTTCATCAATCCAATCTACTTGGATCTCTTGTTCTTTAATTTCTTTTTCAAACAATAAGTTTGAGGGAATAATCTGCAAAGAATCATCGCAGCTTTGAGTTGAGTAATTTATTTTTGGGTTGATGGATTTTTTAAAATCTTCAAGATTATTTGTCAGTTGATAATCTATTCCACACACATATTTAAACATTACATTTAAAGTGTATACTAGCCTATATGAAAGAATGTCTGAATAAATGATAATCATAAAAACTTGCTATAAACCTGTTTGATAACTTCTGACTCTTTTTCCCAATTTAAATCAATTTTAGCTTTTTTTATAGACAACAAGTAACTCTCTTTTTTATTTAAAATTTCTTTAATAATTATAGCTATTTTATCTGCACTTCTATCATTTATTACTTCACCTATTTTATACTCTTCTACAACCCATTTCATTTCAGGCAAATTAGATACTAAACATGGAATCTCTGCATTAACATAATCAAAAATTTTATTTGGCAACGCATATCTATAATTTAACCCAAGATCCTCTTCCAAGGAAAACCCTAAATTAAAAACAGGTGTTATTTTTTTTAAGATTTCAGACGGAACCTTTCCATAAAAAAAAATTTTATCTTTTAGCCCCTCTCTTTCTACTCTATTAATAATTTCATCGGAAATATCTCCATCTCCGACAATACACAATACTGTGTTTTCTAATAACAAAACAGCATCAATCATCAAGTTAATTCCTCTACCAATATTAACAGCTCCTTGATAAATAACAGCTTGTTTTCCTTTAACAAATCTTAAAATATCATTAGGTGGTTTCTCAATATTTTCAACTCCTAAACAAGGAACATTCTTAAGAACATTTACTTTTATATTGTATTTTTTAGCATAGTAATTAGCAATTGAATTACTTACGACAAAAACATCTTTTAACTTAGGAAAAATAAAGGATTCTATGCCTAACCAAATTTTTTGAACTGTTGGTCTATGAATTAATTCTGGTACCTCTGTATATAATTCATGGCTATCATAAACAATAGGTTTGTTGCAAATTTTAGAGGCTAAAAAATTAGACAATAAAGTATCTAAATCATTAGATAAAAAGACATCTTTTTTAGTAAAGAGCAATAACCAAAATAATCTAAAATTGTACTCTGCATAAAACAAAGGACCTTTGTTAAATAAAAGTTTAATTCTAGTGGTTTTATAATCTCTATGAATAGGCAAACTATTTTTTAATTTTCTACCTATTAAATGAATATTAAAACCCATCTCTTTCAACGTAGTACAAACTTTATGTACACGTTGATCAATCACTAAATCATTGGTAACAGAAACAACTATTGTTTTCAAGAAAATATTTTAGCGAAATATACTAAAAAATAGACAAGCACTTGTTTTAAAGCCCAAAGCTATTCCTTTTTATTTCCTAAAATTTCAATGCCTTTTTGCATAATTAAAGAATTGGGAAATGTAATCATTTCACCTTTATCGGTTTCAATAAAAAAATAAAACCCTGTAATATCTTTTACTTCACCTGTTAAGTCAAAATCTTTATCTAAAATTCTAATTCTACTCCCTATTCTTACGGGATGATTAAAAAACAAAATAACACTAGCTGTTAAGTTAGATAATAATGACCATTGGGCAACAAAAGCAACTCCTAAAACAGCTAATATAGATGAAATAAATATAGAAAGTTTGTTAAAATCTACTCCCCAAACTGCGGCTAAAATAGCGCCAAAAACAATATAAATAACCGTAAAACTTAAAACAATAATAATTTTTCGTCTATTGGCATCTATCGCTTTTACAAAGCTGAATTTTTTTATAGCATTTTTAACAAAAAAGATAACAACCATCATTAAAACAATGGCTACAATACTTAATAATATCTCTTCTTTAAATATAAATTGAGGATTCATTATTTAATTTTTTTTACAAGTATAAAGATATATCAAAAAAGAAAGATTCATAATCTACATTTGTAGAAAACTATAACACTCTGTGCAATTTATCAAACAATAAAGCCTTTAACTGAGTGTAGTTCATTACTTCCTGTAAAGCTTCAATTCTATTTTCTTCATCAGCAACATCTTGCATTAGCTCTTTTACTTTTAGCTCAATTAAAACCCTTCTTAAGTTTAAAATAGCATCTTGAACCAATTTTTGCAACACATCTGTTTTTTGGGCTACTTCAATTTCTTTTGATGCCCAATCACTTAGCACATATCGCTCATCATCCATTAAAATATTAGTAACCTCACTGGCAATTTCTGAATCTTCATGACTCGTTAAACGCTCTACAGCTAATTTTTCTTCTTGATTAATTTGATAACTAATCTCTTTATAAATTCTTAAAAACAAAGGATTGGTAAATTCAATTTCATCATCTTGCAACTGCAAATACAATTCATGAGCAACGGTATTGGTATATTCTTCTTTAACCATGATAACTTTACCATGCTTATCATGATCTTCAACCCAATCGATAAAATTTACTTCGTGATTTCCATACAACAATAAAATCTGAATGATTTCTCGCTCATATAAATCTAAAGTATTAATACCCTTAGGCGTAGCTGGCTGATTGCTTATATTTTTGTTTGATGATGTAGGTTTTTGCCCCTCTTGCGCCATCATCATTTCATTAAAAGCAGCATCATCAGGCATATCATTTCCTGATTGAGATTGTTGCGCTGTTTTTTCTTTGTTTGATGAAGAAGCAACTCTCATTCTTGGAGCAGAAGCAGGTTTTCTTTCAACCTCTCTAGCTTTTTTATCAAGCATTTGCGCTAGTTCATTAAACAAAACTGTTTCAGAAATATCCATCATTCTGGAACATTCCTGGATATAAACTTCTTGTTTAATGCTATCTGGAATTTTAGAAATACTCATTACAATATCTCTAATCAATCCTGCTTTTTTAATAGGATCGTTCTGAGCTTCTTCCATCAATAAAGAAACTTTAAAACTGATGAAATCTTGCTGATTACTTTCTAAATATTCTTTTAATTCTGCTGTTGTTTTTTTCTTGGCAAAAGAATCTGGGTCATCTCCATCAGGGAAAGTAACCACCTTTACATTCATTCCTTGCTCTAGAATTAAATCAATACCACGAACAGAAGCTCTTAAACCTGCAGCATCCCCATCAAACAAAACTGTCATATTAGGGGTTAACCTTTTTACCAAACGAATTTGATCTGGAGTTAATGCCGTTCCAGACGAGGCAACCACATTGGTAATTCCACTTTGATACATAGAAATTACATCAGTATACCCTTCTACCAAATAACAATTATCTTCTTTTGATATTGTTTTTTTAGCCTGATAAATTCCATATAAGATTTTACTCTTATGGTAAATTTCACTCTCTGGAGAATTTAAATATTTAGCTGCTTTTTTATCGTTGGTTAAAATTCTACCTCCAAAACCTAGCACACGACCACTCATACTGTGAATTGGAAACATCACACGACCTTTAAAACGATCAAACTGTTTTCCTCCTTCTTTTACAATGGTGACTCCTGTACTTTCTAAATATTGTAGGTCGTAGCCATCTTTTAAAGCGGAATCTGTAAAAGCTGTCCACTCATCTAAACAATACCCAAGCTGAAAAGTTTCTATCATTTCTTGGGTAAAACCACGTTCTTTAAAATAACTTAACCCAATAGCCTTTCCTTTTTGGGTATTGAGCATGGTTTTATGAAAGTAATCTTGTGCATATTTAGAAACCAAGTACATACTTTCACGTTCATCTGCCGCTTCTTTTTGCTCGTCAGACTGTTCGGTTTCTTCTATAACAATATTGTACTTATTGGCTAAATAACGAATGGCTTCTGGATAAGAATAATGCTCGTGTTCCATTAAAAAAGAAATAGCATTTCCTCCTTTACCTGTACTAAAATCTTTCCAAATTCCTTTTACAGGAGAGACCATAAAAGACGGTGATTTTTCATCTACAAAGGGAGATAAACCCTTAAAACTACTTCCAGATTTTTTTAAGGTTACAAACTCACCAATCACCTCCTCTACACGAGCAGTTTCAAAAACACGATCTATGGTTTCTCTTGAAATCAATTTACTTTCATTTTTATACAAATATAGGTATAGAATTCCATCATACACAAAAAACAAAACATGATGATTTGATAGCATTACTACCGAGCTTAAAAAGCCTAAAAATCAATCAACTAAACCTCACAAAACCAATTGCATTTGTCAATAAAAAACTTATTTTTATTCTTTAGTCAAGTACTTACAAAATATAATAGAGAGATTTCATAAACTTAAAACCTTATAAAATGGCAACAGTAAACACGTATTTAAATTTTAACGGAAATTGTGAAGAAGCTTTTAATTTTTACAAATCCATATTTGGCGGAGAATTCAACTATGTTGGAAGATTTAGCGAAATGCCCGAAGGTGGTGGATTTGAAGTACCAGAATCTTACAAAAACAAAATTATGCACATTGGCTTGTCCATTGGAAACACCCTTTTAATGGGTAGTGATACTATTGAAGGCGATTGGGCTCCTCCTTTTATACAAGGAAATAATTTTTCTATATCAATTCACACTGATAGTAAAGAAGAAGCAGACAAACTATTTAAAAACCTATCTGTTGGAGGACAAATAACCATGCCGATGGATGATACTTTTTGGGGAGATTATTTTGGAATGTTTACTGATAAATTTGGAATCAATTGGATGGTGAATTTTGCTTTAAAAGAATAACACTCATCTTTTTAAGATTAAACTAAAAAGCCTGATAAAATAATATTTATCAGGCTCTTTTTATAAAATTCACACTCCATAATTTTAATTACGAAGCTTGTTTTAATTGCTTTAACATGGTACTACTTAATTTACTTTCTGCATATGCTCTAGTAACTTCAAAAGAAGTTTCATCAGTACTTGGCATATCAAACATGGCATCTGTAAAAATAGCCTCGCATAAAGATCTTAATCCTCTGGCTCCAAGTTTATACTCAATTGCTTTTTCTACAATATAGTTTAAAGCCTCTTCATCAACCGTAAACTCAATACCATCCATTTGGAATAATTTGGTGTATTGCTTAATTAATGAGTTTTTAGGCTCGGTTAAAATAGCGCGTAAAGCTGTAGCATCTAAAGGATTCATATAACTCAACACTGGTAAACGACCAATGATTTCAGGAATCAATCCAAAGTTTTTTAAATCCGTTGGAATAATGTACTGTAATAAGTTTTTATCATCCACTCTATCTTCGCTTAAAGAAGCTCCAAAACCAACAGCTTGTCTATTTAAACGTTTACTAATATTACGTTGGATTCCTGCAAAAGCTCCTCCTGCAATAAATAGAATATTTTTAGTGTTAACCTCTATAAATTTTTGATCTGGATGTTTACGCCCTCCTTTAGGAGCAACGTTTACCACTGTTCCTTCTAATAATTTTAACAAGGCTTGCTGTACTCCTTCACCAGAAACATCACGTGTAATTGATGGATTATCTCCTTTACGAGCAATTTTATCAATTTCATCAATAAATACAATTCCACGTTCTGCACTTTCTACATCGTAATCTGCAGCTTGTAGCAATCTACTTAAAATACTTTCAACATCTTCCCCTACATATCCTGCCTGCGTTAACACTGTAGCATCTACAATAGAAAAAGGTACATTTAACATTTTTGCAATGGTTTTTGCAATTAATGTTTTTCCTGTTCCGGTATCACCTACCAAAACCATGTTACTTTTTTCTATTTCTACCTCTTCACTTGAAGTATCTGGCTGTGTTAATCTTTTGTAGTGGTTATAAACCGCCACTGCCATGGTCTTTTTAGTTTGATCTTGTCCAATAATGTATTGATCTAAGAACTCTTTAATTTCTCTTGGCTTTTTTACCACTAAATCAGAATTTTTACTAGTAGATTCCTCTTCTATTTCTTCTGATAATATTCCATAAGCTTGAGAGACACAACTATCACAAATGTGTGCATCCACTCCTGCAATTAACAAGTTTGTTTCTTCCTTCTTACGCCCACAAAATGAGCACTCCATTCCTTCTTTTGACATCTTTCCTAATTTTTGGTAATGGTTTGTAGTTTTTGGTTGATAGGTTTTAATTATTTCACCAACAACCAACTCCTAAAAACGAATAACCAATTTATTTTCTTGTAAGAATTTCATCTACCATACCGTAAGCTTTAGCTTCTTCGGCTTTCATCCAATAATCTCTGTCAGAATCTTGAGAAACTTTTTCAAAAGGTTGACCTGAGTGATTAGAAATAATAGTATATAACTCTTGCTTTAATTTGTTAATTTCTCTTACAGTAATTTCCATATCCGTAGCTTGTCCTTGCGCACCTCCTAATGGTTGGTGAATCATAACACGAGAATGAGGCAATGCAGAACGTTTTCCTTCTGCTCCTGCACACATCAACACTGCTCCCATACTTGCAGCCATACCTGTACAAATAGTTGCTACATCTGGCTTGATAAATTGCATAGTATCATAAATACCTAAACCTGCATAAACACCTCCTCCTGGAGAGTTAATGTAAATTGAAATATCTTTTGTGGCATCTACAGATTCTAAAAACAACAATTGTGCTTGAATGATATTAGCTACCTGATCGTTAATTCCTGTTCCTAAAAAAATAATTCTATCCATCATTAAACGAGAGAAAACATCCATTTGTGTGATGTTTAACTGACGTTCTTCCATAATATATGGCGTTACTGAACTCACTATTTTATCGTAATGCGTACTACTAATACCGTGGTGCTTAGTAGCGTATTTTTCAAATTCTTTTCCGAAATCCATATGTTCTTTTCTTAAGGGTTACAAAGGTAAATATACTAAAGTAAAGTTGAATTAAATAGTTGGGAAAATCCATACTTATTTATTATAAACAATGATTTTAGTACTTTAGCGTTACATTAGCATTTGAATAATTTTTTTATGAAACATATTATAGCACTTTTTTTATTATTTACATTCACAACAAGCTTTGCCAAAGAGTTTAAGAGTGAGATTATTAACAAAATCACACAAACAAATCCTCCTCAGCAAAAGTCTAATAAACTTGAAAATCCTTTTGAGGCAAAACAAGATATAGACCATCAATTTGATTATTTATATAAAAAATCTACTACTTATCAAGAATACAAAGTGATTAGTATTTCTTTATACAACACTTTAAAAAGTAGTGTTTTAGATTCTATACAATCTCAAAAAAATATCATTGCAGAAAAAAACAGTTCTATTAGTGATGACAAACAACAAATAGCATCACTACAAGAAAAGTTAACCGATACACAACAAAAACTAGAGAAAGCTATTTCCCTTAAAGAAAGTAGATCTATTTTAGGAGTTCCTTCTAGCAAATCTGTTTTTTCTACAGTAATTGCTGTTACCTATTTTACCTTATTTGTTTTACTAGGATTCTTTATTTTTAAATACAAACAAAACTTAGGAATTACCAACAAAGCGGTTAAAGATTTAGAGGAATTAGAAATTGAGTTTGACAAACACAAAAAGAATTCTTTAAAACGTTTTCAAGAAGTAAGTCGTAAGCTACAAGACGAATTAAACAAGAACTGGAAGAAGGAAAAATAACCTCTGCTTTTAAAACAGTTTCCTTATTCTCGTTTGCCTATCTTTGCAGCTAGAAAACTAGGAATTATGTCTTTTGAAAATTTAAACCTTAACAACCAACTTCGCAACGCTATTAGCGATTTAGGATATACCGAACCTACAAAAATTCAAGAGGATGCTTTCCCTTGTATTATGTCTGGTAGAGATGTTGTTGGTATTGCACAAACAGGAACAGGTAAAACTTTTGCTTACCTAATGCCTATTTTGCGTATGTTACCGTATTCAGAACAAAAGCATCCTAGGGTTTTAATTGTAGTGCCTACTCGTGAATTGGTAGTTCAGGTAATAGAAGCTTTAGACAAATTAACACCATATATTAATATTCGTTATGGTGGAATTTACGGTGGAGCCAACATCAACAAACAAAAAGAAATGATTCACAATGGTTTAGATATTTTAGTATCTACACCTAGACGTGTAATTGACTTAGGAATGATTGGAGCCTTAAAACTTAAATTCATTCAAAAACTTGTGATTGATGAAGTTGATGAAATTTTTAATCTTGGTTTTAGACTACAATTAATTGATATTATTGATTTGGTTCCTAAAAAGAAACAAGCTATTTTATTTTCTGCAACCATGACAGATGAAGTATCTGAATTGATTGAAGAGTTTTTTAACAATCCTATAAATGTTGAATCTGCAGCATCTGGAACTCGTTTAGAAAATATAGAACAGATGGCTTTTCTAGTGCCAAACTTTTATACCAAAATAAATTTATTAAACCATTTATTACAAGATGATGAAGACATGACACGTGTGTTGGTTTTCATCAAACATAAATATTTAGCCGACTTGGTTTTTAACGAAATTCAAGGAATGGCAGAATACCCAGAAGATTCTTTTGCTTTAATTCACTCTAACAAAACACAAAACTATCGTTTACGTTCTGTTGAAAATTTTAAAGAAGGAAAACACAGAGTTTTAATTACTACAGATGTTTTATCTAGAGGAATGGATATTCCTGATGTAACCCATGTAATTAATTTTGATTTACCAAAAGAGCCAGAGGCTTACATGCATCGTATAGGAAGAACAGGACGTGCTGCCAACGAAGGTTTTGCCTTATCATTCATCACAGAAAAGGACAATGAAAAAGTTGAGGAAATTGAAGCTTTAATGGATTATGAAATTCCGAAATACGAATTGCCTGACGAAATTTTTATTGAAAGTAAGCTACTAGAAGAAGAAGTTGAAATTGAAGATATTACTCCTTATCAAAAATTAGGTTCTAAAGATTTTGCTCCAGGACCTGCTTTCCACGAGAAAAAAGAAAAAAACAAGAAAGTAAATCTTGGTGGTAGCTACAGAAGAGAAATTGCCAAAAAATATAAAAAACCTCAACGTAGAAGACCTAAGAAGTAGGCAATGGTTAATGGTTAATGGTTAATGGTTAATGGTTAATGGAATTTAGAAATTCTACAATCAACAATTACATTTTAACAAAGTTTATTTGTTGATGCGTTTAACTGTTTATAAAAAGTAGGTCTCGAAACCAAATTAAGTTTCAATTATCAAGCCTAGTCAACATGTGATCATCGAACGGAGTCGATATGAAGTTATCACTACTTAATTTCTTCTATTTTAAATTGCTTTCCATTAAATGCAAAAACATCTTCCTGTTGTTTTCCTAACAGAATTTGACCAATTGGGGAATTTACAGAAACTACCATAATTATTTTATTATTAAACTTAACTTGTCCCACACTAGATGCAAGAAAATAGTAGAAGCCATTAGCTAAAACCAAGCTCCCTAACTGTACTTTTTCTTTATAAGAAACATCTATTTTTCTTAAAATATCTTTTTGAGACAATACAGTCTGGTATTGTTGTCCTAATTTCTCCATTTCTAACTGCAACATCGCCCTTCCTGTTTCGTGTTTATCCCCAGCAGAACTTTTAGTTTCAGAATTTAAATCTTGCTGATAACCATTAATAGCTTGCTGAATATTCTCTAGTTTTTCATCAATAATCTGAATACACTTAGTTAACAATTCCTCTTTATTCACTTTCATAAGTCTAATTTTAATTGAATGTATTGTTTAACTGTTTTAGGCTCTTCGTTATTTAAATTACTCATAGAAATCCCTAACAATCTTACCGATTCTTTTAATTCATCTTGGTACAAAAGTTCTTTCACCAAAGAAAATATATCCGTTTTTAAATGGATAAATTCCTCTAAAGTTTTGCTTCTAGTAGTCTGATTAAAATCACTATATTTTATCTTTAAAGTAACCGTTCTTGCTTTTACATTACTTTTTAACAATCTGTTTTCTATTTCATTAGCCAACACCTCTAACTTTTCTAAAATAAAAACTTCTGAGGTTAAGTTCTCTAAATAAGTGTGTTCTGCTCCAACCGATTTTCTAGTTCTTGAAGGCCTTACAGGACTATTGTGAATCCCCCTAACAATATTGTAATAATGTTGGGCAGAACTTTTAAAATGCTGCTCTAAAAAAGCCAAACTTTTACTCTTTAAATCGGCTCCAGTAAAAATTCCTAATTGATACATTTTTTGAGTAGTTACTTTTCCTACTCCATAAAACTTTCTAATCTGCAAGGTTTCTAAAAAAGGAATCACCTCGTTTGGTGTAATGGTTTTTTGTCCGTTTGGCTTATTAATATCCGAAGCAATTTTTGCCACAAATTTATTAGGAGCAATTCCTGCCGAAGCATACAAACCCGTTCTTTTAAAAATTTCTTGTCTAATTTCTTCCGCAATCATTGTAGCCGATTGCATATTTTTTTTGTTGATGGTTACATCCAAATAAGCTTCGTCTAAAGACAAGGGCTCAACCAAATCTGTATACTCATAAAATATTTTTCTTATTTGACTAGAAACCTCTTTATAACGAGCAAAATCAGGGCGAACAAAAATCAAATGCGGACACATTTTTTTAGCTAACGAACCTGCCATGGCAGATTTTACACCAAATTTTCTAGCCTCATAACTTGCCGCAGCAATTACTCCTCGTCTACCATCACCCCCAACCGCAATCGCTTTTCCTTGCAATTCAGGAGTATCTAACTGAGCTACCGAAGCAAAAAAAGCATCCATATCTACATGGATAATTTTACGATTATTTTTTTCTTGGGCTTCCAAATAATATTCAAATAAATAGTTTGAAGAAAATTGTACATTTACATATCACCCCAAAATAACCAACTTTAATTTTTATACCCCATGAAAATGTTAAAATTATTTTCGATTCTTGTTTTAATCATTGCCTTAAACACATCTTGTAATAAAAAAGCTCAACAACAATCAAAACCCAACGTACTTTTGTTGTATATGGATGACTTACGTCCCGAATTAGGATGTTATGGTGCCAATCAAATTCAATCTCCAAACATAGATCTTTTAGCAAAAAACAGTGTAGTATTTAACAATGCTTATTGTAATGTTGCCGTTTGTGGAGCATCAAGAGCTAGTATGATGACAGGAATGAGGCCTGCAAAAAATTACTTTAAAAACCCTTTTACCTTTATTCAAGAAGAACAACCAAACACCACAACCTTACCATTACTTTTTAAACAAAATGGTTATACCACCATTTCTAACGGGAAAATTTACCATCATGTAGATGATCGTACTAATGATTGGGATGAAATTTATAGACCTTATGCTTTTGCTAAAAATTACACAGAAAAAGATATAGATACCAGTCTAGTTCCAACCAAGTATTGGCAAGCATTATGGAAAGATTATAAGTTGCCAAAAAACATAAAAGCCTATGCAGAAACTGATAATGGTCCTGCATATGAAAAAGCCCCAGTAAATGATTCTGTTTATATTGATGGGGTAATGACTAACAAAGTTATTAGAGATCTTAAAAGATTAAAAAATAGCAACAAACCCTTTTTCCTAACGGCAGGTTTTATTAGCAATCATTTACCTTTTAATGCGCCGTTAGAGCAATGGGAAAAATATAATCCAGAAAATATTCATCAGCCAGAAAACAACTACATTCCTAAAAACGCTCCTAAAACCTCTATTAGTAAATGGGGAGAAATGAGAGCTTATACAGACATCCCTAAAAAAGGACCTGTAACAAGTAAAAAAGCCAAAGAGTTAATCCATGGATACTATGCTACCGTTAGTTATGTAGATGCTTTAATCGGTAAAATTTTAGAAGAATTAAAAAACACTGGTTTAGACAAAAACACCATAGTTATTTTAGTTGCAGACCATGGATATAATTTAGAAGAACACACCCAATGGGCAAAGTTTACCAGTTATGATACATCAACAAGAGTTCCTTTAATGATTCATGTACCAAATCAAAAAGCAGGAACTACAAATGCTTTGATAGAATTGGTTGATGTTTATCCTACACTAGCTGATTTGTGTAATTTACAAACTCCTAACAACCAACTAGAAGGAAAAAGTTTAGTTCCTATTTTACAGGACAAATCTTTAAAAGGAAAAGATTTTATCATGATGAAAAATCACAATGGTTACACCATCAAAACTCCTGATTACGCCTACACAGAATTTATCAATTTGGAAACTGGTAAAGAAATCACCCGAATGTTATACGATCATCAAATAGATAAAGAAGAAAACGTAAATGTTTCCGAAGAACCAGAATACAAAGCGGTTGTTGATAAATTACATCAAATATTAAGAACTGAATTTTCTGATAACATTCAATAAAAAAATCCCCTTTGCATTTTTACAAAGGGGATTTTAATTTTTATATCACTCCTTGAGCGAGCATGGCATCGGCCACTTTTACAAAACCAGCAATATTGGCTCCTTTAACATAATTTACAAAACCATCAGATTCAGCCCCATATTGTTCACAAGAAGCATGAATATCTCTCATAATTTCTTTCAATTTTTCATCAACCTCGGTACGTGTCCATTTGTAACGCAAAGCATTTTGAGTCATTTCTAAACCAGAAGTTGCTACCCCCCCTGCATTAGAAGCCTTACCTGGAGCAAACAAAATTTTTGCTTTATGAAACACTTCTATCGCCTCTATGGTAGAAGGCATATTTGCTCCTTCTGTTACACAAATACATCCATTATTAATCAACATTTTAGCATCTACTTCATGTAACTCATTTTGTGTAGCGCAAGGAAAAGCCATATCACATTTTTCTGCCCAAGGGGTTCTTCCTTCATGAAATACTGCAGATGGATATACTTTTACATATTCAGAAATCCTCCCTCTCTTTACATTTTTTAAATCTTTGATATAATTTAACTTTTCTTGAGTAATCCCATCTTTATCATAAATATATCCAGATGAATCGGACATGGTTACCACTTTACCTCCTAGCTGAATACACTTTTCTGCTGCATATTCTGCCACGTTTCCAGACCCAGAAATTAAAATAGTTTTACCTTGAATACTGTCTTTTTTTGTTTTTAACATAGAGTCTGCAAAATATACAGCTCCATACCCTGTTGCTTCGGGTCTAATTTGCGAACCTCCCCAAGACAAACCTTTACCTGTTAACACACCTGTAAATTCATTTCTTAGTTTTTTGTACATTCCGAACAAATATCCAACTTCACGAGCGCCAACTCCTATATCACCAGCAGGCACATCTGTATCGTGACCAATATGTCTAAAAAGTTCTGACATAAACGCATGGCAAAAACGCATAATTTCATCATCTGATTTTCCTTTTGGATCAAAGTCAGAACCTCCTTTACCTCCGCCCATTGGCAAGGTTGTTAACGAGTTTTTAAACACTTGCTCAAAAGCCAAAAACTTTAACACACTTTGATTTACCGTTGGATGAAACCTCAACCCTCCTTTATACGGCCCAATGGCAGAATTCATTTGAACTCTGTAACCTCTATTTATTTGAACTTCTCCATCATCATCTACCCAACAAACCCTAAAAGAAATCAACCTTTCTGGTTCTACCATTCTTAATAAAATATTTTTCCCAAAATAAATTTCATTTTCACATATATAAGGAACCACTGTTTCTGCAACTTCTTGTACTGCTTGTAAAAACTCAGGCTCATGTGCATTACGAATCTTTACTTGATCCATAAATTCTTTAACTCTTTTATCCATATTTTTTTATCTAGTTATTTCTATTTTTTAGACTTTAAATCAAAAATCCTGTTAATATTAAATCCAAAGAAAACATCTCTCCTTAACCAATCTCCTGTTGCTTCGGTAATAAACGCATTTTCATACATTGCTTGAGCGTTACTAAAATGCAATTGAAACACATGACCTCCAGTTTCAATTTCAAACCCTAAAGAAAATACATTATTAAACGGACTATTGTCTGCTCTATTTAAATGCAATCCATAATCTGCAATAATCCCCATTCTTTTGGTAAACAAATATCTTCCTCCAAAACCTAATGCGTATTGCAAGTTATCTTGATTGTCTTGACTTACCACACCATCGTGTAAAATAGTTGGAATTAATTCAAGAGAAAGTCTGTCATTAATTTTTGTAGCAACAATTAATTGATGAGTACTTCTTAATCTATTTGAAAACTCTAAACTTGGATATAATTCCTTTGTATATAAAGTATTTATCCCCAATAAATGATGCCCCGCTAATGTAAAAGGAAAACCTCCTTTTTCTTGATTGGTAATATTGTATTTTAATCCAAAATCATAAGTTCTTTTAAATTTACTTCTAGAAAAGCTTAGATTAATTTTATCTGTTAACCCATAAACAAATTGCAACCTAGTAGAAGCAATATCTAGACCAAACAAATCATCAATTCCATTTTTTATTGTTCCAAATCTATGTGCTACAATAAAATTTAAATGCTGTTTTGGAACCAATTTTGGTGTCTCAAAATTGACCAATTTATAACTTTTAAAAGTGGAAGTTACTTTTGTCTTTTCAGCATTATCAGTACTACTCAATTGATCTAACAAGCTGTTTTGAGCAAATAATGATACCTGAAATAAAACACAAAAAAATATAAAGAAGAACTTATTCATAATTATGAATTTAATTATTTGTAATTTAAGCTAGTATTAAACTACTAAATCTTAAACTCAAAACCATTAAAACATGAAAAAAATATTATTATTACTCATTACTTTTTCAGCATTATCATTTATGAGCTGTTCTAACGATAGCGAATCTGACATTAGCGAAACACCAAATAACAACGAAACACCAAACGATAATAATGGAGACGGTGAGAACAATGGAGATGGAGAAAATAAAATTACGTTTACAAGTGATATTTTACCCATAATCAATAACAACTGTAATAACTGCCACCTTTCTGGTGGAGGTCAAACAAACTACACCATTTATAACAACGCTAAAAACAACGCTAGCACCATACAAAACAGGATTAATCGTACTCAAGGATCTAGTGGTTTTATGCCACAAAGCGGTACAAAATTAAGCAGTAGTGATTTAGCAAAATTTGATCAATGGATTACAGATGGAAAATTAGAATGATGATGAAAAAAATACTTTTATATATATCGATATTTTTACTTGGTACAATCCCTTTTTATGGTCAACAAGGCATTTATAAAACCGAAAACGCCATCATTAAATTTGATGCTGCTAAGGGAAATATTGAACCTATTAAAGCCGAAAATATAAAAGCCAAATTAATTTTAAAAGACAGTACTGGTGAAATAGCTTGTTTGATGGATATGACAAATTTTGAATTTCCAAACAAATTAATGCAAGAACATTTTAATGAAAATTATATTGAGAGTGATCAATATCCAAAAGCTAGTTTTTCTGGAAAGATAGACAACTTTATAAATACTGATTTTTCTAAAGAGCAAACTTTAAATCTTAAAGGGGAATTTAAAATACACGGAGTAAGTTTAACAAAAACCATCCCTATATCAGTTCTAAAACTAAATAACACTTATAACATAAAAAGTAATTTTAACCTACAAATCAAGGATTTTGACATAAAAATCCCCAGTATTATGTTCTATAAAATTGCCGAAGAAGTGAACGTAAACTTAACTGCTGAATTAAAAGAATTACAATAGTTTTTACAACTTTGTAAAAGTCTTTACAAATACAGAAATACTCCAAATAGTTTGTTAAATTTGCAATCTAATTTCTGAATAACAATTATGTTAGATAAAGTTAAAGAACTGATTGGTGAAGTAAATGATTTTAAGGCAACTACTAAAGAGGAGCTTGAAGCATTTAGAATTAAATACATGGGTAAAAAAGGAATTTTAAATGACCTTTTTGCTGAATTTAAAAATGTAGCTAACGATCAGAAAAAAGAATTTGGACAAGCATTAAATACTTTTAAAAATGCTGCCGAAGGAAAAGTAAACGAATTAAGAGCAAATCTTGAAGAAGCAAGTTTAAATACAAGTAGTTTAAACGACTTAACTAGACCTGCCGAGCCTTTAAACCTAGGTTCTCGTCATCCAATATCTATTGTAAAAAATCAGATTATTGATGTGTTTTCTAGAATCGGTTTTACTGTTTCTGAAGGTCCAGAAATTGAAGATGATTGGCACAACTTTACTGCCTTAAACTTACCAGAATATCATCCTGCAAGAGATATGCAAGACACGTTCTTTATTGAGCAAAATCCAGATATTTTATTACGTACACATACTTCATCTGTACAAACAAGATATATGGAAAATAATGAGCCACCTATTAGAACTTTATCTCCTGGTAGGGTTTTTAGAAACGAAGATATTTCTGCTCGTGCTCACTGTATTTTCCATCAAGTAGAAGGTTTGTATATTGATACAGACGTATCTTTTGCCGATTTAAAACAAACGCTTTTATATTTTACTCAAGAGATGTTTGGAAAATCTAAAATACGTTTACGCCCTTCTTACTTCCCATTTACAGAGCCAAGTGCCGAGGTTGATATTTATTGGGGACTAGAAACAGAAACAGATTATAAAATTACCAAAGGTACAGGTTGGCTAGAAATTATGGGATGCGGAATGGTAGACCCTAACGTATTAAAAAATGCCAATATTGATCCTACAAAATATAGTGGATACGCTTTTGGAATGGGTATAGAACGTATTGCAATGTTGTTATATCAAATTCCAGATATTAGAATGTTTTACGAAAACGATGTTCGTTTCTTAGAGCAATTTAAATCTATCAACTAAAAAATGATTTCTAAAAAGTTGTAAAGCTAAAACTTTACAACTTTTTACTTTATCCCTTTTCTTATATCATGAAAAAAGACATTAAAATACCTGAAGTTAAAGACGTTTTTATGGCCATTGTAAAGGAATACAATGAAGAATTTCAATGCGAAGATTGGAATGCGTATTTAATAAACGATAGAAGTCAAGATGTAGAAATGGCTATTATTGTTTCTAAGGGATATGATGAGGACAAAATGATTGAAACTTCTGTAATGCGTAAAACCATTCAGAAATTACCAGCTAAATCTTTTGCTAAAGTAGAACTAGTACAACCAGATTTATTTAAGTTGACCAACTTTTTTAACACTACTTTTTTTATTGGCAACACCATGTATGATAAAAAATATGTGTTTGAAAAAAACACTATTAAAGAAGGTGCTTTAAGAATGATTAAACAATTAAATAAAGAAGGGATTATAGCTCGTTAAAAAGTTTATTTGTAGAATTCGTTAAGTCGCTTAAACGATAAAACAATCAACCTTTTTATAAATCGATTAAACCTTTCAGCAATTAAGCAATTCAACACCTCAAATATTAATCTAAATTCTCAGACAATATTTTAAAGTGTTTCCTAGGGCTTTTACCTTCGTAAACAATACTATATACCGTATCAATAATAGGTGTTCTTGCTCCATTTACCTGATTAATTTCATAAGCAGATTTTACAGCATAATACCCTTCGGCAACCATTTTCATTTCCATCATGGCAGATTTTACAGTATATCCCTTACCAATCATGGTTCCAAACATTCTGTTTCTACTAAAAGTAGAATATCCCGTTACCAACAAATCTCCTAAATAAGCAGAATCATTAATGTTACGTTTCATTTTATGAACCTTTTTAATGTATCGCTTCATTTCCCTTACCGCATTAGACATCAACACCGCTTGGTAATTATCACCATAGCCTAAACCATGTGCAATTCCTGCTGCAATAGCATAAATATTTTTTAACATGGCTGCATATTCCGTTCCAATAATATCATCAGAAGTTTTACAGAAAATATAATCAGAGGTTAAACAATCAGCCAAACATTTTGCTTTAGCCTCATCTTGACAAGCAATAGTTAAATAAGACAATCGCTCTAAAGCAACTTCTTCTGCATGACAAGGCCCTGTGATAACTCCAATATTTTCAAAAGGAATCTCATACATTTCATTTAAATGCTCTCCTACAATTAAGCCTGTTTCAGGAACAATTCCTTTAATTGCCGAAAATACCGTTTTATCTTTTAACGAAACTGTTAATTTTGAAAGTTCTGCACTTAAAAAAGCAGATGGTATAGCGAAAATAATGATCTCAGCATAGTCAACTAGCTCATTAATATCATCTGATAAATAAAGTTGATCTACTTTAAATTCTACCGAAGTTAAATAATTGGGGTTATGATTATGCTCTTTAATATACTCAATAGCAGTATTATTACGCATATACCAACCTATTTGATCTACCTTTTCGCACAACATTTTAACAATAGCGGTTGCCCAACTACCACCTCCTAAAACTACAACTTTTGTATCTTTCTTCATTAAAACGTATCATTTTACTACCTCCAAAAGTAAGATTTATCTATGGATTTAAAAGGCTTATTGAATATAAATCACAAATCAATCCTTATTTTTATCATATCCAAAACTAAATATAACTATGCAAATCTCTAAATTACCTAAGCTTTCCGAAAGTATTTTTTCTACCATGTCTGCTTTGGCAAATCAATACGATGCTATTAATTTATCACAGGGGTTTCCAAATTTTAAAACTTCGGAAAAATTACAACAATTGGTTACAGAGGCCATGCAAAATGGTCACAACCAATATGCTCCTATGCGTGGTGACCTAGAACTTAGAGAGGTGATTGCTCATAAAATTTACAAAAGCCATCAAACCCAATACAATCCTTTAACCGAAATTACCATTACTGCTGGTGCTACCGAAGCTTTGTTTAATGCCATTACAGCTTTTGTTCATCAAAACGATGAGGTAATTATTTTTAAGCCCGCTTTTGATAGTTATGAACCTGTGGTGGAACTCAATGGAGGCGTTCCTGTTTTTATTCAGCTTAACTACCCAGATTACAAAATAAATTGGGATGAAGTAGCAAGCAAAATAAATTCCAAAACAAAAATGATGATAGTAAACACTCCACTAAACCCAACGGGTACTTTGTTTACCAATAACGACATGCTTGCTTTGCAAAACCTTATTAAAAACACCAATATTATTGTTTTAAGCGATGAGGTATACGAACACATGACCTATGATGGTTTACTTCACGAAAGTGCTTGTAAATACCCAACCTTAAAAGAGCATAGTTTTGTGATTGCATCATTTGGAAAAACTTTTCATAACACAGGTTGGAAAATAGGCTATACTGCTGCTCCAAAACATTTAATGGATGAATTTATTAAAGTTCATGAGTTTAATGTTTTTAGCATCAATACCCCTTATCAAAAAGCATTTGCCACTTATATTCAAGATGAGAATAACTACAATTATTTAAATCAATTTTATCAAGACAAGAGAAATTTATTTTTAGATGGAATAAAAAACAGTAAATTTACCTTTACTCCTACTAAAGGAACTTATTTTCAATTGTTAAAATATGATACTATTACTCAAGAAAACGATGTTGATTTTGCGAAAAGACTGGTAAAAGAATTTAGAATTGCTACCATTCCTATTTCCGTTTTTAACACCAATCAGTTAGATGAGAAAGTATTGCGTTTTTGTTTTGCTAAAACAGACGAAACTATAAAAAAAGCTACAGAAATATTATGTCAGATTCATTAAATATCACCCTTGTTCAAACCGATATTATTTGGATGAACAACCTAGAAAACCTTGCAAACTTAGACAAACAGTTAAACGACATCAAAACAGATTTAATTGTTTTGCCCGAAATGTTTTCAACTGGTTTTTGTTTAGAACCTTCTAAAGTAGCAGAAACCATGGATGGACTTTCTGTGTTATGGATGTTAAAAACTGCCAAAAAATTAAACTGTGCTATTTGTGGTTCTTTAAGCATTCAAGAAAAAAACAAATACTACAATAGGTTTTTCTTTGTTACCCCAAGCGGTATAGAGGCTACTTACGATAAAAAACATTTGTTTTCATATGGTAATGAAAACGAAGCCTATACTCCTGGAAAAAAAACTACCACTATTAACTATAAAGGTTGGAAAATAAAACCTTTTGTATGCTACGACTTACGTTTTCCTGTTTGGTCTAGAAATACTAATAATTACGATTTGGCTTTATATGTTGCCAATTGGCCAGCCAAAAGATCTTTTCCTTGGAATCAGTTATTAACTGCTAGAGCTATTGAAAATATGAGTTATGTAGTAGCCGTAAATAGAATTGGTATAGATGGGAACGACCTTAAATACCAAGGAGATTCTAAAGTAATTGATCCTTTAGGAGAAACTTTAATTGATTTAAAAGATTCTAAAACCATTAAACAAATCAACATAAAAATAAATCACTTAGATAAAGTAAGAGAAAAGTTTGGATTTTTAAGAGATAGAGATGAGTTTAAACTTAAAGATTAATTAATCTTACTCTTTACTTTTTGCTCAACCTCAGCAAACAATTCCTCAAAAGATTTATCTGCAGCAGCTATTGGCTCGTGAGTTTCGATGGTCATTTTTACCCCAATATTCATAGGAAATTGTCCGTACTCCCACAGTTTCCATGAGTTGTTAATACTTACAGGAATCACAACTGCATTGGAAGCAAATTTGGTTAAAATCTTTAAACCATTTTCTGAAAAACGTTTAGGTTGTCCATCTCTACTCCTTGTCCCTTCTGGAAAAATAATTCCAGAACGCTTATTTGCCTTTAAATATTTAGCAAACTTTCCTATTTCAGACAAAGCTTGTCTAGCATCCTTTCTATCAATCAAGGCAGATCCTCCATATTTTAAATTGAAAGAAACACTTGGCAATCCTTTTCCTAATTCTTTTTTAGCTACATATTTAGGATGTAACTTTCTAAAAAACCAACCTAAGGGAGAAATTTCGTGTGTACTTTGATGATTAGAAACAATAATATGCGGAACAGAATTATCAAACTTATACTTATTGATAAACTTTACTCTTGTTCCTAAAACACATAAAGATAAAGTTAACAATCCGTTTAAAACATCTACTGTTTTTTTATGCGCCTTGTATCCTCCTACTTTTAGTGATACCCACTGTATTGGATGAAAAACACACAATAAAAGTCCGTAAACTAAATAAAATAATACCGATAAAGGATATGCCAATAGGCTTTTACCTAAAGGCATTTTTTTATGCTTAGTCATCAAAAAGT